>JBILEY010000326.1:0-6151 GCA_044351865.1 Planctomycetota bacterium | reverse complement strand
TGGCGCGCGGTGACACCGACGGCGACGGCGACGTCGACCAGATCTACTGCTTCGGCGGCCGTTCGTTCACCATCTGGACCACTGGCGGCGCCATCGTGTTCGACTCGGGCGCGCAGCTCGAGCAGCTGATGCTGGCCCGCGGCCTGCTCGACGACAGCCGCTCCGACGACAAGGGTCCGGAGCCGGAAGCGGTGGTCTTCGGCGTCGTCGGCGGCACGCCGCTGCTGTTCGTCGGCCTCGAACGCAGCAACGCCGTCGTCGTCTACGACGTCACCAACCCGGCGGCGCCGGTGCTGGTCGACGTGATCAACGTGCTCGCCTCGAGCGGGCTCGGCAGCTTCGCCCCCGAGGGCCTGCAGTTCATCGCCGCCGACCAGAACCCGACCGGCCGCGCCCTGCTGGCCGTGGTCAGCGAAGGCAACGGCACGCTGTCGCTGTTCGCGATCAACAGCGGCGACGCCATCGTCACCAGCTTCGGCGCCGGCTGCCCGAGCGTGCTGCCGCTGACGCTGGCGAGCAACCTGCCGCGCCTCGGCACCACGTGGACGCTGAACGCCACGAACGTCGAAGCCAGCGCCCCCTTCGCCGCGTTCTGGTTCGGCACGCAGGCGCTGCCGTTCGGCATCGACCTCACGGCGATCGGCGGTGCGGGCTGCTTCGCCCACATCGATCCGTCGCTCGGCGTCGGCTACGCGGTCGCCAACGCCGGTGCCAGCACCTACCCGGTCGCGGTGCCGGCGGCACCGTCCCTGCTCGCCTTCGCGCTGACCACGCAGGCCAGCACGTTCGACGGCAGCGTGTTCCGCACCTCGAACGCGCTCGCCGCGGTCGTCGGCAACTGAGCCAGCGCCGCGACTGCGGACTCAGAATCCGACGTACTGCTCGAGCGCGTTGCTGACGACGATCTGCAGCGCGTTCGCCGTCGGATCGATCAACGCCGCCTGCTGGAACATGCGCAGGCCGAGCAGCGCCGTCGGCGGCAGCGGGAACGGGAAGTCGATCGCACCGTTCGTCGCGATGCCGCCCTGGCTGAGGTCGAGGCTCGCCAGCGCCCAGCAACCGGGCGCGCCGACCGGCAGCAGGTTCAGCGGCAGCGGCAGGCCGCTCCAGTCGGCGTTCGACTGGCCGGTCAGCAGCAGGCCGACGCCGGGTGCCGGCACGTTGGTGACGCGCAGCACGAGGTTGGCGCCGGTGGCCGGCCGCACGGCGCAGCTGAGCCGCGGCACGCCAGCACTGCCGAGGCAACCAGCGCCGTAGGCCCACTGTTCGCCGAGGTAGCCGGCGAACTGCAGGCTCTCGAGTTCGGCCAGCACGAGGTCCTCGCTGCCACCCACCGGTCCGAGCGTGCTGAGGCGGATGGTGTCGCCGAAGGTGCCCGACGGCGGCGTCACGAGGGTCGGCTGGTTGATCGGCATCACCGCCCCGGGCAGCACGTCCACGCCCCAGACTTCGACGCCGCCGTCGATCACCGCGAGGCGGAAGTTGCCGCACTGGCTGGTGCTGTTGCCGAACGTCACCGGCCATAGCTGGATGCGATCGACACGGTGGCGCTCCATGGCGACCTGCAGCCACTGGCCGGCCGCGTTCAGCGACTGGAACGTCGAGCCGTTCTGGGCGATGCCGTCGATGCGCCCATCGACGACGCGCGCCGCCTGCGTCGGATTCGACGAGGACGAGGCCGTGCCGTAGCGCGCGAAGTTGACGGTGCGGCCGGAGCCGTAGCGGATGACCTCGAACTCGCTCAGATGGAGGTAGTAGGAGCCCTCCGAGTTGGTGCCGAGGTTGGTCAGGCGCACCGACGTCGCGGTGACGCCGCTGCCCGGGATCTTGATGCGCAGCGCGTCGCCGGCCGGAATGGTGCCACCGTTGGTCAGGATGTCCTGCGTGAACACGACCGCGGTGCCGTTCTTGACCTCGACGCGGAAGTTGGAGAGCCGCCCGGGGCAGCAGTCGCCGCGATTCCACAGCACCACTTCGTGCACGGGGCTGGCGCTGGCCAGCGTGACCTGGATCCACGCACCGAGCAGGTTGCCGGTGCAGGTCGACGAGTAGTTGTACCAGTAGCCGTCACGGTTGCCGTCGTTGGCGTACGACGGCAGCTCCAGGAACCCGGAGTTCGAGGACTGCGTCACCGTGCCGGTGAGGGCGACGTTGACGTCCTGGGCGGCGACGGTGGCGGCGAGGGTGAGAAGGACGGCGGCGGCGAAGGGGGATTGCACGTCAGGAGCAGCGGTCCGCGGGCGGCCGGCGTTCGCGGCATTTCCGGGAATCGCCCGCAGCGGGCTACCGGCCGCCCAGCGATGCCCGCCCGCCACCATGGCAACGGGCGATCCGCCGACGGCCTAGTTCGCGGGCTGCGCCAGCAGATGCAGCACGAACACGACCATGCCAGCCAGCGACGCCAGCACGAACCACGCCGTCGCCGGATACAGCACCGCGCTGCGAGCCCCGTCGGTCGCTGCCGCGTCCGCATCGTCGCGCGCGGGCGCGACAGTTCGACGGCGAACAGCGCCGATGGCGCGGCGAGCAGCCGCTCAGCCGATGCCGAGCAGCCGCAGGGCCAGCTGCGGTTGCGAGTTCGCCTGCGCCAGCACCGAGATCGCCGCCTGCTGCAGGATCTGGTACTTCGCCACTACCGCCGCCTCATTGGCGAGGTCGGCATCGCGGATGCGCGACTCGGCGGCGGCGAGGTTCTCCGACTGCACGGCGAGGTTGCGGATCGTGCTGTCGAGCCGGTTCTGCAGCGCGCCGAAGCGGCCGCGCACGCGCGAGACGCTGTCGATGGCAGAGTCGATCGCCGCGATCGCCGTCGTCGAGGCGCCGACATTGGTGACGCCGAGAACGTCGAGGCCGAGCCCGGTCGCCAGCACCGGGGACAGCGACGCGGACAGCGTGTCGATGCCGGCGTTGGTGCCGATGCCGACCTGGAACAGCACCGTCGAGGCGTTGCCGTCGAGCAGCTTGATGCCGTTGAACTCGGTGCCGCGGCCGATGCGGTCGATCTCGTCGACGAGCTGCTGGAACTCCTCGTCGAGCGTGCGGCGGTCGGAGTTCGACACCGAGCCGTTCGCCGACTGCACCGCCAGTTCGCGCAGGCGCAGCAGCATGCCGCTGACCTCGCCGAGCGCGCCTTCGCCGGTCTGCACCAGGGAGATGCCGTCGAGCGCGTTGCGACGCGCCTGGTCGAGCGAACGCACCTGCGCGCGCAGCCGCTCGCTGATCGCGAGGCCCGCCGCGTCGTCGGCGGCGGTGGTGATGCGCAGGCCGGTGGCGAGGCGCCGGTAACCGACCGCGAGGCGCTCGGTGATCTGCGACAACGAACGCTGGGCGGTCATCGCCGGGATGTTCGTGTTGATGCGCAGGCCCATGGGATCTCCGCCGTAGGCATCGGCAACCGGCCGCCCGGGCGCGAAGTCGGTTTCGACGGGGCGCCGCCGCCGGATCAGTGCCTCGCCGTCGCGGCCGTTCGAGCAGCCGCGCGTCGGTCCGCGCTCCACAGCATGTCCGCCTGCCGCAGCGACCGCATGTGCCAGGCGGTCGTGGCCGCGCGCGACAGCTCGCCCGCGGGCTCCCAGCTGCCGGCTCGTTCATCGGCGGCAGGGCCGTGCCGAGCCGCGAGCAGGCGCTCGAGCTGCGGCAGCAGCGGGGCGCGTTCGGCGGCGGTCACGCGCTCGGCCGCCAGCACGCCGAGCCACGTGTGCACGGGGTCGAGCACCGGGTTGGTCGGCCAACAGACGGCCAGCAACAGGTCGGCAGGAACGCGTTCGCCGCGCAGCTGGCGAACGAGCAGCAGCGCCGCGTCGCTGCGCCGGCTCGCGCCAGGGCGATCGCTGCACGTGGCCGCGTGGGCGACGGCGCGCAGATCACCGAGCCAAGGCGCCTGCGGGGAACAGCCTTGGACTCGCTCCACCAGCAGGTGCAGTTCCAGCAGCTCGAGCGCCGGCAGCACGCACGGCGTCGTCGCCGCGAGTTCCCGCTGCAGCTGCTCGGCGAAGCCGTCGGCGAGCTTGTGCAGCGTGGGGTAGCTCGACGCGACACTGGTGTCGTAGAGCAGCACGGTGGTTCCGAGCCGTTCGCCGAACGAGAGCTGGCTGCGGTCGAGCTGGCGGATGCGGTTGACCATCTGCTTCACCTCCTTGCGCCGCTCGCCACCCCGCAGCGTCGAGCCCGTGACCAGCAAGCCGCGGATGCCGAGCATGAGGTCGGCGACCGTCGCGTTGGACTCCGGCGCCGCCCACGGCAGCAGCACGGCGACACTCGGCAACAACGGGAAGTGCGCCGACAGCTCGCGAGCAGACGAATCCCGGTGGTTCCACTGGTTGCTGTCGAAGGCCGACTCGCCGGAGAGCACCTGCTCCTGCTGCTGGCCCGGCAGCAGCATCGCCAGCAGCGAGACGAACGGAGCGAGGAAGCAGCCGGACCTCATGCGCGCGGCAACGCACCGGTGGCCACCGCGGTTCACTGCGGCCAGCACCGCCAGATGGACGAGCCCCGACCGCCAGCGCTGCCGCTACCATGCCCCGCCATGGGCGTCCTCGCCGCCGCTGCCGCCCTCACCATCGCCAGCGCCGCCATCGCCCAGTGCACGACGCAGATCGTGCCGATCCCGATCGGCACCAATGGCCCGGTGCACGAACTGCTCCGCCTGCAGAACGGCGACATCCTGCTGGTCGGCGACTTCACGTCGGCGTTCGGCATCGCCGCCAACCGCATCGCCCGCTGGAACGGCAGCATCGTCACCGCGCTCGGCAGCGGCCTGAACGGCCTCGTGCGCGACGCGCTCGAACTGCCGAACGGCGACCTGCTGGTCGGCGGCACGTTCACCACCGCTGGCGGCGGGCCCGCGGTCGGCCTCGCCCGCTGGGACGGCAGCAGCTGGTCGAGCCTGGGTGCTGGACCGGGCGCCGACGTGTGGAGCATCGCCGCGCGGCCGAACGGCGAGATCGTCGTCGGCACCAGCCACGTCGATCGTGCGCGCCGCTGGAACGGCGTCACCTGGAGTGGCCTCGGCCTCGCACCGTCGCCACTGTTCAACTTCCCCGTGTGGGCAGTGCACACGCTGCCGAACGGCGACGTGGTGATGTCGGGCGAAGCGCTGGTCGCCGTATCCGGCGGCTTCCGCGACATGGCGCGCTGGGACGGCGCCAGCGTGCAGGCGATGCCGGGCCTCGGCTCCGGCACGCCAGGCCTCTTGTCCGGCCACGCGACGCGCTTCGCGACGCTGCGCGACGGCACGCTGTGCGCAGCCGGCGGCTGGAGCGGCATCAGCGTTGTGCGCTGGACCGGGACCACGTGGGCCGTCGTGCCCGGCACGCAGGTGGCGCTCGGTGGCGCGCTCGACCTCAACGAACTGCCGAACGGCGACTGGCTGCTCGGCGGCGGCTTCCTCTACATCGGCCCCAACCAGGCGGCGCGCGGTGTCGTGCGGCGGCGCAACAATGCGTGGGAGCCGTTCGGCAGCGGCGTCACCGGCGGCGCGCGTTCGTTCCTGCCGCTGCCGAACGGCGACGTGCTGGTCGGCGGCGAGTTGTCCGTGGTCGACGGCCAACCGGCGAACAACCTGGCGCTGCTGGCGCCGACGTGCCCGGCGACGGCGACGGTCACCGGCAGCGGCTGCAGCGGCAGCGGCGGCCCGTTGGCGCTGGCGGCGCTGTCGCTGCCGTTCACGGGTTCGACGCAGCGCTCGCTGGCCACCGGCCTGCCGGCGAACGCGTTCGGCGTCGGCATCCTCGGCTTCGCGCCGCTGTCGCTGCCGCTGAATGCGCTGCTGCCGCAGGCGCTCGCCGGCTGCACGCTGCTGGCGAGCCCCGACGAACTGACGCTGCTGCCGCCGAGCGGCGGTGCGGCGACGACCTCGCTGGTGGTGCCGAACGTGCCCTCGCTGGTCGGCGCGGTGCTGCAGCAGCAGGTGGCGTCGATCGAACTCGGCGGCGGCGGTGCGATCACCGCGATCACCACCACCAACGCGCTGCAGCTGACGATCGGCTCGTCCTGACGAGGATCGAGGCGAGCACCGCCCGCGACGCCGTTCACTGGCCCGGCGCGTCGACGATCTCCGGCTGCAGACGAGCCGCCGTGGCGACGATCGCGCGCACCACGTCGTCGGGCACCCCCACCGCCGACAACGCCGCCTGCAGGTGGCCGGCAACTC
>JBILEY010000296.1:0-6701 GCA_044351865.1 Planctomycetota bacterium | reverse complement strand
ACCGGGTGGTCGATTGACGTTGGCAGCAGGTGACAAGGGGAATTCTGTCAGTTTGCTTGGGCGCGACGATGGTGACTGCATGCTCTCCATGCTCGCAGCCGAGAGAGGTCAGTTGATCTGCGGTCTCGATGCGAGCGGTGCTGCGCTCATGACGATGACAAAGGGAAGCGGGATTTCGGAGCAGTCCCTTTCTCTGCGTAACGGTTCCAACAGAAACGAAGCCGACTCCGCGCCCGGGGGGATGACGATATCTCGTGCCGGCATCCGCGTGGGCGGGTTCTTGGTTGGTCGGAACACAGGCCTTGCCTGGTTTGGCGACGATGCACTCTCGGCGAAGGAGAAGTGGAAAGGGGTACGCCTTGGCTGGGGGCTCGAGAAAGGCGCATTCCTCGAAGTGCGCCAGAACGATTCGTCACACGGCGTGCGTGTTCAGGATTTTGCCAAGGAGGGTGCCGGAGTTCACGTTGGCAAGCGCGGCGGAGAGGAGGTCCTGGTCGGTATCGGTGCAAGTGGGCCCAATGTTCAGCTCGCCAACGAGCGTGGGCCGATTCTTCGCTTGCCTGACTAGTCGATTCAGTGGAATCGCAAATCCGATCGTGCACCTTGTCTTGCAGCTGAGCAGTCCGCCGATCCGCACGCTCCGAGCGGAGCCAATGGGACGCTCGACACGGCCCAGTCCCACAGCCGATGACGCACCCCTTGCCGATGCGAAGGCCAGGAGGCACGCATCGCCCCGTCACCAGCCAGCCACGGGTGGGCGGCTCGCCGCGAATCACGCGCTGCCCCCACCACCACCACCGAGACCTGCCGGCCGTTCGAAGGCCCCTCAGCTGCGCGCACTTCGCTTCGGCCGCGGCGACGCCGCGGCGACGCGCCCACGCAGCAGCTCGGCGAAGCGCACCGCCGCCGGCGACGGCTCGGCGCCAGCGCGCCAGAAGATGCCGAGCTCGAGCTTCACCGGTGCCCCTTCGATCGGGATCGCCGCCAGGTCGTGCCGTTCGTTGCCGCGCATGACCACCGCCGGCAGCACGGCGACGCAGCCGGTGGTAGCCACCGCGGCCAGCGTGGCGGCGATGGTGTTCACTTCGAACGCCACCTGCGGCCGCAGCCCAAGGCGCGTGAACACCTCGTCGGCGACGCGGCGCATGTCGAAGTAGTCGGGCAGCGCGATGACGCGCTGCGTCGCCAGGTCGTCCTTGCCGAGCCGCCGGCAGCGCGCCAGCGGGTGCCGCGTCGGCACCACGACGACCATCGGTTCGGTCGCGAGCCGTTCGTAGCGCAGGTTCGGCGACGTGCGGGTCAGGATGCCGAGGCCGAGGTCGAAGCGGCCGGCTTCGACTGCCGTCTCGACCGCGCGCGACGGTTGCTCGTGCACGCTGACGGTGAGCCCCGGGAACTGCGAGGCGACGTCGGCGAGCGTGCCCGGGATCCACGCCAGGTGCAGTGCCGGGATCACGCCGACCTCGAGGTGGCCGACGCTCGCGGTGCCGACGTCGCGCACCGACGCACAGGCTTCGGTGAACTTGCGCAGCACCTGCTCGGCGTGCGGCCGCAGCAGCGCCCCGGCCTCGGTCAAGCGCACCGACTTGCCGACGCGCGTGAACAACGGCGTGCCGAGCTGCTGTTCGAGGTCCTTCAGCTGCTGCGAGATGTTCGGCTGCGACACCGACAGCCGTTCCGCGGCGCGCGTGAAGTTCTGCGTCTCGGCGACGGCGAGGAAGTAGCGCAGGTGGCGGAGTTCGATCGACGTGCTCATGCCGAGGCGCCGGAGCGTAGCGCGGCGAACGGGTGCGAGCGCCCCCGACGACGATCACGCATCGAAGTAGCTCTGCGGATGCAGGCCGAGCAGGCGCCGTTCGCGATCGGTGGTCGCGCGCGCGATCGCCGCCGGTGCGACGTGGTGCACCTGCGCGGTCGGCAGCACGCGCTGCGCGATGTCGCGCCGCGCGTAGTTGGTCTGCAGGAAGAAGCGCCCCCGCGCGTTCGGCCCCGGCGGCCAGCGGCGATGCCAGACGTCGGAGATGCGGAAGTCGACGTCGCCAGCGCGCACCGTGTGCAACACCGGCCGCTGCCCATCGAACTCGAGGTCGAGGTCCCAGCAGCGCTCGAGCGGCGGCACGCGCCCGCCGCGGTGGCTGCCCGGCAGGCACGCGGTCGGGCCATCGTCCAGTCCGACGTCCTGCAGGTAGAGGTGCGTCGCCACCACGAAGATCGGGAACGCGATCGCCGCGGGCCAGCGCACCCCCTCCGGCATCGGCACGAACGGGCCACCGTCGACGTGCCACTGCAGGCCGTTCGGCGTCAGCGCGTTGCCGGGTGGATTGCGCCACGCGGTGCAGGCGATGACGTGGCAGTCGCCGCCGAGCAACGGTTCGAGCACGTCCAGGATCCGGCGGTGCGCGATCGCCGCCTGGCAGCGCGCACCGTGGTTGAACATCTGGTAGCGGTACATCGCGCCGACCTCGGGCGAGATCGCGGAGTCGCGCATCTCGGGCGGCACCGTGCGGTAGACGCCGTCGATCTCGTCGCGCAGCGCCGCCACTTCGTCCGCGGTGAAGACCTGGCGCAGGATGCAGTGGCCGTTCTGCTCGAGCTCCCGGCAGGCGTCGGGTGCCGGTCCGTCGTAGGGGTAGTTCAGCGAGTCGATGCGGCGCAGCATGGAGTCTTCCCAACGGTGGCCGGCGTCGTAGCGGATCCACCGGGGCGCTGGCAATGCCCGCGCGGCGGGGCTGGCGCGCTGCTATGTTCGCGCCGATGGCGATCGACAAGACGAAGCGCGGCACCGCGATCGCGGCGAACGTGCCGTTCGCGCTGGCGCAGGCGGTCTATGCGCAGGTCAAGAACGGCAACCACGACTCGGCCGGCGCGGTGGTGCGCGCTGCCCTGCGCGTCTACCTGCGGCTCGACGACGACGACCAGCCGCTGCCGGAGGCGCCGACGAACGGCGAGGGCGGCGATGGCGACGGCGCCGACGACGCGCCGGAGCAGCGAAAGCGCCGCCGCCGCTGAACCGGGTTCGCGTTCGCCCACCCACTCGCCCCGCCGCCTGACCTCGTCCCGCGCATGAGCACCTCCACGCCCGCAAGCTCGCCGACGCCGCCCACGCACGAACCGGTGATCCGCACGATCGCGATGCCCGCCGACACCAACCCGGCCGGCGACATCTTCGGCGGCTGGCTGATGACGCAGATGGACCTCGCCGCCGGCAGCGCGGCGACGCGGCGCGCGCGCGGCCGCTGCGCCACCGTCGCCGTCGACGCGATGGCGTTCCACTCCCCGGTGCTGGTCGGCGACGAAGTCAGCCTCTACGCGACGATCCTGAAGGTCGGTCGCACGTCGATGCAGGTGCACGTCGAAGCCTGGCGCCGCAGCCGCGCCGAAGAGACGCGCCAGCGCGTCACCGAGGCGAAGTTCACGTTCGTGGCGCTCGACGACGACCGTCGCCCGCGCCTCGTGCCGCCGCCGGAATCGCCGCCGGCCTGACGGGCGTAGGTGCGGGCGCGCCGGGCGGCGAACGCCCATGCGAGCGGCCGGCCGCTTGCACCAGGAACGCTGCAGCTTGGCGCACATGGCCGACCAGCTACAGTCCGGCGCTTCCCCACTCCCCGGAGCCCGCATGCCCCGCATCACCCTTCGCTCGTTGGCGGCCACCGCCGCCCTCTTCGCGCCCCTAGCCCCCGTCACCGCACAGAACCTCGGCGCGACGTTCGACAACAACGTCGACGGCTACATCGAGCTCGCCTACGCGCCGGAGCTGATCCCGCAGAGCGGCATCACGTTCGAGGCGTGGATCACCTACGACGAGACGACGATCGGCCCGAGCTGGCGCTACCCGACGATCATGCGCCACGGCAACAGCGGCGGCGGCAGCGAGAACATGTACCTGCGCGTCGACGCCAACAACAACGGCGCGCGCGTGCTGACCTGGAAGGTCGTCACCACCACCGCCACCATCGGTGTCAGCTGGAGCTTCGGCCCCGGCCAGCTGCTGACCTGGACGCACGTCGCCGGCACCTACGACGGCGCGTCGGTGAAGCTGTTCGTCAACGGCGCGCAGGTCGCGACCGCGGCGGGCAACGGCCAGCCGCTGCGCGACGTCGGCCAGCAGACACTGCGCATCGGCAAGGGCGACGACCTCGGCACGCCGATGGAAGTATGGAACGGCGGCATCGACGAAGTGCGGCTGTGGCCGTTCGCGCGCACGCAGGCCGAGATCCAGGCGACGATGAACCAGCTGCTCGCCGGCATCCCGGGCGGCGTCTGCACGTGGAACCTCGACAGCCACGCCGTCGACACCAGCAGCGGCTTCGTCGGCACGATCTCCGGCTCCGTGAACTTCACCAACAACCCGCTGACGCTGACCTTGCCGCCGTTCCCGATCGCATCGGGCCTCGGCACGCCGGGCTGCCTGGGCGCCCAGCGCCTGACGGCGTCGAGCTCGCCGCAGATCGGCAACCTCGGTTTCGCCGTCGTCGGCACCCGCATGCCGCCGAACGCGCTCGGCATCTGGGCCGCGTCGATGGGCGCGCTGCCGGGCTCGTTCAACGTGCTCGGCGTCGACATCTGGCTCGACCTCGCCAACCTGGTGACGGCGCCCGGCACCGCCGACGGCCTCGGCACCATGCGCCTGCCGCTGCCGGTGCCGACGACCGCGGCTCCGGGCCTGCAGTTCGCGGTGCAAGCGGTCGTGCTCGACGCCTGCGGCCCGCAGCAGTTCACCTCGACCGACGCGCTGACGGTGCTGCTGGTCCCCTGATCGGACGGAGTCGGAACGAGCTGCGGCCCGCTGCGACGCGGGCCGCCGACGCTCAGCCGTTCTTCGGCTGCAGCAGCTTCTGCAGCCGCAGCCACTGGAACTCCTGGCTGTGGCCGTTGACGCGCGGGTCGAGCCCGTGGCGCGAACGCGGGTAGACCATCAGCTCGACGTTCTGCTTGCTCGCGACCTGCAGCTCCCACAGCAGCTGCATGGTGTTCTGCAGGTGCACGTTGTCGTCCATCGAGCCGTGCAGCAGCACCAGGTGGCCGCGCAGGTTCTTCGCCGCCTGGATCACCGACGTCGCCGCGTAGCCGGACTTGTTCTCCTGCGGGGTGCGCATGTAGCGCTCGGTGTAGATCGTGTCGTAGAGCCGCCAGTCGTGCACACCGGCACCGGCGAGGCCGAGCGCGAACTTGTCGCTGTGCGTCAACGCATACGCGGCCATGAAGCCGCCGTAGCTCCAGCCGCTGATCGCGACGCGCGACGTGTCGCCGCCGAACTTGCTGCAGACGAACGCCACCGCGTCCTCGAGGTCCTTCAGCTCCTGCACGCCGAGCTGCTGGTAGCACGTGCCGGTGTGCACCTGGCCGCGGCCGCTGGCCGAGCGCACGTTGCACTGCAGGATCACGAAGCCCTGCTGCGCCAGGAACAGGTGGTACGTCGACGGCGCCCAGCGATCGCGCACCGTCGGCGCGTCGGGGCCCGAGTAGGTCGGCAGGAACACCGGGTAGGAGCCGCCTTCCTTCCAATCGGGCGGCAGCTGCACGGTGGCGTCGAGCTCGTAACCGTCGCGCGCCTTGATCGTGAGCCGCTGTGTCTCGCTGAAGGCGTACTTCGCCGCCTGCTCGCCGCGATCGGCGCGGCCGATCTCCTTCACCACCTCGCCGGTGTCGCCGTGGCAGACACGCACGACCGGCGGTAGGTCGAGTGCCGACCACGTGTCGAGCACGTAGGCAGCATCCGCCGACAACGAGAACTGGTGCGTGCCGACGCCGGGCGTCAGGCAGACCAGCCCCGCCCCATCGAAGCCGATGCGATACAGATGCCGACCGGTGGCGCCGTCCTTGGTGCCTTCGAACCACAGCTGCTTCTTCGCTTCGTCGACGCGTTCGATGCTGCGCACCTGCCACTCGCCACTGGTCACCGCCGCCAGCAGCTTGCCGCCGGGCGCGTAGTGGTAGACGTGCTGGTAGCCGGTGCGCTCCGACAGCCACAAGAACGTGCCGTCGGCGAGCCAGCGCGGCGACTCGGGCCGGTTGACCCACGTCGGCGACTCTTCGCGGATCCACTTCGTCACCGCTCCCGTCGCCGGATCGATCGCACACAGTTCGGCCCAGGTCTGGATGCGATCCTGGATCGTCGCCAGCAGCAGCTTGCCGTCCGGCGTCCAGTCGACGCGCACGACCAGCAGGTCCTTCGGGAAGGCCGACAGGTCGACGGGCACGACCTTGCGTTCGCCGCGGTGCGCGATCGACAAGCGCGCGAACGGATTCGGATCGCCGGCCTTCGGGTAGTTGGTGACCTCGGCGACGACGCTGCGCTCGCGTTCGAGGAAGCCGGGCGGCACGTGGTCGACGACGGTGAACTCGCGCACTGGCGACTCGTCGAGCGACACGAACGCGCACATCGCGCCGTCCGGGCTCCACCAGTGCGCCTGGAAGTCGCCGCGGCCGTAGAGCTCTTCCTGATAGACCCAGTCGAGCAGGCCGTGGAACAGCTCCGGGCCGCCGTCCGTGGTCACCGGCCACACCGCCTTGCTGGCGACGTCGACGACGAACAGGTTGTTGCCGCGCACGAACGACACCGCACTGCCGTCCGGGCTCAGGTGCACTTCTTCCTTCTTGCCGGGGCCGCTGCCGTCCTCGGTCAGGCGCACCGCCTTCTCGGACGGCTTGCGCGACGGCGGCTTCGCGGGATCGACTTCGTCGAGCCACAGGTCGCCGTC
>JBILEY010000122.1:0-12443 GCA_044351865.1 Planctomycetota bacterium | reverse complement strand
GCGGCAGCGGGTGCCGGCGCGTCCTTCGGCGGCTCCTTGCTGTCGCCGGTCGCCGGGTCGAGCCACAGCGTGCGCTTCATCTCCTGCACTTCGACGTGGCGACCGTCGCTGGCCCAGCGCGCCGACGGCATGCGGCCGACCCACGAGAGGCGGCGCTTGGTGTCTTCGAACGTCAGGCGCTGCGCGCCTTGCTTCGGCGGATCCTGCGCGAGTGCATGGCTCGCACTCGCAGCGACGACGGAGAAGAACAGGACGGAGGCGAACGCGATTCTCATGGCACGTTGGCGAAGGAAGCGCCGGCGACGCGATGGCCGCGTCGCGGCGGAGCAGTGGCGCCGCATGCTACGGAGCCCGTGCGCCGTCGATGAGCGACCGCCGCGAAAACGCCGCGCGCCCGCCCGCCACTGCGCAGTTGCGAGCCGCGACATCGGCCCGCACGATGCGGCGATGACCCGCATCCTCGCCGTTCCGTCGCCCGAGAAGGCCCTGCAGAAGGCCGGCGGCTTCGACGCCGTCGTCCTCGTCGGCCACAACCCCGCTGCCGCCCACGGCCACCTCGACGCGCTGCGCGCCCCGCTGCAAGCGCACGCCAAGGCCGACGCCGCGTTCGCCAGCAGCGTCAACCTGCTGGCCGCCGACGGCCTGCCCGGCAACCGCCTGATCGTCGCCCCGACCGGGCCGCTCGGCCGCGACCACGACGACGTGCGCCGCTGCGCCGAAGCCGCGCGCGCCGGCGTGCGCCGCGCCCGCGACGCCGGCGCCAAGGCGATCCTGTTGCTGCTGCAGCAGGCCCCGCCGACGCCGGCCTACGCGCACGCGCCGCAGGTGGCCGCCCTCGGCGCCGTCGGCGGCTTGTGGGAACCGCTGGAAGCGCGCGAAGCGCTCGGCGACGCCGCGGTCGAGCCGGTGCAGAAGCTCGGCGTCGCCGTGCTCGGCGGCCACTTCACCGCGGCCGACGCCGCCTGGGTCGAAGCCGCCGACGCCGGCCTGCGCCTGGCACGCGATCTCGCCGGCACCGAGCCCGAACGCATGGCGCCGCCGCGCTTCGCCGAGTTCGTGCAGCAGGCGTTCCGCGGCAGCAAGGTGAAGGTCTCGGTGCAGAAGGACGCCAAGAAGCTGGCGAAGGACTACCCGCTGCTGATGGCGGTCGCGCGCGCGTCGCTGTCGGTGCCGCGGCACCGGCCGTGCGTCGTGCGGCTCGAGTACACGCCGAAGGGCAAGGTCGAACGCACGCTGCTGTTCGCCGGCAAGGGCCTGACCTACGACACCGGCGGCGCCGACCTGAAGACCGACGGCCACATGGCCGGCATGAGTCGCGACAAGGGCGGCGCCGCGGCGGTCGCGGGCCTGTTCCTGGCCGCGGCGAAGCTCGGCCTGCCGGGCGTGCGCCTCGTCGCCGAACTCGGCGTCGTGCGCAACAGCATCGGCAGCGACGCCTTCGTCAGCGACGAGATCATCACCAGCCACGCCGGCTGCCGCGTGCGCATCGGCAACACCGACGCCGAAGGCCGCCTCGTGCTCGCCGACCTGCTGAGCCACCTGCGCCTCGATGCCGCCGGCGCCGAAGCGCCGCACCTGTTCACCGTGGCGACGCTGACCGGCCACGCCGGCCGCGCCATGGGCCCCTACAACATCGCACTCGACAACGGCCCGGCGCGCGCGGCGAAGACCGCCGAAGCGCTGATGCTGGCCGGCGACGCGTGGGGCGATCCGTTCGAGGTGTCGCGCCTGCGCCGCGAGGACTTCGACTTCGTGCAGCCGCGCAGCAAGGCCGACGACACGCTGTCGTGCAACAACCTGCCGAGCTCGGGCACGCCGCGCGGCCACCAGTTCCCGATGGCGTTCTTGTGCCTCGCCAGTGGCCTGGTGAAGCACGGCGGCGACAGCGCGGTGCCGCTGCCGTTCACGCACGTCGACATCGGCGGCAGCGGGGCGGAGGGAGGCGACTGGCAGCACGGGCGGCCGACCGGGCGGCCGCTGGTGGCGATGCTCGCAGCCTTGTGCGGGCTCGTGCCGACGGTGGCTTGAACGCGGCGGCGAATGCGGCCGCCAGGGCCGCCCGCTACTTCGCCGCTTCGGCGCGCTGCAGCCACGCCATGTAGTTCGGGTCGTTGCCGGCGGCGGCGACGATCTCGGCGCGGCGCGAGTTCCACAGCGTCTCCAGGCCGACCGCACGCAGCGGCCGCACGGCGAGGCGCGCGAACGCACTGTTCGCCGGCGACTGGCGGAAGATCTCGGCGATCATGCGCGCGTGCTCCTTCGGCACCGGCGAGCCGAGCTGGTGCAGCACGCACAGCGACGACGCCAGCAGCCAGAAGCCCGGCTGCCAGCGCGTCTCCGCCAGTGCCGTCGCCTGCAGCCAGCCGGTGATGTAGCGCTCGCCGTAGAGGCGGTCCTTCGGCATGCCGCCCGCCTGCGTGACCACCAGCGCACTCTGCTGCGCCAGGCCCTCGGCGTAGCGCGCCCAGAACTCCTCGTTGCCGACCGGCGGCTTGTGGTCCTTCGGCCCACCCAGCACCGGCCACAGCTCGGCCATCAGCTGCAGCAGCATGTTGCCGAGTTCGGCCAACGTGCCCTCGGCGGCGGCGTGGCCGATGCGCTGCTTCTGCGCGCAGTCGTAGGCCCACAGGTCGATGCGGCGCTTGTCGCCTTCGACACGGACGACGCCGGTGACGAGGATCGTGCGCGCACGTTCGGCCTCGGGCACCTGCGTCAGCAGCTGCTCCTCCGGCCACGGCCGGCCCATCAGCGCCCAGCCGCCGTGTTCGGCCAGCGACAGCACCGCCGAGCCGCGATGCGGCGTCGACAGCCACGCGTGCTCGGCGAGGAACAGCGGCACGCTGCGCAACAAGCGCGCGAACTCGTCCTCGCGGCCGGCCTCGATCTTCGGCTGGCCATCGGCGGCCAGCGCGAAGAACACCACGTTCTTGCTGTCCGCGGCCTTCGCCGGCAGCAGCCACGACGGGTCCTCGAAGCCGCCGTACCACAGCGGCCGGTCGAGGCGGTACAGGCCGATGCGCGGCGGGTTCGACGGTGCGGGCAACGGCGGCATCTTCGTCAGCCGCATGCGGTCGAAGTGCGACGTGAACGGCTGCAGCTCGTTGGCGAGCATGTGGCCGTAGTGCACGTGCATCTGGTGCAGCAGGCCCGCACCGGCGACGTGGTCCTGCTGCGCCAGGAAGTGGTGCAACAGCGCCAAGCCGACGTGCGGGTGGTGACGGCCGGGCTGGAAGCGCGGCACGATCAGTTCGGCGACCAGCGTCGCCTGCTGCGCCTGCACGAGGTCGGCGCTGGCCATGACCAGCGCATCGCTCTCGCCACCGGCGCGCGCGATGACGTCGCGGTAGATCGCCGCGGCCTCGTCGGCCTTGCCCTGCTGCAGCAACAGCCGCGCGCGCCACAGCGGCGCCCGCCAGGCGCCCGGCAGCGAAGCCGCCTTCTCGAGTTCGGCCGGATAGCCCGCGTCGCCGACCGCGCGGTGGCGCAGCTGCAGCCAGCCGTGCACGGCGTCGGCGTGGTTGCAGTCGAGCTGCAGCGCTTCCCACAGCAGCGCTTCGGCCTTCGCCGCGTCACCGCGCGCTTCGGCCAGCATGCCGAGCCCGACGCGCGCCGCCGCCGACTGCGGCTTCTTCTGCTGCAGCTCGCGCAGGGTCGCTTCGGCGAGGTCGAGCTCGCCGCAGTCGCGCTGCACGATCGCCAGCACCGACAGCGCGCGCTCGACGTCCTTGTCGACGATCGTCAGCCGGTTGGCCGCCGGCAGCACGTCGGCAGCGAGGCCGTCGCGCACCGCCTGCAGGATGACACCGACCAGCTGGTCGGGGTTGCTGCCGTTCGCCTTCAGCAGGTCGGGCAGGATCTTGCTCCGGTACTCGTCGCGCCCGATGCGCATGCGGCGACCGAACGCGTCCATCACCTCGATCGAAGGCGCACCGGCGGCGTTGGCATTGCCGGCAGCCGGCGCATTGCCAGTGGCGGCGGCGCTGGCCGCGGCCGGCGCCGTCCCAGCGGACGGAGACGCGCCCGCGGCGACCGGGGCCGATCCACCCGCCGGAGCCGGAGTCGAAGGCGTCGACGGCAGAGCAGCGGGAGCGCCCGGAACCGCGGGCGTCGGATCGTTGGGCTTCTTCTTCAGGAAATCGAACAGTCCCATGGTGTCGCGGCTCCTTGGTGCCGCCTCGGTCGAGAATGCGGGCGGAGGAGCCTAGCGCCGGCAGGGGGCGCGGGCCACCGACCCGTGCCCGGGGAGCACCAGGGCTGGACCCGCCGGGCCGCCGCGACGGTGCCATGGGCGGCGGTGCACGCCCCCGCTACCGTGCGAACATGACGCTGCGTTCCCTCGATGTCGCCGCCGTCCGCCGCCGCTTTCCCGGACTCGACCGCCGCGGCGAACACCGCACCGCCGTGTTCTTCGACGGCCCCGCCGGCAGCCAGGTGCCGACCCCGGTCGCCGATGCGATGCGCGGCTACCTGCTGCACGGCAACGCCAACCACGGCGGCCTGTTCGCCACGTCGCGCACGACCGATGCGATGGTCGACGCGGCGCGCACCGCGTTCGCGGACTTCGTCGGCGCTGGCGACCCCGAGGAGATCGTGTTCGGCCAGAACATGACGACGCTGGCGTTCCACCTGGCGCGGCAGCTGGCGCGCACCTGGCGCCCCGGCGAAGAGGTCGTCGTCACCGACAGCGACCACGACGCCAACGTGATGCCGTGGGTGCTGGCGGCGCGCGACGCCGGTTGCCGCGTGCAGCGCATCGCGGTGCGGCCCGACGCGTCGCTGGACCTGCACGACGCCGAACGCAAGATCGGCCCGAAGACGCGGTTCGTCGCCGTCGGCGCGGCGAGCAACCTGAGCGGCACCATCCAGCCGGTCGCGCGCATCGCCGAGCTGGCGCGCAAGCACGGGGCGCTGACGTTCGTCGACGCGGTGCACTACGCGCCGCACCTGCCGATCGACGTGAAGCACCTCGGCTGCGACTTCCTCGCCTGCTCGGCCTACAAGTTCTTCGGCCCGCACCTCGGTGTGCTGTGGGGCCGGCGTGCACTGCTCGAGGAGATCGCCGCCGACAAGGTGCGCCCGTCGTCGGATCACGGCGCCGAGAAGTGGCAGACCGGCACCGCCAACTTCGAAGGCATCGCCGGTGCGCTCGCTGCGGTCGACTACCTGCAGCAGCTCGGCCACGAGCTCGGTGGTCCGCCCGAACGACGCCCGGCGCTGCTGGCGGCGTTCGCGGCGATCGAAGCGCACGAACGAGCGTTGTGCAGCGAGCTGCTGCGCGGTCTCGCGACGCTGCCCGACGTGCGCGTCGTCGGCATCGCCGATCCAGCGCGCGTGCGGGAACGTTGCCCGACGGTGTCGTTCACGTCGGGCCGCATGCGACCCGCGGCGATCGCGCAGAAACTCGCCGAACAGCATGTGTACTGCTGGAGCGGCAACAGCTATGCGATCGCGCTGACGACGGCGCTTGGCCTCGAACCCGAGGGCGTGCTGCGACTTGGGCTCTTGCACTACAACACCCAGGAAGAAGTCGCCTTCGTCGTCGAGCGTCTGCGCGCGCTGCTCGCCTGACGCAGGTCACAACCACCGGCCGCGGACCTTTGGCGCCGCGCCGCTTGCGCGCAGCACCGCGGTCCCTACCTTCCTTCCGCCATTGTTCGCCGGCTGACCCGGCGACCCACACCAACGAAGAGGAAGAACAAGAACATGCGTTTCCCCATCCTGTCGGCCACGCTCGCGGCCATCTGCTTCGCCCTGCCCGCCACCGCCCAGAAGGTGCAGGTGTTCGGCGGCAACAGCACCCGCGCCTGCAGCAGCGTCGTGCTGTTCGGTGACAACCTCATGGCGGGCATCACCGTCACCCACGGCCAGCCCGAGTGGCAGGCCGAGTACGACGGCATGCTCGACAAGCTGAAGGGCAAGACGAACCGCCTCGGCAAGGACCTGTGGACGACGTTCATGACGAGCGTCCCGGTCGAGATCGGCGGCGTGAAGCTCGCGGCCGGCAGCTACGTCGTCGGCCTGCACTGCGACGACAAGGGCCAGTTCGCCCTCGCGTTCCTCGATTCCTCCAAGGCGATGAAGGACGGCCTGATGCCGTTCGGCCCGCAGAAGTGGACGCCGGACGCCGTCTGCCCGGTGACGCTGAACAAGGACAGCGCCAAGGAGTCGGTCGGCAAGATGCTGATCGAGCTGAAGGCCGACGAGAAGGAGCCGACCAAGGGCACCGTGTCGATCGCGTGGGGCAAGCACACGCTGACGGCGCCGATGGCGATCCACCTGCCGACCGGCGGCAAGACGGAAGGCGGCGAGCACGGCAAGAAGCCGGCCGGCCACCAGTGATGCGGCCGTTCGCGCTGGCCACGCGCCGGCGCGAACCCGCGGATGGAACGACGTAGCGAAGGCACGATGCGGCACCTGCTGGAAGACCTGCTGCTGCCGCCGTGCTCCGCAGCGCTGTTGCTGCTCGCCGGCGTGCTGCTGGCGCGGTGGCTGCCGCGCTGCGCCCGTGGCCTGCGCCTCGCGGCGTTCGCCTGGCTGTGGCTCGCGGCGACCCCGGCGTTCGCCGGCGCGCTGCTCGGCTCGCTGCAGCAGCATCCAGCCCTGCCGGCCTACGGGCCGCTGCCCGGCGCCGACGCGATCGTCGTGCTCAGCGCCGAGGCCGACCCGATCGCCGACGAATACGGCCGCGCGGTCGCCGGCCCGATGACGATGCAGCGCCTGCGCTACGGCGCCTGGCTGCACCGCCGCACGGGTCTGCCGCTGCTGGTCAGCGGTGGTCGCTGCGGCGCCGACTGGTCGCTGGCGGGCACGATGGCGCAAGCCGCCGAACGCGAGTTCGGGGTGCCGGTGCGCTGGCGCGAGGACCGTTCGCGCGACACGCTCGAGAACGCGCGCCACGCGGCGGCACTGCTGCACAACGAAGGCGTCCGGACCGTGCTGCTGGTCACCCACGCGTGGCACATGCCGCGCGCTGTCGCCTGCTTCCAGGCGATGGGCCTCGAGGTGATCGCCGCGCCGACCGGCTTCCGCCTGCCGAGCGAGCACGGCCTCGGCCACTGGCTGCCGCAGTGGCACGGCCTGCGCGACACGGCGCTGGCGCTGCACGAGCTCGCCGGCTTCCTTCAGCTGTGGACCGCGGACCACGAGCCGCCCGTCGACGCGGAACGCGACGACGACACGTTCGCGCGCAGCCGCGCCACCGACGACGCGTGATCGCCCGCCTGTTCGCGTTGCTGCAGCGGCTGGCCGAACCGGCGCTGTGCTCGGTGCGCGTGCGCGGCGACGAGCTCGCGGTGACCAAGGGCACGCTGCCGCCAGGACTGCGGCGCGACCTCGCCGATGCCGCCCACGAACTCGGCCTGCGGCAAGGCCGCATCGACGTCGTGCAACGCGCCGGCCGCCTGCAGCTGCGCTTCGACCCGCAGGTGCCGGCGCACTGCCACCAGCGGCTGCGCAACGTGTTCGGCGTGTTCCTCGCCAGCGCCCCGCTCGGCAGCCGCCGGCCGCGACGCCGCTGACCCGACGGCACGAAGCCGACGCAGCCCGCGAACGAATTCGGAACCAGGGCTTGCGCTGTCGGCGGCGCTGCATAAATATGCGCCGCTTCCGCATATTTATGCCAACCCGCCCGACGACCACGAACGACCGCGACGAACGCCGCCAGCGCATCCTGCGGCTGCTCGAGCAGGAGCGACTGCGCAACCAGGCGGAGCTGCAGCAGCGGCTCGCGGACGACGGCTTCGAGGTCAACCAGGGCACGCTGTCGCGCGACCTGCGCGACCTCGGCGTGGTGAAGGGCAAGGACGGCTACGAGCTGCCGCAGGCGCCGCTGTCGCCGCAGGCGACGCAGCAGAGCCTGTGGCACGCGGTGCACACGTGGCTGCTGTCGGCGACCCAAGCACAGAACCTGGTCGTGCTGCGCACGCCGGCCGGTGGCGCGCAGGCGCTCGGCGTCGCCATCGACCACGCCGAACTGCCCGGCGTCGTCGGCACCATCGCCGGCGACGACACGCTGCTGGCGGTGTGCAGCGACAACGCGCGCGCCAGGTCCCTGGTCCGCCAGCTCGGCGCCAGCAGCGCGGCGAAGGCGGCCGCCGCCCGCCCTGCTCCCACCACCCGCAACGCATGAAGACCTGCGCCATCGTCGGCGCCTCGGGTTACACCGGGCGCGAACTGCTGTCGTGCTTGCAGCGCCATCCGCGGCTGCGGGCCACCGTCGTCATGACGGCGCGCGCCGGCGCGCAGCCGGAGCCGCCGGTGTTCCCCGGCGACCCGACCATCGACGCGCTCGACCTGTCGCGCCTGCAGACCGTCGACGGCGTGTTCTTGTGCACGCCGCACGGTGCTGCCAGCGAGATCGCGCGGGCTGCCCTCGCCGCTGGCAAGAAGGTCGTCGACCTGTCGGCCGACTTCCGCCTGCGCGACCCGGCGCTCTACCAGCGCACCTACGGCAGCGCCCACCCGGCCCCCGAACTGCTGGCGCGCGCCGTCTATGGCCTGACCGAGCGCGCGCGCACCGCCGTGCAAGGCGCCGAGCTGGTCGCCAACCCCGGCAGCTACCCGACGTCGATCCTGTTGCCATTGCTGCCGCTGCTGCAGCAGGGCCTGCTCGACGCAGCGGCGCCGATCATCGCCGACAGCAAGAGCGGCGTGTCGGGCGCCGGCAAGGCGCCGAGCGACCGTGTGCACTTCGGCGCCGTGCACGAGAACTTCCTCGCCTACGGGGTCGGCAACCACCGCCATACCCCCGAGATCCATCAGCAGGCGGGCACCTCGCGCATCGTCTTCACGCCGCACCTGCTGCCGGCCTTCCGCGGCATGCTGTCGACGATCTACGTGACGCCGGCGGCGGGCCTCGCGGCGACCGGCAACGCCGCCGCGGCGCTGCGCAGCTGCCTCGCCGAGGCCTACGCGCACGAGCCGTTCGTACGGATCTACGCGCAAGGCCAGCCGGAGCTGCGCTGCGTGCAGGCGACCAACCAGTGCCACGTCGCCGTGACCCAGAGCGGCCCGCTCGTCGTGCTGACGTCGGCGATCGACAACCTGCAGAAGGGCGCCGCCGGCCAGGCGCTGCAGAACATGAACCTGATGCTCGGCCTGCCCGAAGGAGACGGTCTGTCGTGAGGATCCTGGTCAAGATCGGTGGCGCGCAGCTCGAAGAGCCACAGCAGCGCGCGCAGTTGTGCAAGGCGCTGGCGAAGGCGAAGGCCGAAGGCCACGAACTCGTCGTCGTGCACGGCGGCGGCAACCAGATCCGCCAGCTGACGCGCGCGCTGCAGCTGCCGGAGGCCTACGTCGACGGCCTGCGCGTCACCGACGGCAAGACCGCCGAGGTCGTGCTGATGGTGCTCGGCGGCAGCGTCAACCGCACGCTGGTGCACGCGCTGCAGCAGGCGGGAGTGCCGGCGGTCGGCATCAGCGGCGCCGACGGCGGCACGTTCACGGCGAAGAAGCTCGAACACCCGAAGGGCGATCTCGGCTTCGTCGGCGTCGTCGACCACGTGAACCCTCAGCTGGTGCAGTCGCTGCTGCACAGCGGCTACGTGCCGGTGATCGCGACGACTGCGCCGGGCAGTGCCCCGGGCAGTGCACCGGGCAGCGAGCCGTTCTTCAACCTGAACGCCGACCACGCCGCCGGGCCGCTGTGCCGCGCGTTCGGCTGCGACGCGCTGCTGTTCCTGACCGACGTGCCGGCGGTGCTCGACGCGCAGAAGCAGCGCCTGCCGGTGCTGACACCCGCTGCCTGCCAGAACCTCGTGCAGAGCGGCGTCGCCAGCGGCGGCATGCTGCCGAAGCTCGACGCGGCGCTGATGGCGCTGCGCGACAACCCGCGCGCGCTGATCAAGATCGCCCCGGGTTCGGCCCACGACGCCGTGCTGTCGGCGCTGCGCAGCAGCGTCGGCACGACGTTCACCACCGACGGAGCGGCAACGGAGACCCACCATGGATGAAGGCGTGATGAAGACGTACGGCCGCGCCGACGAAGTGTTCGTCAGCGGCCACGGCGCCGTGCTGGTGGACAGCACCGGCCGCGAGTTCCTCGACTTCCTGGCCGGCATCGCCGTCAGCGCGCTCGGCCACGGCCACGCGGAACTCGCCGCGGCGCTGCGCGACCAGGTCGGCAAGGTCGTGCACCTCAGCAACCTGTTCCGCCATCCGTACACCGAACAGGTGGCGACGCGGCTGTGCGCGCTCACCGACATGAGCGCTGCGTTCTTCACCAACTCGGGCACCGAGGCGATGGAGTGCGCGCTGAAGCTCGCGCGCCGGGCGATGCACAACCGCGGCGAAGGCGAACGCACGTCGTTCGTCGCCCTCGAACAGGGCTTCCACGGCCGTTCGCTCGGCGCCTTGTCGCTGACCTGGAACGAGAAGTACCGGAAGCCCTTCCAGCCGCTGCAGCAGGTCACCTGGGTGGCGCCCGAGGACACCGCGACGCTGGCGCGCGTGCTGCGCAGCGAGAAGCCGGCGGCGCTGGTGCTCGAGCCGGTGCAGGGCGAAGGCGGCATCCGCATGCTGTCGGCGGCGTTCCTGCGCCAAGCACGCGAGCTGTGCACCGAGACCGGCACGCTGCTGGTGCACGACGAGATCCAGAGCGGCTGCGGCCGCACCGGCCGCTTCCTCGCCGCGCAGCACGCCGGCGTCGTGCCCGACGTCGTCACGCTGGCGAAGCCGATCGCCGCCGGCCTGCCGATGGGCGCGTGCCTCGCCAGCAAGGCGTTCGCCGAGACCTTCCACAAGGGCGAGCACGGCTCGACGTTCGCCGGCGGCCCGCTGGTCTGCCGCGCCGCGTTGGTGTTCCTCGACGAGGTCGAACGCGGCCTGCTCGGCCAGGTGCAGGAGCGCGGTGCGCAGCTGCGCGCCGGCCTCGAACAGCTTCAGCGCGACTTCCCGATCGTGCGCGAGGTGCGCGGGCTCGGCCTGATGCTCGGCCTGCGCCTCCATCACTCGGCCGACCTGGTGCAGAAGGCGCTGCACAAGAACGGCCTGCTGGTGAACTGCACCGCCGGCGACGTGCTGCGCATCGTGCCGCCGTACGTCGTCACCGGCGATCAGATCGAGACGGCGCTGCAGCAGCTGCGCAGCACGCTCGCCACGTTCCCTGCGACCGACCCGACCGTGACCAGCCCCCAGTCCGAAGCCAAGCCCGAGAGCAAGAAGGAGAAGCCGTGAGCAAGCCCGCCCCGCTCGACCCGTCCCAGCAGCTCGACCTGTCGCCGTTGTCGGTGCCGGACCTCTTGTGCACGTCGGCGATGACGACGCGCGACATCGAGCGCGTGTTCGCCGTCGCCAAGGCGCTGAAGGCCGGTCGCACGGTGCACACCGACGTGCTGCGCCACAAGCGGCTGGCGATGATCTTCGAGAAGGACTCGCTGCGCACGCGCTTCACCTTCGACATCGGCATGCAGGACCTCGGCGGCAGCGCCGTGTTCATGGACCACCGCGACGCGCGCCTGGGCTCGCGCGAGTCGGTCAAGGACGTGGCGAAGAACCTCGAACGCTGGGTGCACGGCATCGTCGCCCGCACCTTCAAGCACAAGGTGCTCGAGGAGCTGGCGATGCACACCAGCATCCCGGTGATCAACGGCCTGTCCGACTTCGTGCACCCGTGCCAGGCGCTGTCCGACTTCTTCACGCTGAGCGAGAAGTGGGGCTCGGTGAAGGGCCGCACGCTGACCTACGTCGGCGACGGCAACAACACCTGCCACGCGCTGATCCACACCGCGGTCAAGCTCGGCGCCAACATCCGCGTCTGCTCGCCCGAGGGCTACGAGCCGAACGCGCGCGTCGTCAACGAGGCGATGCGCGTGGCGCAGGAGACCGGCACCGAGGTCACGATCCTGAACGACCCCGACGCCGCCGCCGACGGCGCCGACGCGATCTACACCGACGTCTGGGCCAGCATGGGCCAGGAGGACGAGATCGAAGAGCGCAACGGCATCTTCGCCGCCTACCAGGTCGACGAGGAGATGATGGCGCGCGCCAAGCCGGGCGCGCTCTTCATGCACTGCCTGCCCGCCCACCGCGGCTGGGAGGTGACGCAGGAGGTCATGGATGGCCCGCAGAGCGTCGTCTACGACATCGCCGAGAACCGCCTGCACGTGCAGAAGGCCGTGCTCGCGCTGCTGATCCGCTGAGCGGCCGCACCCACCACCGCAACCCGCACCCGACCATGAGCAAGAAGAAGAAGATCGTCCTCGCCTACTCCGGCGGCCTCGACACCTCGATCATCGTTCCGTGGCTGAAGGAGAACCACGACTGCGAAGTGCACGGATACTGCGGCGACATCGGCCAGGGCGAAGAAGAACTGCGCGGCCTCGAGGAGAAGGCCCGCCGCTCCGGCGCCGTGTCGTGCCGCGTCGACGACCTGCGCCGCACGTGGCTCAACGACTACGTGTGGCCGTGCGTGCGCGCGATGACCGTCTACGAAGGGCGTTACCTGC
>JBILEY010000325.1:0-6219 GCA_044351865.1 Planctomycetota bacterium | reverse complement strand
GGCGAGTTGCCGACGCTGTCCCCCGAGCAGTTGGCGCTGCTCGCCGACAAGTTCCCAGCGGCAGCGCATGGCCGCCGCGCCCGCTTCCGGCTGGCCGACCAGGCGCTCGAACGCGGCGATGGCTTCACCGCGGTCGCCCACTACCGACAAGCGCTCGACGGCAGCGCGATCGGCAGCCGCGACGAGCAGCGGGCGTCGACCGGCCTCTACCTGGCCGAACTGCTGCGCGAACCCGACGCCGCCCGCGCCGACGCCAACCAGCAGCGCCTTGGCGCCGTGGGCGACGACCTGATCCAAGCACTGCCGCCGAGCGACGGCATCGGCCGCCGCGCCGCGTTCGGCGGCAGTTCCGGCCGGGCCCCGATGGAGGCACCGGCGGGCCGGCTGGCCTCGATCTGGAGCGAGGACATCGTCGCCCCGTTCTTCGACCAGCGCGCGATCGGCACCTACGCGATGCACGCGGTCGGCGACCTCGACGGCATCTTCGTCAACACCGGCCATGAAGTGGTGGCGGTCGACCCGCTGCGCCGCGGCCTCGCCTGGGTGACGCCGTCGCCGATGCGCGACGAGTCGCACAACTACAGCGACAGCACCAACCACGACACCCTGCTCGCCGCCGCCTGCGACGACGAACTGGTGGTCGCGTCGCTGCAGATCCCGGACAAGACCGTCAACGTCGACTTCCAGGCCGGCCTGCGCATCCTGTGGAAGATCCCGCAGCGGCGCCTGTTCGCGTTCTCGCGGCAGACCGGCAAGCTGCTGTGGTCGCACTACGACGACGTCGACGGCTCGCGCACGCGCCGGTTCCGCGGCCACGACACCTGCGGCAACCCGCTGCTGCTCGGCGACACCGTCTACGTGCCGAGCCACGACCGCAGCGGCGCGATCCAGTTCTCGGTCGCCGCCTACGAGGCGCGCACCGGCCAGCCGAAGTGGCGGCGGCTGATCTGCAGCAGCCAGCAGGACGTGAACATGTTCGGCAACGCCCGGACCGAGTTCACCGCATCGCCGCTGGCGCTCGCCGGCGGCGTGCTGTTCGGCTCGTCGAACCTCGGCGTCGCCTATGCGCTCGAAGCCGCGACCGGCCGCGTCCGCTGGATCAGCGCCTACGACGTCGTCCGCATGCCGCGCGCGATGCTGCACCGCCAGGAGGACCGGCCGGTCTACTTCGCCAACAACGCGCCGATCGTCGCCAGCGGTGTGGCCTGCTGCACGCCGCTCGACTCGCAGTTCGTGCTCGGCTTCGACGCCGAGGACGGGCGCACGTTGTGGCGCCTGCCGGCCGACGCCACGGTCGGCGGCGTCGACCACCGCGTGCTGTGGCTCGCCGGTGCGCTCGGCGACGAGTTCGTGCTCGCCGGAGCCGGCTGCGTCGCCGTGCGCGCGCGGCCGAAGGACGGCACCGAAGCCGAAGTGCGGTCGCTGGTGCGCCCCGACCAGCAGAACGAACGCCGCGATCCCCGCCTGCCGGCGCGCCCGGCGGTGGCCGGCGACCGGCTGTGGGTGCCGCGCGCCGACCGCCTGCTCGCCTTCGATCGCAACGGCGAGTTGCAGGAGACGGTGCGGCTGCCGCAGTACACGCCCGGCAACCTGTTCTTCGTCGGCGGCATCGCGGTGTCGCTGCGCCAGCGCAACTGCGAGGTGCTCGCCGACACCAGCGCGCTGCTGGCCCGCTGTGAGGAGCAGGCGAAGGCGCGCGCCGACGATCCGGCGACGTTGCTGCGCCTCGCGTCGCTGCGGCGCGCGCTGTTGCCGGCCGATGCTGCCGATGGCCAGATCGAGGCGGTGATCACGCTCTACCGCCGCGGCCTCGAGGTCTGCGTTCGCAACAACCTGCCGGCGCAACACCCGGTGCGCGCGGCCCTGCAGCGCGAACTGTTCGACCACGCCTTCGCGGTGGCGCGCCGCGCCTTCACCGTCGGCGCCGCCGACCGCCTCGAGCTGTTGGCGGCCGCGCGCGATGCCGCGCCCGACCAGGGCGCCTGGGTCGACGTGCAGACGATGCTGCTCGACGCCTGCAGCGACGACCGCGCCCGCCATGGCACGGAACTGCAGCGCCTCGCCGCTTACGCGCCGCTGGCGACGATGCCGATCGGCGACGGCATCCCGGTGCCGACGTTCGTGCTGTGGCAGCGGGCCTTGCGCGAACCGCAGCCGGCGCCCGCGGTGCTGCTCTGGCAGGAACTGATCGAACAGCACGCCGACGTGGCACTGCTCGACGGCCGCGCCGCCGACGTCGCCCAGCGCGCGATCGCGGTGCTGATGCAAGCCCACGGTGCTGCCTGCTACCAGCCGATCGCGGCGCGCGCCGACGCGGCGCTGGCCGCCGCCGGCGACGACCGCAGCAAGCTCGAGGCACTCGCCCAGCGCTTCCCGAACAGCGCCGCCGCCGGCCAGGCTCGCCTGCGCCTGCTCGACAGCGCCGTGCGCAGCGGCGACCTCGCGGTCGCCGGTGCCGTGTTCGCCGAGACCACCGTGCGCGGCACGGCAGCACCCGGCGTGCTGCGCCGGTTGATGGTCGCCGCCGAGCAGCGCGGCAACCTGGCGCTCGCCGCCGCGGCCGCCGACCGGCTCGCCGCCTACGGCAACGAACGCAGCGACTGGCCCGACGACGGCGGCGCCATCTACAGCGCGGTGTTGAAGGCGCGCGCGGCCAGCGCTCCGGCGACTGCCGCTGCGGCAACCAGCGCGGCGGCGACGACGCTGCCCACCGACGACCTCGGCTTCGTGCCGACGCGCGACTTCCTGCTGCCGATCCGCACCCAGCTGGCGGCCGGCTTCGCGCCGCGGCCGAACGGCGCCGTGCCGCTTTACGTCGGCACCGGCAACGAACTGCGCGCCCTCGACCCGACCAGCAAGGGCAACGACAAGGCGCCGCTGTTCGCGCTCGCCTACGAGTATCTCGACCACCTGATCGTCTGCGGCGACACGCTGGTCGTGCCCGACCTCGGCCGCGTGCACGCGCTCGACGCCCGCAGCGGTGCCGTGCGCTGGGAACTGCCGAATCCGCGCACCCGCACGTTCGAGAGCCTCGGCCTCGTCGACGGCGTGCTGCAGCTGCTGGTGCAACCGCGCTCGGGCGGCGGCGGCAACGAGCTGTGGGGCGTCGAGCCGCTGAGCGGCGCCGTGCTGTTCCGCCGCGTGCTGGCCGCCGAGCACCTGCACCCGAAGATCGCCGGCGACAGCGTGCTGCGCATGCAGTTCACCGCCGACGGCACCGTGCAGGTCGAACGGCTGGAGCCGTTGACCGGCCTGCCGCGCAGCACCTGGACCCTGGCCGCCGGCTCGCTGCAGAACCTGCTGCAGATGAGCCCCGACAGCATCGCGGCGCGCCAGTACCCGATCGGCTTGTGCGCCGACGCCAGCACGCTCTACCTGCCGATCGAACCGCCGGGCGAAGGCGCCCCCGCGGTCGTCGCCATCGACCCGGCCGGGGCCACGCGCTGGCGCTGGCAGGGCCGCGCCCGGACCACGCTCGGCATGCTCGCCAGCACCCCCACGCACCTCGTCGTGGTCGAGCTGTCGGAACGCGAGAGCAGCCGCGTGCTGCTGCTCGACGGCAAGAACGGCAACGCCACGCGCGAGGTCGACCTCGGCGCCGACGCCACCGTGCTCAACTGGGAACGCGCGTGGCTGTCGACGCCGGCTCCGGCCGTGGTCGCCGTCGAATCGTTCGTCGACAACGGCCGCCGCCAGCGCCAGCTCGTCTGCTACCCCACCGCCGCCGAAGGGGCGACGTTCGCCGTGCCGCTCGCCAGCGAAGACGGCGAAGTCATGCTGGCGCCGCAGTTCGGCGCCGACTTCCTGACCTTCGCGACCCGGCCGCGCCGCGGCGCGGGCAGCGTGCGCCTCTACGCGCTGCGCCTCGCCGATCGCACCGGCCTGTTCGCCGACGGCCGCAAGTTCCGCCGCATCGACCTCAGCGGCAACCGGGATGGGATGGCCGCCTTCGGCCCCTACACTGTGCTGACCGGCACGCAGGGCCTGCTGCTGGTCGGTTCGGCGGCCGCCCTGCCCACCACTCCTTCGCCCACCAAGCCACCCAGATGACGACCCCGCTCCACGATCGACTGCTGCCTGCGTCGCTCCGTCCGCTGTTGGTCGCGTTCGGCGCCTTGTGCCTGCTGCTCGGCAGCGCCAGCACCCAGGAGCCGGTGCGGCGCGGCACCTCCAACGACACGCTGATCGACGAGCCGCTGCGGCAGTCGGTCGCTCGCGGGCTCGAGTGGCTCGCTGCCCACCAGCACAAGGACGGCTACTGGGCCGAACTGGTCGGCTACAAGCTGAACAACGGCTACGAGACCACCGACGATCGGCCGTTGCCGCACGTCGGCGTCACCGCGCTGGCGCTGATGAGCTTCCTGGCCGGTGGCCACCTGCCGGACCGCGGCAAGTACGGCGACGTGCTCGATCGCGGCATCGACTACATCCTCAGCTGCGCGCAGGACGACGGCCAGATCACGCAGAACGGCACGCGCATGTACAGCCATGCGTTCGCCACGCTGTTCCTCGCCGAGGTCTACGGCATGGTCGAGCGGCCCGACGTGAAGCGCGTGCTGCAGCGCAGCGTCGACCTGATCGTCGACTCGCAGAACGCCGAAGGCGGTTGGCGCTACCGCCCGTTCGCGCGCGAGTCGGACATGTCGATCACCGTCTGCCAGGTGCTGGCGCTGCGCTCGGCGCGCAATGTCGGCATCCACGTGCCGCTGACGACGATCAAGAACGCGCAGAACTACGTCTACCGCAGCGCTGTGCGCAGCAACGACCGCACCTATCGCTTCCGCGGCGGCTTCGGCGACGAAGGCGGCAGCTTCCGCTACCAGAACCGCGAGGCGACGCGGGCGACGCCACCGCTGACCGCGGCCGGCATCACCACGCTCTACGCCGCCGGCGAGTACGACAGCCCGATCATCCGCGACGCGCTCGACTACCTGGATCGCCGCCTGGAAGGCTGGAGCGAGGAGAACGAGGGCCACTACTTCTTCTACTACGGCCACTACTATGCGGTGCAGGCCTACTACATCACCGGCGACCCGAAGTGGACGAAGTACTTCCGCACCATCAAGGCGTCGCTGTTGCGCCAGCAGCGGCGCGATGGCAGCTGGCAGTGCCACACCGGTCCCGGCGATGCCTTCGGCACCGCGGTCGCGACCTTGATCCTGCAGATCCCGCTGCAGTACCTGCCCATCTTCCAGCGGTGAGCCCCTCCTCACCGAACTGCCGCCCGTGAGCCCCACCCCCACGTCCGCCGACCCGGTAGCCGCCGTGCTGCGCCCGCTGCTCGCCCGCCAGCTGCGGGCCCTGCGCACTCGCTACCTGCGCCACGGTGCCGCCCTGGTCCTCGCTGCCGTCGCCGCGGCGGTGCTGTTGTTCTTCGGCCTCGACCGTTGGCTCGATCTGCCGCTGCCGATCCGGCTGCTGCACACGACCGTCGTCGTCGCCCTGTTCGGCTTCGGCTTCGTGCGCTTCGTGCGCTACCCGCTGCAGAAGCGGCTCGACGACCTCGACGTCGCCGTCTGGTTCGAACGCTCGTTCCCCGACCTGCACCAGCGCGTCGTCACGGCCGTGCAGCTGCACGGCACCGACGGCGATGCCCTGCGCAACCAGTCGCGCCCGATGATCGAGCAGATGGTCGCCGACACCGCCGCGGCGGTACAGGCGCTGCCGCTCGAACGCATGTTCGATCCGCGGCCGGAGCGCCGCGTGTTCGCCGGCGCCGCGACCGGCGTCGCCCTGCTGCTCGGCGGTGCGTTGCTGGCGCCCGCGACCGCCAAGGCGTTCCTGCTGCGTCACCTCGGTCTCACCGCCGACTACCCACGCGCGACCTCGCTGTTCCTCGAGCTGCCGCCCGCAGGGGCCGACCTGCAGGTGACCCAGCGCGGTGACGAGATCGAACTGGTGCTGCCGGCCGGCGCCGACCTGCACGTCGGCGTGCGCGTCGAAGGCACCGTGCCGAAGGAAGTGCTGCTCGACGTGGCGCCGCTGCGCGACAACCAGCGCGGCGACGTGCGCAGCGTGACGATGAGCCCGCGGCCGGGCGATCGCTTCCGCCACAGCTTCCGCCGGCTGGCCGGCAGCTTCACCTTCCACGCGCGCGGCGGCGACGATCCCGACGGCGACCTGCAGGTCACCGTGCGCACCGTGCACCCGCCGCAGGTCGCCAACCTGCGCGCATCGATCACACCGCCCGCCTACACCGGGGCGCCGAAGCAGGAGACC
>JBILEY010000324.1:0-6229 GCA_044351865.1 Planctomycetota bacterium | reverse complement strand
CTGGAGCACATCGAGCGTCCACGTGGTCGCGGCGGCGTCGCCGAAGCTGCCGTCGGTCTGGCGGTTCTTGATCAGGAACTCGACGCTGCGCGTCACCAGCGGCACGTCGCCGGGGAAGTAGTAGCGGCGGTGGCAGCGCGCCATCGCGGCCAGCAGCTTCGCCGTCGCTTCGACCGAGTCGCCGCCGATCGCCGGGGAGTTGGCGGCGCGCGAAGCGCGCGTCAGCACGCCGACGAGGTCGTCGACCTCGCTCTTCCACAACGCGCCCTTCTTGCGCACCGCGGCGCTCTGGCCGGCAACCGCCTGACCGGGTGCGCTGTGGCCCTGGGCGCAGGCCAGGTCCGGGGCCAAGACGAACAGACCGAGAAGGATCGAGGACAGACGAGGGACCATGCAGAGGTTGAGTTGAGCGGGACGACCGGCGAGTGCAAACGGAACCTCGGCGGCATGGGTTCATCGCAACTTCACGCAAGCCCGCTGGCACGGACGGGATAGCACCGCGTCCACGGCGCGCTATCCTTCTCCGCCCCGCATGTTCCGCCACCGGACCGTCTCGCTCGTCATCCCCGCCTACAACGAGGAGGAGACGATTCGCCAGGTCGTCGAGGAGTTCCGCCAGGAACCGCACCTCGACGAGATCGTCGTCGTCGACAACAACTGCAAGGACCGCACGGCCGAGTTCGCCACGGCCGCTGGTGCACGCGTCGTCGCCGAGAGCCGCCCGGGCTACGGCTCGGCACTGATGGCCGGCATGGCCGCAGCGAAGGGCGACCTGCTGGTGCTGGTCGAAGCCGACGGCAGCTTCCGCGCCCGCGACGTCGTCAAGCTGCTGGTCTACCTCGACGACGCCGACATGGTCATGGGCACACGCACGACCCGGCAGATGGTCGAGCAGGGCGCCAACATGCGCTTCATGCTGCGCTGGGGGAACGTGTTCATGGCGAAGTTCCTGCAGCTCTGCTGGCTGCGCCCGGCCGAGCCGCGCTTCACCGACGTCGGCTGCACGTTCCGCGCGCTGTCGCGCGCGACGTTCGAACGCATCCGCCATCGCCTGTCGCAGACCGGCCCGGCGTTCTCGCCGGAGATGATGTGCGCAGCCCTGCAGGAACGCTGCCGCGTGATCGAGGTGCCGGTCACCTACGGCAGCCGCATGGGCGGCGAATCGAAGCACTCGGACACGTTCGGTCGGCAGGCGCGCACCGCCTGGAAGATGTTCAAGACGATCTGCCGGAAGCGCTTCCTCGAGCGCGGAGCGCCGGTGCGTCCGGTCGGCCAGCCGGCGACCCCCAACCCGGCGCCGAAGCCCTGAACCGCCATGCAGGCCCCCAGCAGCGGAACGAAGCACGAAGTCTCCCCGTCGGCGATGTCGCATTCGGCGGAGGTCCCGCACTGCCAGCTGTGCGGCAGCGGCGAACGCACGCTGAAGTTCCAGGACGGTCCGTTCCGCGTCGTGACCTGCAGCCAGTGCGGCCTCACCTACGTGACGCCGCGCCTGCAGGGCGAGGCGCTGAGGGCGGTCTACGACGAGGGCTATTGGAAGAGCACCAACCCGAAGCAACGCGGATATGCCGACTACGCCAGCGAGTCGGCGCTCTACCTGAAGACGTTCCGCCGCCGCATGCGCCTCGTGTCGCGCTGGCTGCCGGCGAACGGCCGCGTGCTCGACGTCGGCTGCGCCGCGGGCTACTTCCTGCGCATCGCCAAGGAGCACGGTCACGACGTGCACGGCGTCGAGCTGTCGCAGGCGATCGCGGTCGAGGCGGTGAAGGCGCTCGGCGCCGATCGCGTGCACATCGGCACGCTCGACGATGCAGTGGCCGCGATGGACCACAAGCCGGCGTCGTTCGACCTGGTGACGATGTGGGATGTCGTCGAGCACATCCCGGAACCGCAGCCGGTGCTGCGGCGCGTGCGCGAACTGATCAAGCCGGGCGGCCGGTTCCTGCTCGAGACGCAAAACGTCGCGTCGCGCTGGGCCAAGCTGCTGGGCCCGCGCTGGCATCACTACAAGCACGACGAGCACCTCTACCACTTCGACCCGCAGACGATCCGCCGGCTGCTCGCCGACTGCGGCTTCAAGGTGCTGCACCTCGGCCCCGCCCACGCGGGCAAGTACGTCTCGTTCGGCTTCCTGGCCGAACGCGCAGGCCGTCTCGGCAAGGTCGCGGGGTTGCTGGCGAAGCCGCTGGCGCTGCTGCGCCGCTGCAATCTCTACGTCAACCCGCACGACGAGATGATCGTCGTCGCCGAGCCCTGCTGACGCGGGAGCGGCGGCGACCTGCGCCCGCCGCTCGACCACGCCGGCACGGTCACTTCGGGGCGTCTGCGGGCTTGTCCGCCGGCTTCTCGGCGGGCTTGTCCGCAGGCTTGTCCGCGGGCTTCTCCACGATCTGCTCGCCCACCGAGGGCTTCCAGCCATAGCGCCTGCCGACCGCCTCGATCGTGAAGGCCTGGGCGAAGGCTCCGCTCTCCATCAGGCGTGCAAACCCATCCTCCTCGGACTGGCGCAGCGCCTCGAACTCGCGACGCGTCAGGTCCTGCGGCTCGAGCGGCGCCACCTGGGTGCAGACCGCGACGTGGTAGCGGCCGTTGGCGAAGTCCTGCAGCAAGCCGGTCGCATCGCCCTTCTTGGCCTTCGACTGGGTTTGCCACAGGTAGACGATGGTCGGGTCGAACGCCTTCTGGAAGCGCGGCCGCTGCGACAACTCGCGCGGGAACGGGCCCCAGTCCGCAACCGTGAAGCCGGCCTCGGCCGCAGCCGCGTCGAGCACGTCGCCGTAGACCTTCTTCGCCTCGTCGGCGATCTCGCGCTCGATCAGCTTCGTCACCTCGTTCTCGAACGCCTTGGTCTGCTCGACCTTGCCCTCGAGACGGCGCTTGCTGCTGTCGCGCTTCGCTTCGAAGTCGCGGCGCGGCAGCTGGCCCAGCCCCGGCTTCGCCAGCATCGCTTCCGCGCTGGCCACGTCTTCGGTGAGCTGCTTCTCCCAGGCGGCGACCTTCTCGTCGATGCGCGCCTGCTTCTTGCCCTCGATCTCGGCGACCTTGTCCTTCAGCTTCTCCTTGGCGAGGCGCAGCAGCGCCGCCTCCATCGCCTTGCGCTTCTCTTCGGCCTGCTTCTTCGCCTCTTCGGTGAAGTAGGCACCTTCGACCAGCGGCTTCAGCTGCTCCCAGGCCTTCAGCGGCTTGCTGTCGATCTCGATCGCCTGCAGCAGGAACACGCCGTTCTTGGCGCGGCCGACGACGCTGCCCAGGTCGCCCTTGTTCTGCAGCGTCATGAACTTGCCGGCCAGCGGCCACTTGCCGAGAGCGACGCCGCAGGCGTCGAGGTCGACCAGCTGCTCGCCGTTCTTCATCTCGGTCATCGAGCGGACCTCGAAGCCCTGCTTGTCCTTGACCAGGTCCTTGAACACGGTCGGCAGGTCGAACGATTCGCGCTGGGCCTTCAGTGCCGTCTCGGCGGCGGTCACCGCCGCCTTCTTCGCCTGCAGGTCGGTTTCGGCCTTGGTGGCGTCCTCGGAAGCCTTCGCCGCTGCAGCCTGCAGCGCTTCGACTTCGGCCTTCAGCGCCGCGTCGTCGGGCTTCGCCGTGAGCTCCTTCTCCTTCGCCTGCGCCTCGGCCTCCTTCGTGGCCCTCGCCGCCGAGAGCTCGCTGACCGTCGTCTGGAACGTCGCCAGCTCGGTCTGCGTGCGCGTCATCTCGTCGGTCGCCGCCTTCAGGTGAGTGACCTGCTTGTCACGAACGCTGATCAGCAGCTGGTTCATGACGTGCTCGGCCTGCACGAGGCGCGTCAGCTCCGCCTTCACCGCCGCGTCGTCGAACGGCTTGAACTCGCCGTTCTCGAGCTTGTAGCGCGCGTCCTTCTCCTGCTCGTAGTAGTTGCGCAGCTGGTCGTCGGTGATCGTGAAGTCCTTCAGCAGGTCGGCCTGCCACTGCTCGGCCGAGAACTGCCCGTCGGCCAGCAGGGCCGCCGCGAAGTGCAGCTTGGCGCGCGGCAGGTCGTAGGCCTGCATGCCCTGCTTCTCGCGGTCCGCCTTGCCGTCGAACCACTTGCGCAGATCCTCCTCGGTCAGCTTGGAGGCGCCCTGCAGATCGCTCTTCAGCTTCTTCTCGTCGAACGAGGCGACGCGGAACGCGATCTTCTCCTTGTCGGCGAGCAGCAACTGCAGGACGTTGGCATCGGAGACGTCCAAGCCAAGCGTCTGCAGCTTGATGTAGGCGCCGATGCGCAGCGCTTCCGCGACAACCTGCCGGTAGGCGGCGAACGACGGCATGCCGACGGCGACGGCCAGTTGCTCTGGGCTCTTCGGCGACGACTGCAACATGCCGGATTCCCCGGCGACCTTGAGGTAGGACGCGATGGCTTGATCAGCCTCGCCGTAGGGCAACTCCATGCCTTCGACGATCGCCGCTCGCCGCAAGAGACCGTAGACGGTGTCCGGTTCCGCTTCGCTGTCACCGCCGCCGATCTGCGGCAGCACGGGGCTGAACCACTGGACCGTGATGCCGCCACCCGGGGCCTGCCGGTAGTCCCCCTTGCTGGGCAGCGCCGGCAACATGGCGTTGCGCGGCGTCATGGCCATCGAGACGCGGCGCCCCATTTCGATGTCCTCCTCGAGCACCTCCACCGACTTGCCGTTCACCTGGATGGTGCCACGGACCGAGGTCCCTACCGCGACGTTGCGCACCGAATCCTGCAGTTGCTGCGCGATCGAGAACGTCAGCAGCGTGAACAGACCGGCCGTGTAGAGGATCTTCTTCTGGTGGCGGCGGAAGAAGCCGTAGACGCCCGAGAGTTCGTCGAAGACCTCTTGCGTCGGGGCGGGACCGGAGGCGTTGGGGTTCGGGGCCGAAGGGTTGGCCATGGGAATGTCGGAGGATACTGGCCGCTGGCGCCGCAGCAGCCAGCGAGGGAGCGGAAAGAAGAAGTCAGCGAGCGGCGGCGGGCGCCGCGATCGCCTCGGCGGACAGCAGGATCGGAATACCGTCCTGCACGGGGTAGAACCAATGACCGTCCACGGTCGCCAACGCCCCTTGGCAAGGCTCGGCGACCTTGGAGCCGCCGCGGTTCTTCGCCGCGCCGGCGGCGATTGCCTGCTGCAGTCCGGACAACTCAGCCGCCGTCGCCTCCCGCAGCGGTTGCTTCGTGGCGGGGCAGACGAGCATGGCGAGGAAGTTCGGGGCGATCATGGGCACGAAACGTTGTGCAGCGGTGGTGAGGGCGGCAGGGATCGAACCTGCGACCTACGGCTTAAAAGGCCGCTGCTCTACCGGCTGAGCTACGCCCCCGCGGGGGCAAGGATGAAACCGCGGCAGCGCGCGCGGCGCAAGGGTCCCGGACACCCCATTGCGACCGGTGTTGCACGGCGCTCGCGCGGGCGACGGCGCAACCGCCGCGGTCACTCGTCGAGGATCTCCTTCGACTTCGTCCGCAGCGCTTCGTCGAGCTTCTGCTCGTGCGCCTTGAGTTCCTTGTCGATCGCCTCGTGCGCCTTCTTGCACTGGTCCTCGGTCAGCTTGCCATCCTTCTTCATCTGGTCGGCGAGCTTGTTGGCGTCGCGGCGCTCGTTGCGCAGCGCCACGCGGTTCTGTTCGACCAGGTCCTTGACCTTGGCAACCAGCTTCTGGCGCTGCTCACCCGACAACGGCGGCATCGTCAGCCGCAGCATCTTGCCGTCCGATTGCGGATTCAGGCCGAGGTCCGACTTCTGGATCGCCTTCTCGATGTCCTTCACCACCTGCGGCGAACCGTCGAACGGCTTGATCGTCAACTGCCGCGGCTCCGGCACCGACACGTGCGCGATCTGCTGCAGCGGCGTCATCGTCCCGTAGTAGTCGACGCGGATCGTGTCGACCAACGCCGGCGAAGCGCGCCCCGTGCGGATGCTGCCGAGCTGCTCCTTCAGGTGCTTCAGCGTCTTGTCGGTCTTCTGCTTGAGGTCGTTGATGATCGAAGCGTAGGGATCCATGCGAAGTTCGGGCCCGTCGGCGAAGGCCGGCGAGAACCACCCGGAATCTAGCGCCCACCCGCTGTGAAAGCTCGATCCGAGCCCACGGCGACCGGCCGAGGCGATGCATCTGCCACGGAGACGACGCAGCGGGGCCGAGGGCGTCGATCTCGCAGTCGATGGATCCCGCGTTGCGGCGTCCATGCAATCACTGAGCTGGTCGCCCAGCGGGCGACGTGGCGTGCCGGGAGACGACGCAGCGGGGCCGAGGGCGTCGATCGTGC
>JBILEY010000323.1:0-6240 GCA_044351865.1 Planctomycetota bacterium | reverse complement strand
GACTTCTTTCCGCTGACCGTCGAGTACCGCGAGAAGTGGAGCGCCGCCGGCCGCATCCCCGGCAACTACGGCCGCCGCGAAGCGCGCATCAGCGACCACGAAGTGCTGGTCAGCCGCCTGATCGACCGCACGCTGCGTTCGCTGTTCCCCGACGAGTGGAAGGCCGAGGTGCAGGTGCAGGTGCAGGTGTTCAGCGCCGAGCCGAGCAGCGACCTCGAGAGCCTGGCGATCCTGGCGGCGTGCGCGGCACTGCACGTGAGCCCGGTGCCGGCGAAGGGCCCCGGCGGCGGCCTGCGCATCCAGCGCGTGCACGACCAGTGGGTCGCGTTCGGCGGCCGCACGCAGCGCGAACTCGCCGACCTCGAGTTCTCGGTCGGCGTCGGCCCCGACGGCCTGGTGATGCTCGAGGGCGAAGCGCAGGAGGTGACGGAGGACGACGCGGTCGCCGCGATCGCGCAGGCCACCGAGTGGATCCGGCGCTGCCACAAGGCGATCGACGAACTGCGCACGCTCGGCGGCCAGGCGAAGTGGCCGCTGCCAGCTTCGGCCCCGCTGCCCGAAGCGCCCGCCGCCACGCGCGAGGCCCTGCGCGCGGCCCTGCGCACCGCCGGCAAGGCCGAACGGCGCGCCGCGATCGCAGCGGCACAGACGGCGTGGCTCGCGACGTTGCCGCCGGAACAGCAGGCCGAGGCCAAGACCGCCTACGGCAACGCGGTGTGGACCGAGACGCGCGAACTGGCGCTCGGCCAAGGCGTGCGCCTCGACGGCCGCAACACGACGCAGATCCGGCCGATCTGGAGCGAAGTCGGGCTGCTGCCGCGCGCGCACGGTTCGGCGCTGTTCACGCGCGGTGAGACGCAGGCGATCGTCACCTGCACGCTCGGCAGCCCCGACGACGCGCTGCGCCTCGACGGCCTCGGCAACGAGAGCGGCAGCACCGAACGCTTCCTGCTGCACTACAACTTCCCGCCCTACTCGGTCGGCGAGATCAAGCCGCTGCGTGGCCCCGGCCGCCGCGAGATCGGCCACGGCTCGCTGGCGCGACGCGGCCTGCGCGCGATGCTGCCGGGCAGCGACTTCCCGTACACGATCCGCGTCGAGAGCGAGATCACCGAGAGCAACGGCAGCTCGTCGATGGCGACCGTCTGCGGCGGCACGATGGCGATGCTGCACGCCGGCGTGCCGCTGCAGCGGCCGGTCGCCGGCATCGCCATGGGGCTGATCTCCGACGGCACGCGCCACGCAGTGCTCAGCGACATCCTCGGCGACGAGGATCACCTCGGCGACATGGACTTCAAGGTCGTCGGCACTTCGGTCGGCATCACCGCGATCCAGCTCGACAACAAGCTCGGTGGGCTGCCGGACGAAGTGCTGGCGCAGGCGCTGGCGCAAGCGCGCGCCGGCCGGCTGCACATCCTCGGCGAGATGCAGAAGACGATCACAGCCCCGGCCACGCCGTCGCGCTTCGTGCCGCAGGCGATGCGGCTGTCGATCATGCCGGACGCGGTCGGCGCGCTGATCGGCGCGCGCGGCGCCAACATCAAGGCGATCACCGAGAGCACCGGGGCCCGCGTCACCGTCGGCGACGACGGCGAGGTGTTGATCTACGCCACCGACGTGGCCAGTGCGACGCGCGCGCGCACGCTGGTGCAGCGCAGCGCCGGTGTCTTGAAGGTCGGCCGCTGCTACCGCGGCACCGTCACCGGCGTGAAGGACTTCGGCGCGTTCGTCAAGATCAACGCCGTCAACGAAGGCCTGGTGCCGATCGAAGAACTCGACCGCATGCCGGTGCGCAGCGTCGGCGACGTCGCGCGCGAAGGCGAGGAGATGATCGTCGCCGTGCTCGGCGCCGACGACCGCGGCCGCTTGCGCTTGTCGCGGCGGCAGGCGCTCGGCGTCGACGAAGCGCAGATCGAGTTCTGAGCCCGCTCGCCCACCGGGCGACCTGGCTCATCGATTGCCCGGACGCCGCAACGCGGGGTCCATCCACTGCGAGAGCGACGCATCCAGCCCCGCTGCGTCGTCTGCATGAAAGCGAGGAGACTCCCCGAGATGGCCATGACCCAACCGCAGGTGGCGACGTTGCTGCGCACGCTGACGGCGCCGGTGACGAAGTTCGACTGCGGCACGCTGTGCGCGCCCGGCAACGGCGGCGTGCCGGTCTGCTGCCATGCGCCGTCGATCCTGCCCGTGCTCTACAAGGCCGAACTGGCGCTGCTGCAGAAGCGCAGCGAACTGTGGCGGCAGCACGTGCCGACCGGCGCCGACGCGCGGCTGGCGCAGGCGGCGCGCGCCTGCGACGTGTTCGCCGTCTGCAAGGGCCACACGCACTGCGAACGCGACAACCGGGCGCTGGCGTGCCGCACGTTCCCGTTCGAGCCCTACCTCGACCACGACGGCACGTTCGTCGGCATCGTCTTCGCCTACGACATGGCGCACCTGTGCCCGCTGATCACCAGCGCGCACGAGATCGAAGCCGACTTCGTCGCCCAGTGCTGTGCGATGTGGCGGCAGCTGTTCGCGTTCGACGACGACGAGCGCCGCTTCTACGCCGGACTCAGCCGCACGCTGCGCCGGCAGTTCGGCCAGAGCGGGGAAGCGATCCCGGTGTGGACCGAACGCGGTGTGCTGGCCTGCCCGACGTCGCGGCGCGCTCGACGCCGGCGCCACTGATCGCGGCGCGCGACCGCTGCGTCACGGCACCTTCGCCCGCGCCTGCACGAAGCTGTACCAGAACACCGCGTCGGGATCGCGCGCGACGCGTTCGAGCTCGCGCTGCATGGAGCGTACGACCGCCGCCGGCACCTTGCCGGCCTTCGCCAGGGCCGGTGCGCCGCTCTGCAGCAGTTCCGACCAGTAGGCCAGGAACTCGGTGCGTTCGCCCGGCGTGCGGTTGTCGAAGTGGAACGTCTTCACCTCGGTGTGGATGTCGGTGTAGCCGTTCTTCAGCAGCAGGTTGCCGAGCTTGGCGCCGACGAACGGATCGCCGCCCATCGCCATCTGCACGTCGTTGAACGCGCGCCAGAAGCGCAGCGTCGCCGGGCTGTACGGATGCAGGAAGAAGGTCGCGTTCATCACCTCGGTGACCACCACCGGCGAACCGGGCCGCAGCACGCGCCGCACTTCCGCCAGCGTGCGCGACGGGTCGTCGACGTGCTCGAGGATCCAGCACAGGAACGCGCCGTCGAAGGCGTCGACCGGGAACGGCAGTGTCTCCGCCGCCGCCCGCTGCAGCCGGCATCTGCCCTTGCCGTGGCCGAGGCGGCCGAGGTGCTGGGCGGCGCGCGCGAGGTTGTCGTCGCTGCGGTCGACGCCGGTCACGTGCAGCAGCGGGAAGTGGCGCAGCAGGATCTCGGTCTGCGCGCCGACGCCGCAGCCGACCTCGAGCAGTTGGCGGCAACGGCGGAACGGCAGCCGATCGTGCACGGCGTCGGCGAGGAACGCCGCCTGGCGGTAGAGCCGATCCTGTTCGCTGCTGGTGTAGCCGTGCAGGTAGCTGGCGCCAGCACTGGCCGCCGGGCCGCGGCGGTTGGTGCGCCGGCGCGGCGGAGGGGACGATCGCGTCATGCGCGGATCGTGGGCGGTCGCCGCCACCACCGCAACAAGACCGCGACCGCAGAGCGCGCGGACCGCGCTGCGATCAGCCGGCGACGACGCCGCGCGGGGCCAGCACCACGACCTCGGGTCGCACGCGCGCCACGCGCTTCGTCGCGTCGAGGCCGAGCAACCGGTAGGTGTGCGTGCCCGGTTTGCCGCTGCGCACGACGCACAACTGGCCGGCGCGCACTTCCTGCGCCTCGCGCGGCGACAGCTCGAGCCACGGCAGCGCCCCGTCTTCGGCGGCGAAGTAGAACTTCACCGCGCCGGGCCCCGGCTTCTTGGCGTCGGCGAGCAGCACGGCGACCGCGGCGAACTCTTCGCGCTGCTTCTTCGCCTGCTCGGCCTTCTCCTGTTCGAGCCGCGTGCGCTCCCGGTCCTGCGCCGTCATCGCCTCGATCTGCTGCTGGCGCTGGGCGGCTTCCTGCTCGAGCACTTCGCGGCCCTTCTCCTTGCGTTCGACGCGGGCCTCGTGGGCGAGGCGCTTGCTGTCCTTCTCCGACAACAGGTTCGCTTTCTTCAGCTGGTCGCGCAGGCTCATGCGCAAAGGCTATCGACCGGCGGCGACGCCGTCACGCAACCGCGACCAGCCGCCAAGGAACGACTGGCCGCGTGATCGGCCGCATCAGGCGGTCGGCGGGACCATGCCAGGGTGCGGCTCGTCGAACAGCACCGCAAGGCCGGTCTGACCGTCGCCCATGTTGTCGAGGCGGATCAAGCGGCCGCCGACTTCGCCGTGGCCTTCGACCTGCACGCGCACGCGCAGCGACGACTGCGTCTTCAGGTAGACGCCTTGCACGCTGATGTTCTGGCCGCTGCCGGTGATGGTGCCGGCGTCGAAGCGGATCGTCACCTGGCTGTCGAGTTCGACGCGCGGATTGCGCCGCGCTTCGACTCCGGTCCTGCTGTCGCCGTCGTGCATGGGATGCCTCCGGCCGGCCATCGACCGCGGCGACGCCGCGACTGAACTGCCGGTGCGAGCGGCTATCCTGCGCTGGTGACCGAGACCCCCTACCGGCGCGAAGCCGGCTACGCCGAACGCTACCGCGACCGCCGCTTCCACAGTGGTTCGGGGGCTGGCACCGACCGCCGCGAACGAGAGGCGCTGCGCCGGTTGCTGGCGCAAGCGACCTGGCAACCAGGTCCGTGGCTCGACGCGCCGTCCGGTGCCGCGCGCATGAGTGCCGAACTGCCGGGCCCGGCCGTGCTCGTCGACCGCGATCCCGCGATGGTGCGCGCCGCCCCCGGCGACTGGCTGCGCGCCTGCGCCAGCTGCCACGCACTGCCGTTCGCCGACGACACGTTCGCCGGCGCGCTCTGCCACCGCCTGCTGCAGCACATTCCGACAGCTGTCGAACGACGCGACATCCTGCGCGAGCTGGCGCGCACAACGCGCGGTCCGATCGTCGTGTCCTTCTTCGATGCGTGCAGCCTGCAACACCTGCGGCGCGTCGTGCGGCGCACGTTCGGCAAGAATCGCTCGGGCCGCTCGGCGGTGGCGCGGCGGCGGTTCTTCGCCGAACTGCACGATGCCGGACTCGCCGTGCTGGCGGTGGCGCCGCTGCGCCGCTTCCTCGCCGAGCAGACGCTGGTCCTCTGCCAGCGGCGCTGACCGCGAACGACGCACCCGATGCGTCTTGGGGATCTCCCGCTCATCGCGCCGCGTCGGATCGACCGATAGCGCGCGGAGTTGGAGGAGCCCCCCATGAAGATCATGAACGCCCCGAGCCCGGCCGCTGCCGCCGCCGCGGCTGCCGATCCGCAGTCGACCGAGGACCGCGCCAAGACGCAACGCAGCACGCGCGTGCTGTTGGTCGAAGACGAACCACTGACCGCCGAAGTCTTCGCGCGTGCCTTGTCGCGCGACGGGCACGTCGTCGAGGTCGCCCGCGACGGCCTGCAGGCGCTGCGGCGGCTGCGCGAACGGGCCCCGAGCGCGATCGTGCTCGACATGAGCCTGCCGGCGTTGTCCGGCGCCGACGTGGTCCGCGAACTGCGCGCGATGGGCAAGCTCGGCGTGCCGGTCGTCGTCGTCAGCGGCAGCGACCGCCGACAAACCGACCTGAGCCCCAGCGACCTGTGGCCGGGCACGTGGCTGGTGAAGCCGATCAAGCCGCGCGAGTTGGTCGCGGTCGTGCGCGACCTGCTGCAGCAGAGCGACGAACGCGACCGTTCGTGAGCCAGGCACAGCTCGCCGCCGCGACCGCGATCAGCGCGTGACGAGCACGATCGCCGCGAACGCCTCGATGGCGGCCGCGTGCAGCGGCAGCGCCAGCGGCCAGGCCACTTCGCCGTCGGCGAGCCAGCGCACGTCGAGCCCCTGCGGCTCCGTGCTCTGCGCGCAGAAGTCGATCAGGTTCGCCATCGCATCGTTCGCCGGCGTGCCGTGCACGCGCGCGAAGCGCACCGGCAAGCCAGCGGTGGCGACGGCGACCGGTCGCGGGAACACGCCGCCGCCGACCAGCACGACGCCGGCGAACTCCTCGCGCAGGCGCTGCAGCTGCAGGCCGACGACCGCCGCGGCTTCGCGCTCCGCGACCAGCAGCACCGGACCGCGCCCACCGGGCAACAGCGAAGGCAAGGTCGCCAGCACCGATCGCAGCGCGGCGAAGTAGTCGCGGCCAGCGCCAGGGGACTCGAGGA
>JBILEY010000050.1:0-19252 GCA_044351865.1 Planctomycetota bacterium | reverse complement strand
GGCACGCCCGAGTAGACGGCGTCGGCGAGTTCGACGTCGCCCTTGCGGAAGGCCTTGATGACCGCCGCGGCGTGCACGCCGGTGCCGGTCTCGAACGCGTCCGTGCCGAGCACGGGGTAGTTGTGCGGGATCGTCACGTCCAGCGCCTTGGCGGCCGCGGCGACGTACTGCGGCAGCGTGCTCAGGTCGTTCTGGATCCAGCCGAGCAGGCGGCAGTTCACCAGCAGCAGGTCCATCGGCGCGTTGCCGGCGCGTTCGCCGACGCCCAGTGCCGTGCCGTGCACGCGGTCGGCGCCGGCCTCGATCGCCGCCAGGCAGTTGGCGATGCCGAGGTCGCGGTCGCGGTGGCCGTGCCAGTCGACGCCGAGCGTCTTGTCGTGCTGGTCGGCGAGCTCGCGGACGAACTTCACCACCGCGCGCGTGCCCTGCGGCGTGGCGTGGCCGACGGTGTCGCAGACGCACAGGCGGCGGGCGCCGAGTTCGATCGCGGTCGAGTAGAGCGCCTTCACCGTCTCCGGCCGCGCCCGCGTCGTGTCCTCGGTCACGTACATGACCGGCAGGTTGTGCTGCCGCGCGAACGTCAGCGCTTCGCGCGTGTTCTGCAGCATGCGATCGAGCGTCCAGTCCTCGGCGTACTGGCGGATGTAGCTGCTGCCGATGAAGGCGCAGACCTCGATCGGGATGCCGGCCCGCTGCGTCATCTCGACCACCGGCTCGATGTCGGTGACGACCGTGCGGCAGGCGACGTTGGCGCCGATGCGCAGCCGCTTGTTCGCGATGTGCTGGGCCAGCTTCAGGATGTCCTCGCGCGGCCGGCCGCCAGCCCCCGGCAAGCCGAGGTTGGCGGTCTGGATGCCGAGCTTGTCCATGTGCTCGAGCAGTTCGATCTTCTGCTCGAGCCGGGGGTCGCTGACCGCCGGGGATTGCAGGCCGTCGCGCAGCGTCTCGTCGTCGAACTGCAGCGGGCGGGTCGGGCGGAACGTGCCGCCGGTGGTGTTCCAGTCGTGGATGAGGTCCGCGATGCGCGTCATGGGGCGAAGAGTATGCCGCGGGCGCCGCCGGACGCCGAGGGGACGTGTGACGAAGGCTGGCTGCATGCCGGGGTTCGAGGCCGCCGCGCGAGCCCAGCGCCATGGACGTTTTCTCCCAAGGTAGAAGACGTCTCCTTTCGTGCGTGCGTTCGCTGGAGGGCATCCCGACACCGCGATGCCTGCTTCCGATGCATCGCCGCCGCCTGCATGATCCGCGCGTGATCGTGATGAAGTTCGGCGGCACCTCGGTCGGCGACGCGAGGTCGATCCGCCAGGTCGTGCAGATCGTGCGCCAGCACCTGGACCGGCGTCCCGTCGTGGTCGTGTCGGCGCATGCCGGGGTCACCGACGCGCTGCTCGACCTCGCCAGGAAGGCACCTGGCGGCGACGCCGACACACGCGCGATCGAAGAACGGCACCGCGCCATCCTGCGCGAGCTCGGCTTGCCGGCGACTCTGCTCGATCCGCTGCTGCAGGAGCTGCACGATCTGGCGCGCGGCCTGCGGCTCGTCGGCGCCGTCAGTCCGAAGGCGCAGGACCTGCTGGTCAGCTTCGGCGAACGCTGCAGCGCGCGCACCGTCGCCGCCGCGCTGGCGAACGACGGCGTCGCCGCCACCGCGGTCGATGCGTTCACCGCCGGCCTGCGCACCGACAGCCAGTTCGGCCGCGCGCGACCACTGCCCGACGACGGTCGCATCGCGCGCCATCTCGCCGCGGTGCCCGGCGTGCCGGTGGTGACCGGCTTCCTCGGCGGCGACGAACACGGCAACGTCACCACGCTCGGTCGCAACGGCAGCGACTGGTCGGCGGCATTGTTCGGCGCCGCCCTGGGCGTCGACGAGATCCAGATCTGGAAGGACGTCGACGGCGTGCGCACCGCCGATCCGCGCCTCGTGCCGGGCGCCTTGCCGATCCGCAGCATGAGCTTCGCCGAGGTGTGCGAGCTGGCGTCGTTCGGCAGCAAGGTGCTGCATCCGGCGGCGATGGTGCCGGCGATGCAGAAGGGCATCCCGCTGCGCGTACGCAGCACGCTCGAACCGCAGGCGCCGGGCACGGTGGTCGAGACGACGACGGTCGCCGATCGGCCGCCGGTGCGTGCGATCGCGCATCGCGCCGCGGTCAGCCTGGTGGCGGTGACCTCGCAGCGGCTCGAGCCGCAGCACGCGTTCCTGGCGCGTGTGTTCCAGCTGCTCGACGAACTGCAGTGCGACGTCGGGCCGGTCGCCGTCGCCGAAGCGGCGGTGACGTTCGCCGTCGACCCGGGCACCGCCGACGCGGTGCTGGCGCGCCTCGCCGCGGTCGGCGACGTGCGCGTCGAACGCGACCACGCGGTCGTCGGCGTCGTCGGCGATCCGGCGGCGTTCGAACGCGGCGGCGCCGCCGAGGTGCTGGCGACGCTGGCGAAGGCCGGCGTGGTGGTGCGCTGCGCCGGGCAGGGCGCGCTCGACAGCACGGTGGCGTTCGTCGTCGTCGCGGCCGACCTGAAGCGCACGGTGGCGCTGCTGCACGAACGCTTCTTCCCGAGCCGCGGATGAGCTACGGGCCGCCATCCCGGTCGCTGGGGCGCTACGTCTTCGATGCGCTGGCGGTCGCGATCGTCGCGGTGGCGACGTTCCAGGCGCTGCGCCTTGGCTACGGCGATCGCTATCTGGTGCCGAGCGGCAGCATGCAGCCGGTGCTGCACGGCGACCCGAGCGACGGCGACGTGGTGTTCGTCGACAAAACGGCGCGGGCCGAGTCGCTGCGCCGCCACGACCTCGTGGTCGTGCGTCACCCCGAGAACCCGGGGCAGCCGTTGGTGAAGCGCATCGCCGCGTGCGGCGACGACCGCAGCTCGCGTTGGATCGACATCCGGCAGGGCGACCTCTGGCTCGGCGACAGCCCGCAGCGCCTCGTGCGCGAGCAGAAGGACCCGCTGGCGGCGCGTTCGCAGCGCGTGGCGTGGGCCGACACCGCGGTGCCGGCGTCGGCCTCGTTGCTCGACCTGCGAGCGGCGCGGGCGGCGAACGGCGAATGGCGGTTGGCGCCGGTCGCCGCAGTGGCCGACGAGGTCCGCAGTGCGTTCCGCAGCGAGGCAAGGCGGCGCCGGCGTGCGGCGCTCGACGGTCCACGATTGCCCGAGGGCTGCATCGGCACCAGCCGCGCCGTCGACGCCGGCTACCTGACCGTCACCGGCGTGCGCCCTGGCGTCGGCACCGACCACGGCGTCTTCGACTGCGGCATGGAGCTCGAACTGGCGGCCGCGACAACGGAGCTGCTGGCGACGATCGAGACGCGCGGCGAAGCGCTGACGTTCCATTGGCAGCCGGCCCAGCGCCGCGTCGTCTTGTGGCGCAACGGCGAGACCGTCGCCGAACACGCACTCGCCGTCGCCGACGCGCGACACGTCGAGTTCGGCCGGCTCGACGATCGGGTCTGGTTCTGCCTCGACCAGCGCGCCGACGCTCTGGTGGTCGTGCCGCGCGCCGCCGAATGGAACACCGCCGACGAGAACGGCATGCCCGGTGGCCCGCGTTCCGTCGTGCACGTCGCCGCGGTCGGACCGGCCGATGCCGCGCTGCGCATCCGGCGCCTCGCCGTCTTCCACGACGTGTTCGCCTGGCGCGATCCGATCGTCGGTCTGCCGGGCCAGCCCGGTACGTGGCCGCGCGAGGTGCCGCCGGGGACCTGGTTCCTGCTCGGCGACAGCGCGTTCGACAGCCGCGATTCGCGGCAGTTCGGCGCCGTGCCCGAATCGTCGCTGCTCGGCGTGCCCACGCGCGTGCTCGGGCCGTGGTCGCGGCGGCGGAGCCTGCGGCCGTGAGCGGCGAAGGCCGAGGGCCGACCGAAGACGACGAGCCACCGTCGGCGCCGCGAGTGGTCGCTTCGTCGCTGCTGGGCCACACCGTACTGGTCGTCGGCGCCCTGTTCTGGCTGCACGCCCGCGACCGCACCGAAGCGCTACGGGAGATGGCGATCGGGGCGCACGGCCCGTGGCTCGGGCTCTTGGTCGGTGCGGCGGCCGGGTGTGCGCTCCACGGCGTCGTCGTGGCGCTGGCCGCGCGCACCACCGTGCTGGCGACAATCGACCACGAGCTGCGCCGCTTCTTCGCTGGCATCGACGGCTGGGCGGTCGATGGAGTGCTGCTGGCAGGCGTGCTCGGTGAGGAGCTCCTGCTGCGTTGCGCCGTTCAGGACGCGTTCGGCTGGCCGGCCGGCGTTGCCGCGACGGTCGGCCTGGTTATCGCCTCCGGCCACCGCCGGCTGTGGTTGCTCGCGGTGCTGTACGCGTCGATGCTCGGACTGCTCGTCGAAACCGGTTTTGGTCTGCTCGGCTCCTCGGTGGCCAACGTGATCGTCAACCATCTCAATCTGCGGAGACTGTCGTGAATTGGAAGTGCTCGCTGTGTCTGTCGTTGGCCGCCGCACTGGCGGCTCAGGGCCCGCCCGCGTCGAGCCAGCAGCCGCGACCGGAGCCGATGCTGTTGCCGCAGATCGTCGTGCTGCCGCGTGGCGCCACCGAACTGCAGATCGACGGCTCGCTGCGCGACTGGCCCGAGCTGCCGGCCGTGCGCATGGACGACACCCGTCAGGTGTCCGGCACGGCGAGCGGCGCCTACCACGGCGGCAAGGACGTCAGCGGCGTCGCGTTCCTGCTGTGGGACGACGAGGCCCTCTACTTCAGCATGGCGGTGCAAGACGACTGGCACCGCCCGCTCGACAGGGCGTCGCTGCAGCTGGTCGAAGTCCCGGTCGCCGACAGCGTGCTGCTGTCGTTCGATCCGGCCCGCGACACGCGAGCGAACGGACCGGACCCGGGACGCACAGAGGACCGTGATTTCTGGCTCGCCGACCAGGCTGCACGTCAATTGGTGCAGTGGGATCGCCTGCGCGGCACGGCGCGCGTGCTCGAAGGCGACGACGGTCGCGCCGTCGTGTTGCACGACAAGGAGCAGGGCATCACCAGCTACGAGGCGCGCATTCCCTGGAAGGAGATCCTGCCGGTCGGCAAGAAGCCGGCGGTGGGGGCCGTGATCGACGTGCAGATCGTCGTCAACGATTTCGACGAGAGCACCGACAGCATGCCGCAGACGCGCATCGGCCTGACGTTCGGCTGCTCGCCGATCGTCGACCCCGGGCTCTACGCCAGCATGATGCTGGTCGCCGACGCAGCGGCGCTGCAGGGTGCGGTGCCGCAGTTCCCGCCGAAGCCCGCGAACGTCGAGCCGCCGGCGAAGCCGAAGGAATACTGGGCCGACCTGGCGGCGCGCCTGCTGCAGTTCCCGCCGGCCATCTACGACGGGTCGACGTCGCCCGCCGATTGTGGTGGTGCGCGACGACTCGCCGTGCTCGAGGAGATCGACGGGCACTGTGCGCAGTGGCCGCGCATCGACCTGCTCGAGTTCCACCAGCGCATCCACCGGCGCATGAACCGCGAGGTCGCCGGCTTCACGGCGCGTGGCCTGCCGTCGTGGTGGCGGGCGCGATTGATCTCGGTGTCGAAGAACGCCGAGGACGACGTGCCGGCCGCGGCCGTGCGCATGTTTCGGCTGCCGACCGGCGGCTGGCTGTTCCGTTCGGCGAAGGGCAACTTCGTCGTCGATCCAGCCGGTGCGGACATCCCGGAAGCGCTGTGGGGCGGCGCCCAATTCTGTGTGCTGACGCAGCCGCTCGACATGACGCGGCGCCACGACCAGCTGCTGGTGCGCATGTTCGCGGCCGAGCCGCCGCGGCCGGTCTACACGCACATCGCCTTCCACCTGCCGACCGTCGGCATGGACAAGATGCCGTTGGCCGAGCTCGGCAAGTCGTACGGGGCTTCCAGCGGCATGCAGGTGCACGCGCTCGGCGAGCCGCAGGTGGACGGGCAGGTGCCGTGGAGCTGCAGCTATCGCATCGACGTTCCGGGCGGGCCGCGTGTGCTGCTGGCGGGGCCGACCTTGCGGGCCAAGGAGGCCGTTGGCGTCGCCATCGACGTGATGGTGGCGTCGCCGCGCAATCCGGAGCTGCCGGCGATCGTCATCGCGGCGAAGCCGCGGCTGGTCGTGATCGACGACGCGTTCGAGTGTCAGTCGCTGCCTCAGCTCGATCGTCTGACCCTGCGTCAGCTGCACGCGATCCAGCAGCAGTTGCGACCGACACCTTCACTGATCCTGGCGCCGGGCGAGTCGTGGACCGTCACTGCCGGCAAATGACTGTGCAGATTGTGCAGCTCGTGTCTTGATCCAATCGGCGTTGCATAGACAATCCGCCGCATATCGAGCGGTGGCATGACCGCGCGATGGACCCCAAGACCCAGGTAATGACGATGGCTGCAAAGAAGAGCAATCCGGCGATGGACTTCATCGTCGAGAGTCTGAAGAGCAACAAGGCGGCGGCGTACGCGGAGATCAAGGAAGCCGCGGACAAGAAGAAGCTGAAGATCTTCCCGATCATGTTCGGCCGCGCGCAGGCGCTGCTCGGCATCGTCAAGCAGGCCCCGCGTGGCCAGGGCAAGGCGGCGAAGGCCAAGGCCGCTGCTGCCTCGGGTGCGCCAAAGCGCGGCCCGGGTCGCCCGCCGAAGGCGAAGGCTGCTTCGGTGTCGTTCGACGGCACCCTCGAGGGCATCGTCGCCGCGGTGAAGAGCAGCGAGAGCGCGAAGGCCAAGTACCGCCAGGCGCTGGAGCGCATCCAGGGCATCCTGGCCGACGTGCTCGGCTGATCCACGCAAGTGATCCGCGCAGGTGATCCACGGAGTGGGCTCTGCCCCTCGCGTCGCCTTGCGCCCGATTCCTCCGGCGATGTCGTCGGCTGCCGACGATTGCCGAGCCAACGCTCCGTCTTCGCATGAACTCGGCAATGCTCGGTTGGTTGGCCGCCAGCTCGTTGTTCGGCGGCATGCTGGTCATGCTGGAGGTCGGGCGTCGTTTCGGCGCCCGCGCCTTCGCGGCCGACAGTGAGGCCAAGAGCGGCACCGGCCCGATCGAAGGCGCGGTGTTCGCACTGCTCGGCCTGCTGGTGGCGTTCACGTTCTCCGGCGCGCTGGGTCGCTTCGAGGAGCGACGCGGCTGGATCCTCGACGAGGCCAATGCCGTCGGCACGGCGTGGCTGCGTGTCGACCTCGTGCCCGAGGCCCAGCGCGAGCCACTGCGCACGGCTCTGCGCGCCTATGTCGACGCCCGCCTGGAGGGCTATGCCCAGCGGGCCAGCGACCCGGACGCCGAGGGTGAGTTCACCAAGGCCGAACGCGCCGGCGCGGATCTGTGGAGGGCCGCCATGGTGGCGGTGCAACCGCCGGCGATGCCGGCGGCGGGGACCCTGTTGCTGCCGGCGTTGAACGAGGCGTTCGACATCGCGGCGGCCCGCACCCTGGCCACGCGGCGTCATCCACCGCGCGTCGTCTACGTCATGCTGTTCTTGCTGGCGCTGTCGGCTGCTCTGTTCGCCGGCTATGGCATGGGGGCGTGCAAGCGACGGCGCTGGTTGCACACGGTCGGCTTCAGCTTCGTCATCTGCGGCACGGTCGGTGTCACGATGGACATCGAGTATCCGCGCCAGGGGCTGATCCGGGTCGACGCCTTCGACCACACGCTGGCCTCGGTGCGCGCCGGCATGAAGTGACCGACGCCCCGGCCCGGCACGACGACCGGTCAGCGATTGACGACCAGCTGGCGCCAGCGGGGCGCGTCGTGCGTGCGCAGTCGCGTCTGCACGAATTCGTGGAACGCACCCATCAGTCGTTTCGTGCGCGGGCCGGCTTCGCCGTTGCCGACCGGCTTGCCGTCGACGTGGGTCACCGGCCCGATGTCGCGCAGCGTGCTCGACAGGAACACTTCGTCGGCGCGCCGCAGGTCGCCCGGCGTCAGGTTGCGTTCGAGCACGCGTTCGCCGGCCTGCGGCAGGAACTGCAGCAGCAGCGCGCGCGTGATGCCGGCCAGGATGCCGTCGTCTAGCCGCGGCGTGACCCAGGCGCCGTCGACGAACGCGAACAGGTTCGACGTCGACGCCTCGCCGACGAAGCCGAACGCGTTGGTCATGACGCAGTCGGTGGCGCCGGCGTCCTTGGCCTCGGCCAGGCCGAGCACGTTGTTGAGGTAGTTGCCGCTCTTCGTCGCTGGATCGAGCGCGCGGCGGTCGTTGCGAAGGCGGTCGACGATCGCCAGCCGCGCGGTCTTGCCCGACATCGGCGTCAGCGGCCGCACCATGACGACCCAGCACGGCGGGCTGTTGGCGTAGGCCAGGTCGATGTTCGGCGCGTCGCCGGTGCCGCGGCTGACCACGAGGCGCACGTAGAAGTCGCCGCTGCCGGCCGCCGCCACCGTGGCGGCGATGCGGCGGGCGACGGTCGCTTCGTCGAGGTCCAGGCGCATGCGGATCGCCGCCGCCGACAGGCACAGCCGCTGCCAGTGCTCCGCCCAGCCGAACGGCTCCTGGCCGTAGGTCCTGACCACTTCGTAGATCGAGTCGCCGAACAGGAACCCGCGATCGAGCACGGGGATGCGCGCGTCGCGTTCGGCCACGATCTGGCCGTCCAGGTTGCAGAGGTTCGTCATCGCGGCGCGGATGGTAAGCTCGTCGCCCCTCATGTGCGGCTTCATCTCCATCTACGGCCCTTCCGGCTCCGACGCCATTCACGACGCCCTCAATGGCCTGCTGGCCATCCAACACCGCGGCCAGGACGCCGCCGGGGCAGTGACCTTCAAGGATCGCTTCCAGGCCAAGAAGGGCCTGGGCCTCGTGCGTGAGGTGTTCCAGGAGAAGCACCTGCAGCGCCTGACCGGGCCGCTGGTCGTGGCCCACGTGCGCTATCCCACCGTCGGACTGGGGGATCGCACCGACGTGCAGCCGTTCTGGCTCGACTACCCGGTCGGCACGGCGATGGCGCACAACGGCAACGTCACCAACTTCCACGAGCTGAAGCGCACCTACTTCGCGCAGCGCAACATCCACCTCGGCAGCAACTGCGACCTCGAGGCCGTGCTCTACGTGTTCGCCGACGCGCTGATGCGCCGCCGGGCCGATCCGATCACCGTCGACGACGTGCAGGTCGCGGTGAAGGAGGTCTACGACCGCGTCAAGGGCGCCTACTCGGTGGCCGGCATCACCAGCGAGGGCATGTATGCGTTCCGCGATCCGTACGGCATCAAGCCCTGCATCTTCGGCAAGAAGGTCACGCCGGAGGGCACCTGGTACGCCGTCGCCAGCGAGTCGGTCGTGCTCGACGTCGCCGGCTACGAGATCGTTCGCGACCTGAAGGCCGGCGAGATGGTCTGGGTCGGCAAGGATCGCGTGCCGCACATCCGCCAGGTCGGGGACAAGCCGCACCGCCCGTGCATCTTCGAGTACGTCTACTTCGCGCGGCCGGACACGTTCCTCGACGGCACCTCGGTCTACGAGGCGCGCATGGAACTCGGCCGTCGCCTCGGCCGCGCGTTCCTCGAGACCAAGCTGGTCGCCGACGTCGTCATCCCGGTGCCAGAATCGGCGCGCACCGCGGGGCAGACGATGGCCGAAGTGATCGGCGTGCCGTGCCGCGAGGGCTTCGTCAAGAACCGCTACGTCGGGCGCACGTTCATCATGCCGAACGACAAGGCGCGGCAGGCGACGATCCGCACCAAGCTGAACCCGATCCGCGCCGAGTTCGAGGGCAAGCGCGTCGTCATCCTTGACGACTCGATCGTGCGCGGCAACACGAGCCGGCAGATGGTCAAGATCGCGCGCCAGATGGGCGCCGCGAAGGTCTATCTCGCCAGCTACTCGCCGCCGCTGCTGTTCCCATGCCTCTACGGCATCGACATGTCGACGAAGCGCGAGTTCGTCGCCCGCGGCCGCACGCACGAGGAGATCGCGCGCGAACTCGGCGCCGACCACGTGCTCTACCAGACCATCGAGCAGATGGAGGACGCGGTGCGCACGGCCGGCAACAAGGACCTGCAGTTCTGCAACGCCTGCTTCGCCGGCACCTACCCGACCGGTGACATCACCGAGTCGATGATCGCGGACATCGAGCGCGATCGCATCGAAGCCAGCAAGGTCTGAGCGCTCGTGGGGATCGCTGCGGACTCGCTCGCCGCAGCAACACAGCCGGCGTCCTCGCGCCGCCGCGCCGCCGTCAATCGGCGAGCCGTTCCTTCTTCACGCGCCCGCGCAGCTTCGGCACCAGCAGCAGCGCCTCGCGCGCGATCTTGCCGTCCATCTTCGACTTGCCGACGCGGCGGTCGACGAAGTGGATCGGGATCTCCTTCACCTTGAAGCCGGCGCGCACCATGCGGAACGCCATCTCGATCTGGAACGCGTAGCCCTGCGCGTGCACCGCCGACAGGTCGAGCTTCGCCAGCGCGTCGACGTGGAAGCAGCGGAAGCCGGCGGTGTTGTCCTTGATGCCGCTGCCGAGCACGGTGCGCGTGTAGAGGTTGGCGCCGCGCGACAGCAGGCGGCGCTTGAGTTCCCAGCCGACGGTGCAACCGCCTTGCACGTAGCGGCTGCCGATGACCAGCGGCGCGTCGACCGAGGCGAACACGAGGCGTGGCAGGTCCCACGGCGCATGGCTGAAGTCGGCGTCCATCTCGCAGACGCGCTGGTAGCCGCGTTCGATGGCGAAGCGGAAGCCGGCGATGTAGGCGGTGCCGAGGCCCTGCTTGCCGGTGCGGTGCAGCACGTGCAGCCGGCGGTCGGCGGCGGCCAGGCGGTCGGCGATCTGGCCGGTGCCGTCGGGCGAGCCGTCGTCGACGACGAGGATGTCGGTGTCGAGGTAGCGCCAGATGGCGGTGACGATCGGCTCGAGGTTGTCCTTCTCGTTGTAGGTCGGGATCACGACCAGCGTGCGCCACGGCGCCTGGTGCGGACGCGGCGGCGTCGGCCCGTCGCCCGCAGCGCGGCCAAGCTCGGCAGCGGCGCGCGCGAGCGCTTCGTCCTGGCCCTGCAGCACGCACAGGCGCTGGCTGTCGATGCCCGAACGCACCAACGGCTCGGCGGCGGCGAAGTCGCGCGCGATCACCAGCGGTTCGGCCAGCGGGCGCGGGCCCGGCGTCGGCGCAGCAGCGGGAGACGAGGACTCGCGAGCGGGTTGGGTCACGTGCGGCGGGCTCGGGAGAACGTCCCGAGGAAGCCGGCAGCGTAGCGAACGGGCCCGAGGCGTGCGACCGTCGGTGATCCTGGCCAGCCGCTTCACCGCGAGAACGCGCCTTGCCACCGGCGGTCTTGGCGTCGCCTCACATGAAGTTGCGCGTGTGCAAGGCGCTGAGCGCCACCGCGTCGCCGGCCTCGAAGCCGAGCTGACGCAATCGCGTGCGGCGGCCGGCGTCCATCTGCGCCTGCAGTTCGGCGACCGCCTTGGCGCCGCGCGCGATGCCCGGCGGCGACAGTTCGCCGGCGGCGAGCACGACCAGCGCGTCGAACACTTCGGCGTTGAGGCCCGCGGTGTGGCGCAGCGCGTCGTGGCGGCGTTCGATCGCGAGGCGCAGCCGCGCCAGCAGCGTCGGATCGTGCTGCGCATGGCGCCGCAGATGGGCCATGCCGAACTGCACGTGCCGCGCTTCGTCCTGGGCTGCGAGCCGCATGATCTCCGCCGTGCAGCGATCGGGTGCATGCACGTGCAGGAAGCCGAGCAGGTGCACGAACGAGCCTTCGCCGAGCACACTGAGCAGGAAGCTCGCCAGCGCGAAGTCGGGCTCGTCGAGCAGCGTTTGCAGCGACGCCTGGCCGCCGCCGGTCGACAGGCCGAGCTGGTCGCGCGCCAGCAGGGCACGGCGCGTGAACACTTCGATGTGGCGCGCTTCGTCGGCGGTCTGGATCGCCAGCAGCTGCATCACTTCGCGGAAGTGCGGGTGCACCTGCGCACAGAACTTCGCCGGCACCAGCAGCGCCGCGGTTTCGTTCTCGATCAGGTAGGTCAGCACCTGCACCAGCGCGTCTTCGACGAACGGTGGGTGCGTGCGCTCGGCCTGCCACGGGATCGCGGTCGCCGGGTCCCACTGCGCCGCTGCGGCGGCGCGGTACATCGCTCCGGCGTCGTCGCACCAGACGACGTCGCGCTCGTGCAGCGCGAAGTGGAACGTCGGGCCACCCGCTTCGACCGCTGCACCGCGCGCGGCCAGGCCCCAGTGCTGCGGCGGCTGCGCGACGGTGCCGTCGGCGGCGGCTCGGCCCGCGCGCTCGGCGCCGGCCCAGCGTGCAGCGCTCGCCGTGCCGCGCGTCAGCACGGCGACGGTTGCGTTCGTGCCGCCGATCGCTGGCGCTGCCGAAAGCGCGAAGTCGTGGCCCTCGGCGCGGGCCCACGCGCGCAGGTGCACCGCCAGTTCCGGCGCACTGCCGCACACGGCCAGCCGTTCGCCGGCGCCGAGCCCGGCGAGCGTGAGGCGCAGCAGCACCGACGCGCCTTCGTCGAGGCCGAGCGCGCCGAGTTCGAGCACCTTGGTCGCCGCGTCGCTCACGTCGCCCTCACGCGCCCATCTGCCGCAGGAACGGCTGCAGCCAGCCGAAGCGATCGCACGCTTGCGCCAACTGCGCGTAGCCGCTGGTGCGCCCCGGCCGCCACGCCTTCAGTCCTTCGAGGTCGAGCAGCGGCCGCAACGCCGGATCGTCGTAGCGCATGCCCATCAGCAGCTCGGTGAAGCGCTGCACCAGCGGTGCCGGCGCGCCGTCGAGCACGGTGAAGTTGCAGTGGTCGTACGGCTTCGTCTGCGTCAGCACGCGCACGCTGCCGCGCGGCAACGTCCCCTCCTGCGCGAACAGGAGGCTGTTGCCGTCGATCATGCACGCGGCGTCGACCTCGCCGGCCATCAGCGCCTTCGCGGCGTCGCGCTCGCCGCCGACGTGGTCGCCGTGCTTGCCGACCAGCACGTCGAAGCGGCGCACGGCGAAGTCCTGCTCGGCGCGCAAGCCCGCGGCCGCCAGGTGCTCGAGCGGGATCATCGTCGCCTGCGGCGAGTCCATAGCGCCGACGCCGACGCGTTTGCCGCGCAGGTCGGCGACGCTGCGCACCGGCCCGTCGGCGCGCACGACGACCACCGAGGTCAGGTCCTGGTCGGTGTCGCGCATGGCGATCGCGCGCGCCTGCCGCTTCTTCGCCTGCGCAAGCCGTTCGGCCTGCAGCCACGCCAGCGGCGAGTTCCACGCCACGTGGATGGCGCCGGCGAAGTGCTGCTCGACCTGGCGCTCGTAGTTGTGGAACAGCACGTAGTCGAACGGCAGCCCGTGCGCGCGGAACCACTGCAGGAAGCCGTCCCAGATGGTGACGACCTTGGGGTCGTAGGCGACGGCGCCGAGGATCAGGGTGTCGTTCATCGCATTGCCACTCGTCGGCGTGCCACTTCAGCCGAACAGCGGCAGGCCGCACACGGCCTTGCCGACGAAGTCGAACAGCTGGTCGCTGGTCGGCGCCATGACCATCGCCGCGCGCGTGTCGCGGAACATGCGCTCGACGCCGACTTCCTTGCGGAACGCCATGCCGCCGCAGACGCGCATGGCGATGTCGCCGACGCTGCTGGCGGTCTCGGCCGCCGCGGCCTTGGTCTCGAGCACGCGCAGGCCCGCATCGGCGGCGCCGTTCTCCAGCGCCGTCAGCGTCTCCTGCCACAGCGCCTTGGCCATGTCGACCTGGATGCGCATGCGCGCGATGTAGGCGCGGATCGTCGGCAGGTCGGCGAGCGCGTTCTGCGTCGGCAGGTGCGCGTACTTGGTGCCGCCGGCGTGCGCCGCGGTCTTCTGCACCATCGCTTCGGCGAGGCCGAGCGAACCGGACGCGATCAGCATCGCGAACGTCGGCAGCACGGTGCCCATCATGATGCCGAAGCCGGCGCCGTCGTCGCCGAGGCGGTTCGCCATCGGCACGCGCACCGAGCTGGCGGTGACCGGCGCCGAGTCGTTGCCGCGCAGGCCCATGCCGTCGAACGCGCCGGCGACCGCGAGACCTTGGCTCTTCGCCGGCACCAGCCACAGCGTGCTGGCTTCGCTGCCAGCACATGGCTTGCTCGACCACACGTACGCCGTCGCCTGCTGCGCCGACGTGATCCAGCTCTTTTTCGCATCGAGCACGGCCTGCTTGCCGTCGGCGCTCGCGGTGCTGGTCGGCGCCCAGAAGTGCGAACGCGACCCCGCTTCGCTGAACGCGAGCGTCGACAGGTGGCGTCCCGCGGCGATGTCCTGGCGCACCGCGCGTTCGCCGTGGGCCTCGATCACGGTGGTGCCGCAGTAGTGCATCGTCAGCACCATCGCCGAGCTGCCGCACTCGCGGGCGATGCGCTCGATGACGTGCGCGGCGGCGCGCAGCGATTGGCCGTGGCCGCCGACGTCGGTCTTGCTCAGCAGCGCGAGCAAGCCGGCCTTGCGCGCGGCGTCGATCGTGGCGGTGGGGAAGGACGCAGTGCTGTCGACGGCGACGGCGTGTTCGCGCGCGACGGCGGCGACTGCCTCGGCGGCAGCGCGGAAGTCGAAGGTCATGCGAGAGCTCGAGTGGCTGGCCCGTGCGGGCCGAGGCTCACGAGCGCCGGTCCGTTCGGGCGGTGGATCGCGGCGCGAGCACGTCGCGCCGACGACGGGGTCAGTGGCGGTACGGGGACCGGGGCATGGCGGGCACGGTAGCGGGTGCGGCGATGGCGGGAAGTGGCCGTTCGCGGCGGACCGCCTTGTCACGAGCTTCGCGCCTGCGGCCGCACGGGAGTCTTGGGATGTCGGATCGAGCGCAGGTGGTCCGCTCCGTCCACCAAACCGGGTCCGCGGAACGTCGCACTGATCGTGCTGCCGGAAACTCAGCGGTTGCTCAAGGTCCGCACGAGCGCCGCCTTCACTTCCGGGTTCGACTCCTTGTCGGCCATTCGCTGGATCTTCGCCACGAACTCGTCCTTGCTCAGCGGCGGAACCATCGTTGCGAGCGTGGGGAACGCGCGTGCGAGCGAATCGGCCAACTCCACCCGAGCGGGGCCGATGTCGCGGTCTTCTTCTTCTGCAAGAGTCGTCAGCGTGCCCTGCAGCATCTGCGACACGCCTCCTTTCATCTGAGCCAGGCCTTTGAGTCGATTCGGGTAGCTCGGATCGGCCTTGTCGAAGGTCGCGAAGAACTGTTCGACCAAGGGCACCGCGGCGGCCGCGACACGCAGATTGAACCCGCACATGCGGAGCATGTCGGGCTGGTGCTGGGGATCGCGCATGGCTGCCGCCATATACAGCTTGGAGATCTGGCCGCTGGCCTGCATCACCGTGACGGCATGCGTCACCCTGGCGGCGATGGGGAGGCTCGTGTTCGCGAGGATCTCGAGATTCTCCTGCGCAGTCAGTCGAGCGACGTATGGGCCAGTGTTCTTGCTGCGAGTCTGCGGCAGCTGGTCGGGCGGGAGCGTCGACAGCACTTTCACTGCCTCCTCGTATTCAGACGCCGCCCAAGGGCGATCCGGGGCCGGCATGCCCTTCTGCATGTAATCCTGGATCGATGGTTCGGAAGCTGCCTTCACGCTGGATGCCGAGGGTTCTGCGTCGGGGCTGCACGATGCCGCTGCCAACAAGGCCCAGGACAAAGCCGAGAATCGAGGTCGCTGGCGCGCTGTCTCCATGGCCGGAGGCTACCTGGGGGCGATTCGTTCGGCACCAGCAAGCAGACGGAGAATGGACCACTGCCTGCGCTGGAAAGCCGCACGCGCGAGCGGTATCCCCGTTGCCGTGACCACACCGTTCGATCCCAAGAAGGCGAAGGCCCGCCTGCTCCAGCTCGTCCGTGAACGCGCCTACAAGGACGGCATCGACATCGTGCTCGCGTCGGGCAAGCGCTCGACGTTCTACATCAACGGCAAGAAGGTCAGCCTGCACCCGGAAGGGCTGTGGCTGATCGCCAAGCTGTTGCTGGAGAAGCTGAAGAAGCACCCGGAGATCACCGCGGTCGGCGGCCTGACGATCGGCGCCGATCCGCTGGCGAGTGCGGTCGCGGCGCTGAGCTACGAGACGGGCCAGAACCTGAAGGCGTTCCTCGTGCGCAAGGAAGCGAAGGGCCACGGCACCGGCAGCAAGATCGAGGGCGATCTCGACAAGGGCGAGAAGGTCGCGATCCTCGAGGACACGGTCACCACCGGCGGTTCGGCGCAGAAGGCGATCGACGCGGTGGTCGAAGTGGGTGCAGTGCCGGTCGTGGTGATGGCGATCGCCGATCGTGAGGACGCCGACGCCGACGCGTTCCGCAAGAAGTACACGGTCGACTGCCTGCTGACCCTGAGCGAGATCCGCGGCAGCTGATGCGCACCGTTGCGATCGTGCCGGCGGCGGGGCGCGGCCAGCGCATGGGCGCCGACAAGGCGCTGCTCGAGCTCGGCGGCACCACCGCGATCGAACGTGTGGTCGCGACCTGCCGGGCGGCCGGCATCGACGACGTGTTCGTGGTGCGACGCGAGGGAGCCGCGGCGCTGCCGGCGCAGCTGGCGGCGACGACGATCGTGGTGCCGAACGGCGGCGAGATGGCGGACAGCCTGCGCGCAGCGGGCGAACAGTTGCCCGACGACACCGCGGCGGTGGTGGTGTTCCCCGTCGACCACGCGCTGGTCGAAGCGGAGACGGTGTTGGCGCTGCTGGCGACGCTGGCGCAGCCGGAGTGCGCGATCGCGCTGCCGCTGTTCCGCGGCAAGCCGGGGCATCCGGCCGCGTTCGCGGTCGAAGCGTTCGCCGAGATCGAGGCGAGCGGCAGCGTGCTGCGCGACCTCGTGCGCAAGGATCCGGCGCGCGTGCGCGTGGTGGCCTCGGCCAATCCGTGGGTGCACGCCGACCTCGATCATCCCGAGGACCATCGCGCGGCCCAGTGTGCGCTGCACGGCGAGCCGTGGAGCACGGTCGCGCAGATGTTCCGTCATCGCAGCCATCGCGCGTATCGCAGCGAGCCGCTGCCACAGGCGCAGATCGAACGGCTGGTCGACGCGGCGCGCCATGCGTCGACGTCGAGCTTCATCCAGGCCTACAGCGTCGTCTGCGTGCGCGATCCCGAGGTGAAGGAACAGTGCGCGCGGCTGTGCGCCGGCCAGCAGCACATCGTGCAGGCGCCGGTGTTCTTCGCGGTGTGCGCCGACCTGCACAAGATCGCGGCGGCGTGCGGGCGGCACGGCACCGGCATCCAGGCGCAGAGCTTCGAACTGTTCCTGCAGGCGACCGTCGACGCGGCGCTGCTCGGCCAGAACCTGCAGCTCGCCGCCGAAGCCGAAGGGCTCGGCGCCTGCATGATCGGCGCGGCGCGCAACCATCCGGTGCAACTCGGTGCGTTGCTCGGCCTGCCGCCGCACGTCTACGTGGTGTTCGGCATGACCGTCGGCCACCCCGCCGACGATCCGGTGCCGCGCGGCCGCATGCCGCTGCCCGGCGTGCTGCACTTCGATCGCTACGACGCGACGCGCACCGACGCGGTGCTCGACGGCGCCGACGCCGGCATGCGCGCGTGGGCCGTCCGCACCAACGCCGAGCGCGGCGGCTACCAGGGTCGACCGGTCAGCGAAGCGAAGGGCTGGGCCGAACGCATGGCGGCGATGTGGGGCGGCAGCAGCGACTACGTGGCGGCGCGCAGTGCGCTGGTCGAGGAGCTGAAGCGCCTCGGCTTCGGCCTCGTGTGAGCACGCGGGGCGAGGGCGGGCGGGCCGTTCGGCGTAGGTCCTGTCCTGGTGAAACTCCGACGACCGCCGCCGAGTTGCCGCTTCGTCCCGTCGCCCACGAACGCGCATGAGCACGATCCCATCTGCCCCCGAGAAGCCCCGTTCGTGGGTTGGCATCGCGTTGTTGCTGATGCTCGGCTCGGCGGTCGTCGGCGGTCTGCCGGTCTGGATGCTGCTCTACATGTCCGGCGCCAAGCCCGAAGGCGAACCGCTCGACGTCGCGCGTGCGCGCACGCTGGTCGTCGAGAAGGCGACGTTGCTCACCGAACTGCGCGAGCTGCAGGCGAACGTTCGTGCCGCCGAGCGCGGGCCGCGCGAGAAGGAAGTGCTGCGCTCGCTCGGGGCGCTCGCCGTTGCCGCGCCGAGCGAGCCCGCTGGCGCCGTGCACGTCGTCTTCCGCCGCTTCGGCGAGCCCGGCTCGTCGCACGAGCAGCGGCTCGAGTGGTGGCCGGCCGCAGCCTCGGCGGCTCGTCGTGCGAGCGCCCCCGCGGATGGCGAGCTGCGCCACGAACTCGTCGACGGCTGGTGGTGGGTGCAGCGCTGACGCGCACCTGCCGCGCCTCGCCGGTCAGTGCACCTGGCCGCGCCGCAGCAGCGCCAGCGGATAGAACGTGCCGCGCCAGCGCACGCCGCCTTGCCGCAGCGTGACCCACGTCGAGTTCAGCATCGCCATCGGCAGCAGCACGCGCGCGAACGGCACCAGCAGGCCCGCCAGCGCGTCCCAGTGCAGCTTGTGCGCGAGGGCCACGCCGCCGAGGCCGGTGGCGAGGTAGCTGGCGAGCACGAGCCAGCCGAGCCAGCCGCCGTAGAGCGGGGCCGCGAACGTCGCCGCCAGCAGGCCGAGGCCGCCGAAGCTCGCCAGCAGCGCGAGCCAGGTGCGGTAGCGCAGCACCGCGAACATGTTCTTCTCGACGACGCGCACCAGTTCGCGCGGTGTGCCGCCCCAGTCGATCGCGAAGTCGTCGCCGGCGAACCACACGCGTGTGCGGAAGCCGGCTCGGAAGAGGAGGTAGCCGAGCCAGACGTCGTCGACCACTTCGAGGCGCAGCGGCAGGTGGCCGCCGATCTGGTGGTAGGCGTCGCGGCGCACGAGGTTGAACGCGCCGGTGCCGACGAAGGTGCGCTGCTTCGCGGCGTTGATCGCGGCGACGCGGCGCTGCACCGTCAGCTGGAACGCCAGCAAGCCGGCGCGGCCGAGCAGCGACGTGCGGCGGTGCGTCGGCAGCAGCGACACGTGCTGGGCGTTCGCAGCCTCCGCGGCGGCGATCGCGCGCGCCAGCGCGTCCGGCGTCAGGTGCGCGTCGCCGTCGGTGAACAGCAGCCAGCGCGTCTGGACCGACGCGGCGCCGAGGTGCAGCGCGTGGCTCTTGCCGAGCCATTCGGGTGGCAGTTCGCGCACGGTGACGACGCGCAGCCGCGGTTCGCGCGCCGCGAGCCGCGCCAACACGTCCCCGGTGCCATCGACACTGCGGTCGTCGACGACGACAAGGTGCAGTTGCACGTGCTGCTGCGCCAGCAGGCGGCGCACCGACTCTTCGACGTGGTGCACGTCGTCGCGCACCGCCATCACCACCGTGACGTCGGCGGGCGGGAGCTGCTCGGGCGGCAGTGGCGGCAGCGACGGCAGCTTGCGCACGGCGACGAGGTCGT
>JBILEY010000322.1:0-6253 GCA_044351865.1 Planctomycetota bacterium | reverse complement strand
CCGCCAGCAGTTCGGCATTGTCGGTGCCGACGTCGAGCATGATCGGCAGCGTGGTGTCCGGCGGCAGTCCGGCGCACAGCGTGTAGAGGCACAACTTGCCGATCGGGATGCCCATGCCGCCGATGCCCTGATCGCCGAGGCCGAGGATACGTTCGCCGTCGGTGACGACGATCACCGACGGGGCGCGCATCGGGAAGTTGCGCAAGACCTCGGCGACGCGGCCGCGTTGGTCGATGCCGAGGTAGAGGCCGCGCGACTGCCGGTAGATGTGCGAGAAGCGCTGGCACGCTTCGCCGACCACCGGCGTGTAGACGATCGGCATCATCTCGTCGATGCGTTCGTGCAGCAGGCGGAAGAACAGCACTTCGTTGCGATCCTGCAGCGACGCCAGGTGCACGTAGCGGTCGAGCGGCGTCTTCGCCGAACGGTGGTTCTCGTAGGCGCGCGCCAGCTGTTCGTCGAGGTCGGCGATCTTCGGCGGCAGCAGCCCGTGCAGGCCGAGCGCCGTGCGTTCTTCGAACGGGAAGCCGGTGCCCTTGTTGGTCAGCGGCTCGAGCAGCAGGTCGCGGCCGCGCTTCTTGACGGCGAGGTACGGCAGGCCGGTTGCGGGATCGACCTTGGTGGCGAAGGTTGGGTTCATCGGCGGTGGCTCGACCGTGCGAACGAGCGGTTGCTGGCCGCAGTTTCGCGGTTGCCGAACGCGGGTGCCACGCTGCGGTCGGCTCGTTCGACGAATACGCCTTCCGTCGGTGCACGGCGGTCCTTCGGGCGCAGGCTCGAACGTGCGACGAACGCTCCGTAGCGTGTAGAGCACGCAGCGCCGCACCGTCATCGCTTCTCACCATGTGCCACTGGCTGACCGTCGCCGCCGCCGACCGCACCGTGCTCGCGCCCCTGCGCGAGTTCGGTGCCGCGTTGGAGCCGGTGGAGTTCCCGGCGCTGCCACCTGCGTACCAACACCTGCAGCGCTACCTGGTCACCGGCAACGGTTGCTCGTGCAGCCTGATGCGGCGCGAGAACCACGAAGCGCTGGCCGCGGCGTTGACGACGGCGCGACTCGTCGGCGGCGTGCTGCTCGTGCACCATACGTTCGGCGACGAACCGCGTGGGCAGCGTCGCCTCGGGCCCACCGAGCCGCGCGACGCAGCGACGTTCCTCGCCGGCGGCGACGAAGTCGACGATCGCTGGATCGTGCTCACCGCGCGCTGGCGACCGGAAGCCCCACTGCCGCGCACGCTCGACGGCGGTCGCGTCGTCGCCGTCGCGGTCCACGGCAGCGACGACGAGCCGCGGGCCCTGTTCGCCCTGGTCGAGCATCCGTACGTGCCGGGCTGCACGTGGCTGCAGTGCGACGTCGAGTGGAACGTCGTCGCGCAGGAATGGCACGCCGACGCGGCGTCGGCGCGCACCGCGGCCGCAGCGATGGCTGGCAGCACGCTGCGCTGGCGCGACGTCGGCCCGAGCTCGATGCCGCTGGTGTAGCCGACATGGAGCCGATCGCGAGCAGCGCGGCCGGCGACCAGAGTCAAGAGACATGACTGATCGACTCACGGCGTCGCCCGATCTTCATTTGGCGTCGCCTTGCACTCCCTATCACCCATCTCTCGAATGGAACGTGGAGAAATCACAATGAAGGGACTCTCGTACATCGACAGCGGCTCTCTGCTGCCCTGTTCGCTGTTGTTGGCGGGCCTCCTGCTGCCTTGCGCTTCGCGCGCCCAGTGCACCCTGAGTTGGCTACCCGGAATGGGCACGCCCGGTGTGCAGGGCTCGATCGCGGCGATGTGCGCCTGGGACCCGGACGGGCCAGGGCCTCAGCCGCCGCACGTGGTCGTGGGCGGTCCTTTGTGGGCCGCCGGGCAGGTCGGGGTCCAGGGCGTCTGCGCCTTCGAGCCGGCGTCGGCTACGTGGATCAGTCTGGGGTCGGACCTCGTCGGCGCCGTGCAAGCGGTGACGGCCACTTCGAACGGAGTCCTCTACGCGGCAGGCGGAATCACGGCGGCTGGTGGACAGCCCTGCAACCGCATCGCCCGCTGGCAGGGCAGCGGCTGGGCGTCGGTCGGAACGGGCACGAGCGACACCGTGAGGGCCATGGTGACACTGCCGAACGACGACATCGTCGCCGGTGGTGCATTCACGACCGCGGGTGGCATTGGCGCGCAGTTCGTCGCCCGCTGGGATGGCCAATCCTGGTCGCAGCTGGGCAACGGCCTGCCCAATCAGGTCACGGCCCTGGCCACGACGCCCGCCGGTGACGTGATCGCCGCCACCAGCAACCGGGCGTGGCTGTGGCAGTCCGGCACCTGGACGCAGCTCGGAGGTTCCGCTGCGGGTTCGATCCATTGCATCGCGGTGGGACCCAACGGGGACGTCTACATCGGCGGTCAGTTCGCTGTGGTCAGCGGCGTCCCGGCGGCCGGTATCGCGCGTTGGGACGGTGTCAGCTGGCAGCCGGTCGGCGCCGGATTCGGCTATGGCGCCACGCCAGGGGCCCAAGCCCGTGTCGAGGCGCTGCTGTTCCAACCGAATGGGACCCTGCTCGCCGCTGGCGATTTCACGACGGCAGGCGGCAATCCCGCCGTCTCAGTCGCCAGCTGGGACGGCGCGAACTGGAGTCCGCTCGGCTCCGGACTCTTCAAGGTCATCAACGGCAATGCCCGAGGCAACGCCATGCTCGCCTTGCCCAACGGCGGCACCTTGGTCGCCGGCGATTTCCAGATGGCCGGTGGCGTACCTGTGGCCAACATCGCGGCATGGAACGGCAGCACCTGGTCCGCGACCGGCAGCGGCATCAATGGAGTCACCGGGACCGCCGCCGAGTTGCCGAACGGCGACCTCGTGGTGGCCGGGTCCTTCCTGTCGATCGGTCCCGGCGTTGCCTGCGACCGGATCGCCCGCCGCAGTGGCGGGGTCTGGTCGGCCTTCGGCCCGCTGCCGTTGGTCGGCCCCGTGACGGCCATGACGACGACCGACGATGGCGCCGTGCTGGTTGCCGGATCCGTACCGACGGGCAGCACCAACACCTCCGCGGTGCTGCGCTGGGACGGCAGTGCGTGGTCCCCCTTGGGCTCGCCGCCGGCGGGCACGATCAGCTTGCTTCGTCTCGCCCCGAATGGTGACCTCTGGTGCGGCGGGAGCCTGCAGTCGCCGACGCCTTTGGCCGCCATGCCGCTCGCGCGCTGGGACGGCACTACTTGGCAGGCCGTGCCGATGCCGGCGGCTTGGGGCTCCTTGGGACTCTTTGGTGGTGCCACAGCGCTCGAGTGGATGCCGAACGGCGATGCCGTGCTCGGATTGAGCCTGGGATGGCCTAGCAACCGCGGGCTGATCGCCCGCTGGACCGGCGGCACTTGGACCCAGTTGGGCGGCGACCTGACAGGCTCCTTCGGTGGTGCCACGGCCGTGGTGTTCGAGACCGATGACGCGGGGCAACTGTTCGCGGGTGGGTCCTTCACGGCGATCGGCGGGGTGCCCTTGGCCCACGTGGCTCGTTGGGACGGCACCAGCTGGCAACCGCTGGGGACCGGCCTCGATCCGGCCGGCGGCTTCTTCGTGGGGGCCGGGGGCATGACGACCTTGCCGGGTGGCGACCTGGTGGTCGGTGGCTTCTTCACCGCGGCAGGGGGCGTGCCGGTGAAATCCCTGGCGCGATGGAACGGCCAGGCATGGTCCGAAGTGACCGACTACACGTCGATCGGCTCCAGCGCCTTCCTCGGGCCGACCTGGCTCCGCTCCGGTTCCCTGGTGGTCACCGGCTACTTCCGCGGCGTGCCAGCGAACCCGTCGCCGTTCTTCGGCGAGCTCACCACGTCGTGCCTTGCCGATGCCCAGGCCTACGGCGCGGCGTGCGCCCCGTGGCCGCTGACGTCGACGAAGCCTTGGTCCGGTGGCCGCTGGACCTTGCGGTGCGATGGCATGCCGAATGGAACGCTGGTGGCCAGACTGCTGGGCCTCGTGCCGCAGCAGCGGCCGCTGCTCCAGCTCTTCGCCGATGCGCCTGCAGGTTGCGAGCTCCTGCTCCATCCCGATGCCGTCGACGCCCAGGTCGTCAGCGGGCCACTGCAGAGCACGATCCAGGTGCCGCCGATGCCGGCGCTGGCGGGACTGCAGTATCGCGCGCAGCTGGTGCTGGCCGGCCCTGGCTTGATCGGCCCAGGCCCCGCCACAGTGAGCACCAACGGGGTGCAAGTCACGGTCGGTCACTTCTGATCACGACCTCGTCGGGCCAGCCTGGCGGCAGTGCGGCGCCCGACGATGATCCTGTATCTGGACGGCAACAACGCGTCCATCGCCCCCGGCAGTGCTAGGCGCGCAGCCAGCTTCGCTGCCCGAGCCAACGTCCGAGTGCGGCGCGAAGCGAGCCGCGACCGCATGGATGCCCTGCGGGTCGTGGCCACCCGAATCCGCCGAGCGCCGCCGGCTCAGCGGCGACCGATCGTGTGGACGAGTCGCCGCCGATGGACGCCGATCGATCGCCGTGCAGGCGGGCCTCGCGGCGCCGCAACGGAGCTGCGAGCCCCTGCCGGATTGCGCCGGGCAGGAACCGGGGAGAACCAACTTCTTGGCCCCCACTTCGCCGCCCCTGCGCATGCAGGAGCGATGAACCTCCGCGCGTCCAGCCTCGCCTTCCTGCTCGTCTCGCTCGGCGCCCTGCCGGCGCAGCTGATCCCGAAGAACCTCGACCAGAAACGCCCGGCCGTGCCGACCCGCCTCACCGGCGACTGGCTCGGCAAGGCGCAGGAGCAGCTCGAGGGCGGGCAGAGCCTCGACTACGACGTGAGCCTGCAGTTCACCGGCGCCGACGACGCGCTGCGGCTCGAGGTGCGCGCGACCGTTCCGGTCGACACCGGCCAGGGCAAGGTGACCGTGTCCATCGTCGCCACCTACCGCGGCACGTTCCGCGCCCCGGACCTGCGCATGCAGAGCGAAGCGATCGAGGTGAAGGTCAAAGAGACCGGCGAACGCATCCCGTCCGAGCCGCAGACGATCGACGGCAAGCTGGTCGACGGCGTGCTGAGCGGCCGCATCGGCAGCGACGGCGACGGCTGGACGAAGTTCACGGCGCGCAGCAAGGGCGACGACGCCAGGCCCGTGGGCAAGCCGGACGCCAAGGCAGCGACGGAGCTGCAGGGTCGTTGGTCGGGCACCGCGAGCGAACGTGGCCCCGACGGCAAGGAGCTGCGCTACCCGATCCGCGTCGAGTTCCGCGGCAGCGGCGATCGCCTCACCGCCGAGGTCGCAGCCGATCTGCGCTACCCGGTCGAGAACGGCACCACGCCGGTCGAGTACCGCGCCAGCTTCCGCGGGGCGCGGCGCGGCGACGAGATCCAGCTGACCAGCGAGCAGGTGACGATCAAGCTGGTCGCACTGGGCCGCACCGAGCAGGGACCGCGCCAGGAGTTCACCGGCACGCTGAAGAACGGCGTGCTGACCGGGCGCGTCGGCGGCGCCGACGGCGAGGTGACGACGCTCGAACTGCGGCCCGACGCGGGCGAGACGGTCGTCGACGATCGCGTGCAGGGCGACGAGCGGGACCCGAGCGGGGACCGCAATCCGCTCGGCAAACGCAAGCGCAGCGACGACCGCCGCCCACGCGAGGAAGAGGCGATTCCCGGCCCGGCCCCCATCGACGAGCAGAGCAGCGACGCGAAGCCGCGCGGCGAACGCCGCGAGCTGCCGAAGAGCTACCGCACGGTCGTGCTCGAGCCGCGCCAGGTGCGCGACGCCGGGGCCGGCAACATGGTCTCGCACACGCTGCGCCTGCCGCGCGGCTGGGACCTGCAGGCGGCGCCAGAGTGGCGCGCGTTCCCCGACAGCTTCGTCAACTTCGTCGGCGAGCTGCGCGGCCAGGAAGGCGAGGCGATCACGTTCGCGGCCGACCACGCCTTCACCTACCAGGGTGCGCAGTCGCAGTTCGGCAACCAGTCGACCGAACAGCAGCCGTGGACGCGCGACGGCCAGGCGACGCGGCGCCCGCCGAACGGCCCCGGCGCGGTCGCCGTCGAGCTGCTGGTGCCCTTCCTGCGCCCCGGCGCCAGCGACGTGCAGCTGGTCGACGCCGGCCGCGATGCGGCGCGCGAGGCGACGTTCCGCGAGTTGTGTGCGCCGACGATCGAGGCGTTCGAGGCCAACAGCCGCAACCTGAACCAGAACGGCGGCGGCACCGGCGGCGTGCAGTCGGAGTCGAAGCCCTGGCTCGCCAGCGAACGTTCGCGCGTGCGCTACCGCGAAGGGGGTCGCACGTGGGAAGAGG
>JBILEY010000049.1:0-19281 GCA_044351865.1 Planctomycetota bacterium | reverse complement strand
CGATCGCCGCCTGCGGCGACGCCTGCCATCAGGATCTCCTCGGTGGCGAGGAACGGCAGCTGCTCGCGCAGCTTGCGCTGGATGACCTTCGGGTAGACCACGAGGCCCTTGGCGACGTTCTCGACCAGCATCAGGATGCCGTCGATCGCGAGAAACGACTCCGGCAGGGCGATGCGCCGCACGGCGCTGTCGTCGAGGGTGCGCTCGAGCCACTGCGTCGCCGCCGTGTGCGCGCTGGTCGTCGCCGTCTCGATGACGTAGCGGGCCAACGAGCAGACGCGCTCGCAGCGCATCGGGTTCTTCTTGTAGGCCATCGCCGAGCTGCCGATCTGCTTCGACTCGCTCGGCTCCTCGATCTCGCCCTCGTGCGACAACAGCCGCACGTCGGTGGCGAACTTGCTCGCCGACTGCGCGATCGCCGACAGCGCCTGGTGGATCGTCCAGTCGAGCTTGCGCGTGTAGGTCTGGCCACTGACCGCAATCGACCGCTCGAAGCCCATCGCCTTGGTGACGCGGCGGTCCAGCTCCTCGACGACCCCGTGGTCGCCGTTAGCCAGGGTGAGGAACGTAGCCTGCGTTCCGGTCGTGCCCTTCACCCCACGGAACGGCAGCCAACCGGCGACGCGGCGCACCTCGTCGAGGTCGAGCGCGAAGTCCTGCGCCCACAGCGTGGCGCGCTTGCCGACGGTGACCGGCTGCGCGACCTGGAAATGCGTGTAGCCCAGGCACGGCTCGGCGCGCCAGGTCCGGGCGAACTCGCCGAGCGCATGCAAGACCGCCGCGAGACGCCGTTCGAGCAGGCGCATGGCCCGGCGGTACTGCAGCAGGTCGCCGTTGTCGGTGACGAAGCAGCTGGTGGCGCCGAGGTGGATGATCGGCCGCGCCTTCGGACAGAGGTCGCCCCAGTGGTGGACGTGCGCCTTGACGTCATGGCGCAGTTCCTTCTCGTACTTGGCGACGCGATCCCAGTCGAACTCGGTGCGATGCTGCTCGAGCTCGGCGATCTGCTCGCGGGTGACCGGGAAACCCAGCTCGTGTTCAGCGCGGGCGAGTGCGATCCAGAGGTCCCGCCAGGCAGTGTGCCGCGCCCGCGGCGAGAACAGCTGCGCCATCTCGGGGCTCGCGTAGCGCTCGATGAGTGGGTGATCGAACCGGTCGCCACGTTCCATGGCGCCTCTCTATCCGCGCTGCGACCCGATCGCCACGACACCGGAAACGACTGCGGGCTCGGATGGCCTCGATCGCCACCCGAGCCCGCAGTCTGAGCGGTCCGTCGACCGCTCAGCGGGAGACCCACACCTGACGGCACCGGGTCTCGTAGCGCGCCGGCACCCAGATCCGGCGGCAGCCACCGGCGTCGATCATGCCCCAGTGGCGGCGGCCGCAGTGGTCGACGATCCAACCGTAGGTCGGCGGGACGTGCTCGTCGCGCCAGTAGCCGGGGACCAGGACCTGCTCGTGGACAGTCTCCCAGTGACCACGCGGACGACGGTGATCACCACAGGAATCGCGGTGGCCGCCGAAGCGCCCACCACCCGCGTCCACCACCACCACGCCGCGCGGGCCGCGGCCGAACTGGCCCTCGAACGAGATGCGCTGGGCCGGGACCGAAACCGCGAGCCCGAGCAGGGCCGCGACGCAGAACAGAGGAAGGTTCTTCATGGCACCCGACACAGCGCGCGGGCAGCCTGGAGAGTTGCAGCTGAAGGGAGATATTAAGCCTTTGGCTGCAGTGACTTGTAGACAGCTCACGCCGCCGACCCACTGTCCTGGGAGCGATTCACACGGGCACGAAGGTCGCCAGAGATACGGCGATGACAGCGACACATACGGCCAACGGAATCATGGCACGGGCGCGCCCGTTCTGCAGGTATAGCCAGTTGAGGCAGAGGATGGCCAGCCATGCGCCGGCTGCGTCGCTACCCAGGTCCGTCACCGAGCAGGTCCGCCCAGGCACCGCCGCCTGGTGCAGTTCGTCGACCACCCCGTAGGTGACCGACACCAACCATGCGGCCGTGCCGAGATGCGCGGGCGGCACGCGTCGCACCAGCAGGGTCCACCAAGCCGTCGCCAAGGCGCCGTAGGCGACGATGTGGGCTCCGTTGTGCAGGAACGACTTGACCGCCGACGCTTCGCCCGAGGTGGGCTGCCGCGACGACGACCACCAGAGGAACAGCATCAACGCTGGCGGCAGGCATGCGCGAAGAGGGACCGGCAGGCGGATCCACCACGCCAAGGCGGCCGCGAGCCAGCGGACCGGAGCGGGGTACGATAGGTCGTTCACTTCCGGGAGATCGGAGATCACCGCAGAGAGATCACTGCAGCGGGATCCGGCCTGCGAGGCACAGCCCACCGTCCGGGGCGACACCGGCGCGCACGTCCTGAAGGTAGACCGACAGCAAGAAAAGCCCTCGCCCGCGCTCGTTCTCGAGCGAAGGCATGCCGTTGGCCGCAGCCATCAACGCCTTGCCGAGGTCGACGACGGCGTCCGCCGGCATCTCCTGATCGAAGAACTCGATCAGCAAACCGTCCGGGCACGTGGCGATCCGGACCGCGAGATCGAGGCCGCGGCGACGGTAGCCGGCGCCATGTTCGATGGCATTGTTGACCAGCTCGTCGACGACCAACGCCAATTGGTCGCCGATACGCGCCTCGGCGCCCAGGCCGACGGCGACTTTTCGCACGTCCGCCCGCAGCTTCCGAAGCACCGCGGCGCTCGGCGCGAACGACAGTCTCTTCTCCATCAGGACACGCCCTCCACCAACAGCGAGAGATCGACCGCGGGAGCGGAATGGGTGATGGCCCCGACCGAGATACGGTCGACTCCACACTCGGCGAACTCCCGCACGGTCTGCAGGGTCACGCCGCCAGAAGCCTCGGTGAGCACGTCCGCGCGGCCGAGCTGCGAGGCAGTGTCGCGAACGGCCTGCACCGCCGCACGCAGGTCCGGCCCGGGGCGGAAGTTGTCGAGCAACACGACCGCCGCCCCGCCGCGCACCGCCGCCACGGCCTCGGCCACGGAACGCGCCTCGGCGACGACCGGCCGAGTCTGCCCCTGCACGCACCGACGGACGACGTCTTCGTAAGGGACCGGAGCCGCGAACCCGAAGTGGTTCTCCTTCAGCAAGACCTGGTCGAACAGGCCGATCCGATGGTTGGTGCCACCGCCGGCGGCTACAGCGGCCTTCTCCAGCAACCGCAGGCCAGGGGTCGTCTTGCGCGTGTCGAGAATGCGAGCGCGGGTGCCGGCGACGGCCTCGACGAACGCGCGTGTCGCCGTTGCAACGCCCGACAGCCGCTGGATGAAGTTCAGCGCGGTGCGTTCGGCGGCCAGCAGCGCGCGCATGTCGCCCTCGACCTCCAGCACCAGGTCCCCGCGCTCGAAGCGATCCCCGTCGCTGCGCACACGCTGACACGCTGCCTTCGGGTCCAACAGCTGGAACGCGACCACGGCCGCTGTCGAACCAGCCAGCACGCCGCGGGACTTCGCCCAGAGACGAGCCCGACCGCGTTTGCCGGCGGGCACCGACAACCGCGTCGTCAAGTCGGCATCCAGCGACAGATCCTCCCGCCCGAGATCCTCTGCCAGCGCTCGCTGCACGCAGGTTCGCAAGGTCGGATCCTGGAGTTCCATCGGGTCGGGGAGCCTACACCAACGTGCGCAGGCACGCATCCAGCTAGTGCCTCGTGGTGCCCGCGGGTGCGACCGACGGCATGTCGAGGAAGCGCCCGATGGCTCGGATCGTCTCCAGGCCGATGCCATCGACCCGAGCCAGGTCCTCGAGGGAGCGGAAAGGCCCGCGGCGAATGCGCTCCAGCACGATGCCTTCGGCCCGCGTTCGGCCCACCCCCGGCAGCAGCTGCAACTCCTCGACGCTCGCCTCGTTTGGATCGAGGCGTATCGGCGCTGCGACGACCCCGCCGCTGGGCTGGCGGACCAAGACCGCCCACAGCAATCGCACCGCCAGGACCAGCACCAAGCCGGCCCACGCCCGCAGCAACCACCGGCCACGACCTACCAGCGCAGGATCTGTTCGGCCATGCGTTCCTCCACGCCCGGGCCGATGGCGACCTGCATCGTGCGCACCTGGTGACAGATCTCTCGGAACACCGCCTGCAACGCCTTGGTCGTCTCGCATTCTGGGAGGCTGCGAAGCAGAGGGGGTTGGCCGAGGCGACGATGGGTCACCGCGGGATCCTCTGGAACCTCGCCCAGGTAGTGGATCGAGCACCCGACAAAACGACGCGCAACCTCGGCAAGACGCGTGAACGTCGCCTGTCCGAGACCAGGTTGGGTGACGCGGTTGACGACCAACTGGATGCTGGGGTGCTTCCCCTGACGCGCGAGGCACTTGATCAAGGCGTAGGCATCGGTCAGCGCCGCGATCTCCGGGTTGGTCACCAGCACCACCTCCTGCGCCGCGAGCACGGTGATCAACGACTGCGGCGACAGGCCCGCCGCGCAGTCGAGCAGCACGACGTCGTGCTGGCTCGCCACCCAGCGCAGGGCGCGGCCGAGCGCCTGCATGTGGCGTGCATCGAGGTCCGCGAGGCTGGCGATGCCCGAGCCGCCGGCCAGCAGATTCGGGCCGAACGGTGTGCTCTGCAACACCTGCTGGACCGGCACCCGGTCGTCGAGCAGATGCTGCATCGAGTAGCGGGGATTCACCCCGAACAGCAGGTGGGCGTTGCCGAGCCCGAAGTCGCAGTCGACCACGGCGACACGCAGCCCCTCGTTGTGCAGGGCCAACGCCGCATTGGTGACCAGGAACGACTTGCCGGTGCCGCCTTTGCCACTGGCGAAGGCGATGACCGCCGCTTCCTGCACGCGCGGCGCCGGGGTCGCTCGACGAAACCACCGTCGCAGGAAACCCCTGCTCGCCCGATCTGGGTTCAGGTCCGGTTCCAAGTCCACCTCGGGAACCGACCGCGCCCTTGCGCCGATCGATTCGCTCTAGTCCGTCGACCGCCGGGTCGGCGGCCAAGGAGCTTCCTGCGCTGCGACGATCTTGACGACGTCGTCAGCCGCTGCCGCACCATCGGTATCGCCGCCGGCCGCCAAGGCCGGACCACCGAGTGCGGAATACTCTTCGGACGACAGCTTGGCCGCGGCGACAGCCGCCCGCAGACCTTCGCCGCCACCCCTGTGGACCATCCGGTTCGTCGGGGCCGAGCGAGTAGCCTCCGGCGACGCACAGACGGTGTTGTTCGGTTCCTCTCGATGCAGACCAGCGACGCGCGCGTAGCGCCGCAGCAGCTGGTCCACGAAGTTGCGGACGTCGTTGGCGACCTGCAGCGGCGTCGCCGCGCCATCGCCGACCCTGGCCTGCAGCCCGCCGGACGCATAGCAGACCTCGCCGAGCAGGGCGCTGCGCCAGAGGATGCGCCGCGAATAGCGATCGCCGACGAGGCGAACGGCCGGATCGATGCGCGCGCACAGATCGCGGCAGCTCGCCCAGAGCCCGGACAGCTCCCCGGGCAGGTCGAGGTCCACGACCGGCTCGGGTTCCGCCGCCGAGGAGGCAGGGGCCCCGACGGCCAGATGGCGCACAGCGAATCGTTCGCTGCCGGCGACACGGAACGGCTCGAGGCGGCAGACCTGGAGGCCCGCCACCGGCAAGCGCCGCAGCGCTTCGATCGCGGCGTAGGAGGCATCGGTGCCGATCGCCAACACGCGCCCGCGCGCGCCGACGGTCAGCTGCGCCTCCGGAACTGCCTCGACCAACGCATCGCCTACCCGCTGCAGGAAGTCCGCCGCGGCCAGCACGCGCGGCACCAACAGCGAATCACCGTCGAGGGCGAGAACCACCAGCACCGGCCCGCCGGCGGCGTCGCGGGCGAGTCCCTCGACGACGCCCAGCTGGCCGCCGGAGCAATCGAACGCTTCCATCACCAACGTCAGCCCGCGCTCGATCTGGTCGAGGCGCACCGACACGAGCGACCAGAGCCCCTCTCGGGCCTGAGGCAGAACGGGACCGCGGATCATCAGAATCCCTCCCCGAGCCAAGGTGGCGCACAGTGGAGCGAGGGATACCCCAACCGCTGCGGCGAGCCGCTGCGGCGCATGTTCGACGATGACGGGTTCGGTCCCGCCATTGCCACCCTGAGGGGTTGGTACAAGGGGTAGGAGCCTCGCTGACCGGTAGGCAGCATTACAGGTGGGACCAACCGAAAATGCAAGGCCCGGATGCGTCGGCACGCATTCCAATCCGCGCAATGGGCCAGTCGTCAATCCGGCGGACCGCCCTCGGCCAACCACTGCGCCATGGGCGAACGACGCTGCTCGAGGCGGGTCCAGGCGACCGCGACTGCGTCGGTGGCGTCGAGCGGCAGGTCGCCGGCCAACGCCCCGCGCCCGTGCTGCACCAGCTGCCGCACCATCGCCGCCACGGATTCCTTGCCGGCGGCGCCGTTCCCCGTGATGCAGCGCTTGACCCGCGCCGGTGGGAACTGGAACACGGCGGCCCCACCGCGCGCCGCCTCCGCGAGCACGACCCCGCGCGCTTCGCCGATGCGCAGCGCGGCTTGCGCGCTCTTGCCGTAGAACGCCTCTTCGATGGCGAGTTCGTCCGGCGCGAACTGCTGCAGCAGGCAGCGGAACTGCTCGGCCAGCGACAACAGTCGCTGCGGCAGTTCCGTGCTGCGACCGCCGAGCCGCAACACGCCGGCGCCGACCAGGTGCGCACCGCCAGCACCGCCGCCGCCCACGCGCACGACATTGGCACCGCGCATCGCCAACGGCAGTTCGCGCGCGGGCGCAGACCCCGTGTCGACGACCAACTCCAGGCAGCCGAAACCGACGACCTGGGTCCCTGGATCGATGCCGAGAATCCGCACCACCGCCACGCACGCAGTGTAAGGTCCGAACCGTGAAGGTCGCCATCCTGCTGCTCGCTGCCGGCCGCGGATCCCGCTTCGGCGGCCCGATCCCGAAGGCCTACCTGCGGCTGCAGGGCAAGACACTGCTCGAGCACAGCGCCCAGCGATTGGTGCAGGCGCTCGGCGATCTGCACCGTTGCGAACTGGTGGTCGCGGTGCACCCCGACGACCGTACGTCGCACCTGGCAGCATGCTTTGCGCAACTCGCGGCGATCGATCCGCGCGTGCCGGTGCACTGCGTCGACGGCGGCAACACGCGCCAGGAGTCGATGACGCGCTGCCTCGCCGCCTGCCCGGTGGATGCCGACCTGATCGTCGTGCACGACGCGGCGCGCGCGCTGGTGCCGATCGCCGCCGCCCGCGCCTGCGTCGCCGCCGCCGCCGCGCACGGCGCCGCCCTGCTGGCGATTCCGGCGCCGGACACGCTGAAGCGCGCCCGCTCGGGCATGGTCGCGGCGACCCTCGACCGCACCGACGTCTGGCTGGCGCAGACACCGCAGGTCGTGCGCCGCGAACTGCTGGCGCGCGCCATGGAGCACGCGCGCACCACCGGTTTCGAAGGCACCGACGACGTGTCCTTGGTCGAGCACCTCGGCGAGCCGGTTGCGATCGTGCCCGGCAGCCCGCACAACCTGAAGATCACCCGCCCCGAGGACCTGCCTCTGGCCGCCGCGATCCTCGCTTCCGCATCGGCATGAACGACCTCCCCCGCATCGGCCTCGGCATCGACGTGCACCGCCTCGCCCCCGGACGCCCGTGCATGGTCGCCGGCGTACGCTTCGACGCCGACGCCGGCCCGCTCGGTCACAGCGACGGCGACGCGGTGCTGCACGCCGCCTGCGACGCCGTGCTCGGCGCCGCCGGCCTCGACGACCTCGGCACGCTGTTCTCGGACCGCGACCCGGCCAACAAGGACCGCCCGTCGAGCGAGTTCTGCCGCGCGACGATGGCGCAAGTGCGCCAGCGCGGCCTGCGCGTGCTGTCGCTCGATTGCGTGCTCGAGACCGAGACGCCGAAGCTGAAGCCGCGCCGCGCCGAGATGCGCGCGCGCCTCGCCGAGCTGTTCGAGTTGCCCGTCGACCGCGTCAACATCAAGGGCAAGACCGGCGAGAAGGTCGACGCGATCGGCCGCGGCGAAGCGATGCGGGCGACGGTCGTCGCCCTACTCGGCCCCGCCTGACGCCGCCTCGGCGGGCGGGCCGTCCGCCGGTGCTGGCGGCATCGTGCCGCTGGCGTAGGCGTCGAACATGCGACGGTAGACGCCGTTCCTGGCGAACAGCTGGTCGTGCGTGCCGGTCTCGACCACACGTCCCTTCTCGAGCACGACGATCTGGTCGGCGCCGACGATGGTCGACAGGCGGTGCGCGATGACGATCGACGTGCGGCCCTTGCGCACCGCGTCGAGTGCCTTCTGCACCAGCCGCTCGTTCTCGGAGTCGAGCGCCGACGTCGCCTCGTCGAGGAACAGGATCGCCGGATCGCGCACGATCGCGCGCGCGATGGCGATGCGCTGCTGCTGGCCGCCGGACAGGTTGCCGCCGCGCTCGCCGACGATGGTCTCGTAGCCGAGCGGTAGCGACACGATGAACTCGTGGATGTTCGCCGCGCGCGCCGCCGCCTCGATCTCGGACTGCGCCGCGCCCGGCTTGCCGCACTCGATGTTGGCGCGGATCGTCGCGTTGAACAGGAACGACTGCTGGCTGACCACCGCCGTGTGCGCGCGGTAGTCGGCGAGCTTGAGCTCGCGCAGGTCCTGGCCGTCGATGTGGATGCTGCCGTGCGTCGGCTCGTGGAAGCGCTGGATCAGATCGACCGTGGTCGTCTTGCCGCTGCCGGACTCGCCGACCAGCGCCACCGTCTTGCCCGCGGGAACGTGCAGGCTGAGGCCACGCAGCACCGGTTCGCCGCCGTACGAGAAGCCGACGTCGCGCAGCTCGATCTCGCCGCGCACCGCGGCCAGCGATCGCCCGCCGGCCGCCGCCTGGTCGACCGGCTCGTGCAGGATCTTCTCGATGCCCTGCAAGGCCCCCGCCGACTCCATCAGCACGTGGTAGCTGCGCGTCAGGCGCTTCACGTGCTGGTAGGTCGTCGCCAACGGCATGATGACCAGCGCGACGTCGCTGAAGTTGATCTTCTCCTGCACCAACACGACGTAGCCGAGCATCACCAGCAGCACCCCGAAACCGAGCTGGTAGCCGACGAACGTCTGCGCCATCGACCGCCCCTTCGCGCGCAGCATGTGTTGCGCGCGCTGCAGGAACGTCGCCGTCGTCGCCTCGAAGTCGCGCAGCATCGGCGCCTCGAGCTGGAACGCCTTCACCGTGCGGATGCCGTTCAGGATCTGGTTCAACGACTCGGTGGTCTCGCCCATCGCCTGCAGGCTCTTGCTGCTGCGCTTGCTGACGCGCTTGCCCTGGCGATACAGCGGGATCACCATCGCCGGCACCATCACCACGAGCACCAACAGCGCCTGCGGCACGTAGACGGCCAGGATGCCGACGTTGAACAGGATCATCAGCGGGTCGACGACGACGTTGTCGCTGGCCAGCTCGAAGGAGCGCTGCATGACCTGCGTGTCGTTGGTCACCTTGCTGATCAGGTCGCCCATGCGCTGGCGGCCGAAGTAGCGCACCGGCAGATGCAGGAAGTGGCGCGCCAACTCGCCGCGCAGATCGGCGACGATGCGGATCGCGAACAGGCGCGAGATCGTCTGCACGTAGTAGATCGTCACCGCCCCCAGCAGACCGCAGACGATCGCGATCACGCCGCAGGCGACGACGACGTTCATGCCGGCATACTCGCCCTCGAACGCGTAGCCGAAGGCATGCGCCATGTCGTTCGCGAAGACACGCAGCCAGGCGTCGAACGACTCGCCGAGCTCTGCGACCCAGGCGAACATGCCGCGCGGGGTCTCCTCGACGGGTGGCGCAACCACCTTCGGTTCCTTCTTCGCCATCTCCTCCATCAGCGGCTTCACCAGCACGAACGGCAGCTTGGTGAACGCCGCCTCGAAGAAGCCGAAGACGAGCATGGTCGCGACCATGCCCTTGTAGCGCCGGATCGCGGCCCAGAGCCGCTGCAACAGCGCCCGCATGCTGGCGCGCGAATCGGAGGGTTCCGTCACAGGCCCGCCATGCTAGAGCACGGGGGCCGAGGAACCGAGCCTGCACCAGCGGGCAGGCGAGCGCGTCCTCGCAGGCGAGCTTGGCTCACCCGGGGACGCGCGGCAGGGTCACTCGAACTTGGCGCGACCGACGACTTCGCGGGCCCAGTCGAGGAAGCGCACGGTGAGGAAGTCCTCGCGGACCAGTTCGCGCTCGCGCTCGTTCTTGACGTCGATCTTGCGACGCGCCGGCATGCGCGTGTTGACGCGCGCGATGAACCAGCCGTCCGGGCCCTGGATCGGGCCGATCGTCTTGCCGACCTCGGCTTCGAAGAACAGGAACTCGGCCAGCGAGAAGCCATCGAGCAGCTGGGTGAACTCGCTCTCGCGCAGCTGCTGACGCAGCTGGTTCAGCGGCAGCAGGCCGAGGCGCCCCTTCTTCTCGTCGTTGGCGAAGAACTCGCGGTGCTGGTCGATCGCCTGGTCGAAGGTGATCGTCTTCTTCTCGAGCGCCGCGAACGCCGCCTCGCAGCGGGCCTTGGCCGCGGCCATGCCGTCCGGCTCCCAGGCGCCGCTCTTCGGGTTGCGCGCCTGGAACGGCAGCAAGGAGACGTCGACCTGGCCGTCGGCGAAGAACGCGCTGCGCTTGTCGGCGTGCGCCTGCAGCACCTCGTCCGTCATCTCCGGCTTGATCAGGTCGCCGTACGACGAGATCAGGCGCCAACGCGCGCGGAAGGCCTCGAGGCACGGGTAGCCCTTGAAGCGGGTGGCGATGACCTCGACCGTGAACGGCGTCGAGTCGTAGGGCTGGCGGTACTCGTCGTAGCGCTTCTGGAAATCCTCGTCGCCGACGTACTTGCCCTTCGCCACCAGCTCCTGGCGCAGCGCTTCGCGCACCGCGACCTCCTGCAGCGCGCGCTCGAGGTCCTGCACGAACAGGCCCTTCTTGACGAACTCGAAGGCCTCGACCGTGCTCCACTCGAAGTCGTTGACGCGCAGCACGACCTCGGCCGGCAGCCCGTTCGACGCGTACTTGATGTCGCTCCAGGTGCGCAGACCCTTCTGCACGAACTGGCGCATCATGTTGATCCAGAAGTCGGGCAGCTTCTTCGGGTTGCCCTTCTCGTCGACGCCTTCCGACGCCTTCTCGAGCTGCTCCATGAACTTCTGGCCCTGCTCGCTGTTGGTCTGGGCCTTGATCGCCTCCTTGGTGATCTCGGGCCAGTCCTTCGGCGCACCGGGGAAGAACACGCGGTCGAACAGGATCGCCTGCTTGCGCTGCTCGAGGAACGTCTCCTTGTTCAGGCCGTACTGCGAGCGCACGACCTCCCAGAAGTCGACGCCGGGGTTCTTGGTCTCGAAGTCGCCCTTCAGCGGCGCCAGCTGGTCCATGACGTCGGCGTCGCTGACCAGGAAGTCCTCGGCCTTGCGACGGCCCGACTCGACCTGCTTCTTGACCTCTTCGAGGATGAAGAAGTCGGCGACCTTGGCCTCCACCAGCTTGCCACCGGCCAGGTAGACCGCCTCGCGCATCACCTCGCGGCCGTCGAGCGCCTTGCCGTTGACCTTCAGCTCGGAGAGGAGCTTGGCGCGCTCCTGGATCAGCGTCTCTTGCAGTTTCGCCACCTCGCGCCGGAGCACGGCAGGGTCTTGGGCGACGAGCGAAGAGGCGACGACGGCGGCCACGACAGTGGCCAGGACGGAGGCGCGGAGCATCGGTGGATCAGGTTCGAGGAAAGGGGCGGGGAGTCTAGCAGTCGGCGGCCGCGAAACGAGGCGGCCTGGGGATTCCTCCCACAATCCGCAAGGCCGCACCGACGAGACATCGCGGCTGGACCGGCAGCGAGGCCGACGACAAGAACGATGACCGGCACCTGACCCGCAACCGACCGACCCGTAGCATCGCCGGGCCGACGATGAGCTACGACCTGCGCACGATCGCCTTCGCGGCGGAGATCCTCTACCCGCCGCAGCAGCTGCGCGCCGACCTCGTCCAGGGCGTGCACAACACGCTCTACCGCCAGCCCGCGATCGGCTACCAGAACTTCCAGGTGGCGCCGGACGGCATCCACCTGAGCAACCTGCCGCTGGCCCCCGGCCAGATCTCGTCGGCGACCTTCGCCTGGGATCGGCTGGTGCTGCGCGAAGAACTGCGCGGCGGCTCGGTCGAGGACTTCGCCACCCGCGTCGTCAACGTCACCCAGACGGCATTTCAGGCACTGGCGATCCCGACCACGCTGATGCAACAGTTCGTGGTGCGCTCGCTGATCGCGCCGCGGCACTTCCGCGACGGCCGCGAGTTCCTCGGCAAGCGCCTCGTCGCCCCTGGCACCGAGGCCTGGCAGAGCTTCGGCCGCCTGCTGCACTCGCTCGGCGTTCGCCTGGTGTTCCCGCCGCAGCCGGAGGAACGCTCGACCTTCCAGGTGCGCGTCGAGACCTGGCCGCAGGACCCGCGCTCCTTGTGGCTCGAGAACACGGGTAGCTTTCCAGCGCCGACTGCCGCGGCGAACGCCCCCCAGTTGGCCGACCTGCTGTTCCGCACGTACCGCTGGCTCAGTGGACCCGTCTGCGACTTCCTCAGCGCCCTCGACACGCCGTGATGCCGATGCCCCACCGTCTGCCGCTGTCCGTCGCCTTGCTCGCGGCGCTCGCCGCCGGCTGCAGCGACAAGACCCCGCCCGAAACCCGGTTGCTGGTGCTCGACGGCATCGAGGTCCGCCTCGACGAGGTCGAGCCGTACGTGCGCTTCCTCGACGAGTCGGTGCCGGAAGGCGGACGCAAGACCAAGGTGCAGCGCGTGCTCGAGGAACAGATCCTGCCGCTGAAGCTGGCGCAGCGCGCGTTCCCCGCCGAGCGCAAGCTGCTGCGCGAACGCGCCGAGCTGCTGCGCAGCGTCTCCACCAACGCCTACGAGCTCGAACAGAACGCCGCCGCGATCAAGGACAAGCGCCGGGCCAAGTTCCCGCGCCTGCACGCGAAGCTGCCGGTGGCGATGTTCCTGTTCCAGCTCGAGAACCTCGGCAGCGTCAGCGCGACGATCGAACTGCCCGAAGGCTTCGCCGTCGTCGGCAGCTTCGACGCCAAGCAACACCAGCTGGCGCTGGAGGACTCGGTCGACGCGCTCGAGGTGGCCTTCTTCACGCACCTCGGCAAGGAATGGCGTGAATGGCTGCAGGCCGAGCAGGCTCGCGTCGCCGACAAGCTGACGTTCGTCCACCCCGACTACCGGTTCGCGTTGCCGAGCTGGATCCACCCACCGAAACAGCCGTGACCCCCTCCTCGCTGTCGTTGCGCGCGCTGCTGCTGGCCGCGTTGTCCCTGCCCGCTGCGGCCCCGGCCCAGGACCCGAAGGCCCCGGCTTCCACGCCGGCGAAGGTCGAGAAGCTGGCCGACTGGCCGAAGCCCGACGAAGCTGCGACCAAGACCCTGACCGCGGTCGTCGGCCAGTTCGCCAAGCCCGAAGCGACGCTGCACGAGCCTGCGCACAAGAAGCTGGTCGGCGCCGGTGACCCGGCCGCACCGATCGTCATGAACGCGGTCAACGACCGCACGCCGGAGATCAACGTCAAGCTGTTCGCCGTGCTCGACGAACTGTTGCAGCCGCGCCACGGCGCGCTGCTCGCGCGCGAGGTCAAGAAGCCGAAGGTCGAACTGCGGCGCTACCTGACGCTGCGCATGCTGAAGTTCCACGACGCCGAGCTGCTGCCGACGCTGACCGAGTTGCGCAAGGACAAGGATCCGCTGACCGCGTTCTACGCGTCGCTGGCGGCGCTGGCGCTGCAGCAGAAGGACGCCGTCGCCCCGGTCGCCGAGTACTCGAAGACGCACTGGAGCGAAGTCGGCGCGCTGGTCGCCGAGGTGCTGCCGGCGGCGCGCTCACCGGAGGCCGGCAGGTGGGTGCTCGAGTCGATCGCCAAGGCCAACGCCGCCGACCAGATGGCCGGCCTGCGCCTGCTGCGCTACCTGATGGCCAAAGAGCAGGCGAGCACGCTGAAGACCTACCTGAACTCGCCCGACCACACGGTCAAGCGCGAGGCCATCAACGCCGCGCGCGTGCTGCACGGCGAGCCGCCGATCGAGAACCTGCCGGTGTTCCAGGTGGTGCAGCACCAGCAGGAGTGGCTGAAGAAGCTGTAGTCGCCGCCCCGAGCGCTCGACCCCGCACCGCCGAACCCCTCACGGCCCCACGCCGTTCTCCGCGCCATGCGCCGCATCGCCAACCTGCTCCTCGCTGCTCTGGCCGCCCTTCCTGCCGTCGCCCAGGACGGCAAGGAGAAGACGCCGAAGTGGCGCCTCGACCCCTACACCAAGAACGAGCCCGAGGCGATCACCAAGGCCGGCTACATCGGCTTCGGCCCATTCGCGTTCGGCAACCTCGCCGACAAGCCGGTGACGTCGAAGCAGATCGACGACTCGCTCGAGTTCGTGCAGATCCTGTGGATCGAGACGCCGCACTTCCGCATCGGCACCAACCTGCCGGAGTGGCCGGTCCCCGAGGACCCGGTGACGAAGAAGAAGATCCGCACCGAGCTCGAGGAGCTGCAGAAGAAGCTGCCGAAGGTCAACCCGAAGACGCGCACGCTCGACCCGTGGCTGCGCGCGCACCTGACGGCGCAACGGATGGAGAAGCTCTACGCGGAGACGCAGAAGCTGTTCGGCGTCACCGACGCCGACTTCCCCGCCGACCCGGCGAAGGTGCAGCGCATCCCTGGCGCTCGCTACATGGGCTACGGGCCCTACCTCGGGATGAAGGACAAGTTCCTCGTGCTGGCGATCGAGAAGGCCGCCAGTTTCGAGCTCTACATGAAGAACTTCCTCGGGCGGCCGAACCGGAACGCCCAGCGCTGGCACTTCAAGGAAAGCGGCTCGATCCTGATCACGCTCCCCCTCGAGTCGAACGAGTTCCCGTTGAAGCACGACACGGCCTTGCACTGCGGGCTCGCGTTCAACGTCTCGATCAACCTGCTCGACGGCTTCCGCCACTACGGCTACGAACTGCCGGTCTGGATCCGCGAAGGCTTCGGCCACTGGAACTGCCGCCGCGTCGACACCAAATGGCCGAGCTTCGACCAGAACGAAGGCGCGATGGCCGACATCAAGCTGGTCGACAAGTGGGACGTGCTGTGCCGCAGCCTGATCCAGAACAACAAGGTCGCGAACTTCGCCACGGTGTCGTCGTGGCGCGACTTCGGCGACATCAAGTTCAACGACCACGTCGCCTGCTGGTCGCGGGTCGACTGGATGATGTCGCAAGGCCCCGAGAAGTGGCAGAAGTTCCTGTTCGCCATCAAGGGGCGCGTCGACGACAAGTGGGCCCCCGACCAGACCGATCTCGTCGGCGCCTTGCGCGACGCGATGAAGGAGGCCTACGGCGTGTCGGCGCTCAACGTCGACGCGAAGTGGTCGGAGTGGGTCAAGGCGACCTACCCGGCACAGTGACCTACCCTGCACAGTGACCTGACCGGCACAGGGACCGGTGCAGTGAGCTACGAGGCCGTCGACGACGTGGCGAGGCAGCCCGCGGGAATCAGCTCGGATCCCACAGCGTGAAGCGGAACACCGGCAGCAGCGCCAGCAGCGACGTGTGCACCCACGCCTCGGCCTCGGCGCCCATCGCCACCGCGTCCTCCTTCGGCAGCTGCCGCTGCACGTGCAGCCAGTGGTTGCCCGGCGTGTAGTGCCCGAGCATCTCCTTCACTTCGGCCGCCTTCGCCTGCGCGCACCAGTGGTCCTTCTTCCAGTCGTGCAGCTTCAGGTTGAAGCCCGGCGGTAGCGCACGCAGCAGCTGGCAGAACTCCTCGAGCTTGGCCGCGTCGCCGAGCAGCTTCTTCTTCAGGTTCTCGCCGTCCCACCACGCCTGCGGGTGGATGCGCAGCGCCGCCTCGACGATCTGGTCGTCGATGCACGCCTCCAACACCGTCTGGATGTAGTGCGTCTCGGCGTCCTTGCCGAGCGCGTCGCCGAAGATGGCGGCGATCTTCTTCCGCTCCTTCGGCCCGCGACACAGGTAGGCGCGCTGCTCGCGCACGCGGTAGCTGTTGAACGTGTAGGGATGGTGCAGGCCGGCCTGCGCGCTCAGCTCGGTGCCGGCGGCCTTGGCCGCCTTGGCGACGCCGTCGACCATCGCCTTCAGCTTGCGGCGAACGGACAACCGCAGCGCGTTGTACTCCGGGTCGTCCTGGCGGTGCTTCTCGTAGGCCTTGAAGTCGCGTTCGAGGAATGCTTCGGACATGCGCGCGCACCGTCGCCGCACGGCGCCGGCGAAGCAAGCCTGCGGCGGCGACAGCTTGACGCGCTGTTGGCGGTCCATTCACGAACGGCTGCATCCTGCTGGACCATGCACGATGGCGCAGAAACGTTCGATCTGGTCGAGCGGTCGGCGGCGTGGTGGCGGCAGCTGCTCGGCAGCGCCACCGAACGGCTGCTCGGCCTGTCGGCGCTGCGCGACGCCAAGCAGGCCATCGACCGCCGGCTCGGCGTGCCGACGACGCGCCCCACCGCCGCCACCTGGCTCGGCGCCGCGCGCGACTGGCTGCGCCTCGACGTCGACCTTCCCGAAGGCGACCTCGCACGGGTGCCGAAGCAGGGCGCGGTGCTGGTCGTCGCCGAACACCCGACCGGCGCCATGGAGGGCCTGCTGCTGCTGGCGACGCTGCTGCGCCATCGCCCCGACGTGAAGGTGCTGGCCAACCGCTGGCTGCGCCGCCTGCCGGCCCTCGCCGACCTGGTGATCCCGGTCGACGTGCACCGCGACGACAACACCTCGGCCCTGCGCGCCTCGCTGCGCCACCTTCGCGCCGGCGGCGCCTTGCTGGCCTTCCCCGCTGGCGAGGTCGCACGCCGGCCATGGCTCGGCCGCAAGCCGCGCGAAGGCCGCTGGCGGGCGACGTTCGCCGGCCTGCAGCGCATGGCCGATGCGCCGGTCGTGCCCGTGCACGTCGGCGCCCGCAACCCGCGCTGGATCGAACGGCTCGGCATGCTGCATCCGTCGGCGCCGACCGCGCTGTTGCCGCGGGCCCTGCTGGCGCAGCGCGGCGCCAAGGTCACCCTCCGCATCGGCCACAGCATCGCCGCGAGCCAGCTCGAACGGTTCGGCGACGACGACGTCGAACGCGCGGACTACCTGCGGCTGCGCACCGAGATCCTGGCGCGCCGGGGCGCCGCACCGCAGCGCCGCGTGCAACCGCAGCGGCTGCTCGCCCCCTTGGTGGATCGCGCGTGCGAGCATGCCCTCGCCGCCGAGATCGCGAGCCTCCCCGCCGACGCGCACCTGCTCACCAGCAACGGCATGCAGGTCTTCTGCGCCCCGGCCAGCCTGATGCCGCACACGCTGGCGGAGATCGGCCGACTGCGCGAACGCACCTTCCGCGCCGCCGGCGAAGGCTCCGGGCGCGCCAGCGACCTCGACGACTTCGACGCGCACTACCGGCACCTGTTCGTCTGGGACGAAGCGGCGCGCGAGATCGTCGGTAGCTACCGCCTCGGGCTCAGCGACGAACTGCTGCGCAGCGGCGATGCACGCGCCCTGTACACCGCCGGCTTCTACGACTACGCCCCCGAGTTCTGGCAGCGCTTGTCACCGGCGATCGAGCTGGGGCGCGCGTTCGTCACGCCCGAACGCCAGCGCAGCTTCGCCCCGCTGCTGCTGCTGTGGCGCGGCATCGGCGCCTTCGTCGCCCGCCACCCGCGCTACCGGCACCTGTTCGGCACCGTCAGCATCGCCGCCGACCACCACGTCACCTCGGTGCGCCTGATGGTCGACCACCTGCGCAGCCACTGCCTCGCCCGCGAACTGGCGCCGTTGGTGCGTTCGCGGCGACCGTGGCGCGCGACCCGCCACGACCAGCGCAGCCTGCAGTGGCGCACGCCGCAGATCGCCGCCCTGCCGGACGTGTCGGCGATGGTGCGCGAACTCGAAACCAACCGCTCCGGCGTGCCGGTGCTGATGGAGCAGTACCTGAAACTCGGCGCCAAGCTGCTCGGCGTGAACGTCGACCCCGAGTTCCAGACCATCGACGCCCTGGTGGTGGTCGATCTGCTGCGCACGCCGCCGCACCTGCTGCAGCGCTACCTCGGCGCCGACGGCGTGCGTGCGCTGGAACAGGCGCACGGCAAGGAACCCGCCGGCGAGGTCTGAGGCGACGGACCACCCACGCGTAGAGCCCAGCGACCCAGCTGCGAGCGCGGTGGCATCGGCAGCTGGGGAATCGCGACCGCGGCCCGGCGCGAGTACTTCAGCGCGCTAGACTTCTCGCCGCGCCGCAGCCCCCTGCCCAGCCACTCGAACCCGGCGCGCCCATCGCGTGAAGATCTCTCACCTGCTGCTCACCGCGGCCGCCGCCGCGGCGAGCTCGTCGTTCCTTTCCGCGCAGAACCTCTACACCTTCCAGAGCGGCCTGATCACCGGGCCCACGGTCATGACCGAGGGGTGCCTGCTGGTCGACGTCGACGCCGACGGCGACGAGGACGTGGTGTTCGCCAACGGCTACGTGCTGAGCAGCGCCGGCTCCGCGATCCAGCCGACGCTGCTGATCAACAAGATCAACCAGGGCCTCGGCCTCGTCGACGAGACCGCGTCGCGCCTGCCGACGCTGGCGATCAAGGGCACGCTGGTGCTGGCGTTCGACATCGAGGGCGACGGCGACAAGGACCTGCTGTTCTCGTGCAACGGCCCGAGCCAGCAGCGCCTCTACGTCAACAACGGCGCCGGCGTGTTCACCGACGAGTCGGTGGCGCGGCTCGGCGCGCTGAACCTCGCGGTGGCCGGCTGCGCCTACGGCGACGTCGACCAGGACGGCGACCTCGACCTGTTCCTCAACGACGAGCTGACCAATGGCCAGTTGAAGCTGTTCCTGAACAACGGCCTCGGTGTGTTCACCAACGTCACCGCGACGCGCGTCGTCGCGGCGCCGAAGACGAACCAGCAGGACGTCGTGCTGTGCGACATCGACGGCGACTTCGACCTCGACGTGATCAACATCGGCAAGTCGTCGGGCCAGCAGATCTACCTGAACGACGGCACCGGCAACTTCCCGACGGTGACGACGGCGCTGCTGCCGAACGGCACCGGCCTGACCTACGAAGCCGAAGCCGCCGACCTCGACCACGACGGCGACCTCGACCTGACGATGCTGTCGGTCAGCAGCCTGACCGACACCGTGATCCGCAACAACCTGGTGCCGTCGGGCTCGCTGACGTTCACCAGCCTGACCACGGCGCTGACCGGCGGCAACGGCGACGACGACAACGAATGGGTCTTCGTCGACGCCAACAACGACGGCTTCCTCGACCTCGTCAAC
>JBILEY010000001.1:0-52790 GCA_044351865.1 Planctomycetota bacterium | reverse complement strand
TCGAGCTCGCGGTTGCGCTGCCGCAGCTGCGCCACGTCGCCGCTGGCGGCGGCCGCCCCGCCGGCGGCCAGCGGCGCCTCGAGCCGCACGGTCTCGCCGGCCTGTGCCGCGTCGGTGCGCGTCAGCGTGTGCCAGGTGACGGTGCCGGCGACGACGGCGAGCGTCAACGACGCGGCCATCACGATGCCCTGCTTGTTGTCCATGCCCATGTCCACGACCTCCAATTCGGTGTCTCTCGATACCGCCAGCGTGCCGAACGCACCGAGGCGGAATGCACTCGCGCGCTGGCTGCGGAAGCGGCTGCCCGGTTGCACGACCAGCGGCGCCGACGCCGCGGTCGCCAGCACCGCCGACGGCGTCGTCTGCGCCGGCGGGTAGCACGCGAGCTCGCCGGTGACGACGGCGACCTCGAGCACGGTGAACGGCGCCGACGGTGCCGTCGCTTCGCCGAGCGCGAGCCGGCGCAGCGCCCACGCGCCGAGGGTGCCGAGGCACAACGCCGCCAGCAGCAGCGCGGCGATCGCGCGCCACGAGCCGTGCTTCGGCGTGCGGCGCAGCAAGGGCAGCGGCCCAGCGGGCGCTTCCTGCAGCGCCAGCAGCACGCGCGCCGACAAGTCGGGCGGCGCCTGGCCGTGCAGTTCGTGCAGGGCCGCGTCGACGAGCCGATCGCTCCAGTCGGCGCCACCGTGTTCGGGTTGCTCGTTCATGCCCCGTCCTCCCGCGCACGCCGCTCGACGCACGCCTTCAGCAGCGCACGCGTGCGGCGCAGCAGCGACTTGACGCCGTCCTCGCCGATGCCGAGCCGGCCGGCGATGTCGGCGCGCGAACGCCGTTCTTCGTAGTGCCAGGCGACCACCGAGCGCGCGCGGCCGTCGAGTTGCTCGAGGCACTGCCGCAGCCGCGCCACCGCCTCGCTGCTGCCGCTCGCACCGCCACTGTCAGCACCGTCGCGGCCGTCGCCGTCGCCACTCGCGCCGTCGCCGACGAAGCCGGTCCAGGTCGCTTCGATCGCGTCGAGCTCGGCGCTGGCGAACGGCGGCCGCCGGAACGACTTCACGTACAGGTTGCGCACGACGGTCCGTAGCCACGCCGACGTCGCCGCCGGCGTGCGTTCGACGAACGGTGCGCGCAGCAGCTGCAGGAACGCCTCCTGCACGAGGTCGTCGGCCAGTTCGGCCGAGGCACCGAGGTAGCGCACGTAGCGCCACACCACGGCCTGGTGCGTGCGCACGAGGCGCACGACGTCGGTCTCGGCGATGCTGCGCACGGTGGTCACGCGGCCACAATCCACGAACGGTCCGCGCGGGTGCAGCGAGGTGGCGGAAAATCCGCCGGCCCCGCTGTGCGGGACCCTCGCCCATGCCATCGGCGAGGCGGTGCGCGGCGGGACCGTTCCGAGACCGCAGCGCTCAAGGGGCTGCCGGTCGCTGTCGATCGCTGCAACAGCCCGGCGCGGACTGCTCGCGCGGTTCGTGTGCCGGACGGAGACCACAACCCATGACGTCGATCCAGCCTCGCAGCAACGACGATGCCCGCCTGCGCCAGACGGAAGCCCTGATGGCGCGGCAGCAACGTTCGTCGCAGCGCCTCGCCTCCGGCAGGCGCATCGCCAGTGCGGCGGACGACCCCGCGGGTCTGGCCATCGCTCGCCGCCTGGAAGCGGCGGAGCGTGGTCTCGGCCAAGGCGAGCAGAACGTCGCCTCCGGCCGGGACGTCGTGCGCACGGCGGACGCCGCGCTGCAGACGAGCCAGGACACCGTGGCCCGCATGCGCGAACTGGCCATCCAGGCGCGCTCGGGCGTGCTCGCGGACTCCGACCGGCAGGCCATCCAGCAGGATTTCGACCAGCTCGCAGCGCAGCTCGACCAGATCGGTTCGGGCACGTCGTACGGCGGTCGCCCGTTGCTGGACGGTGCCGCGGCGGGAGTGGACCCGGTCGTCGTGCGCGATGGCGCCGGCGGCGAACGGGAGCTGCCCCTGCCGGACGTGCGTGGCGACGCACTGTCGGTGTCGGCGCGGGACGTCACCGCGACCGACACGCCGTCCACGCTGGACGCGGCGAGCGATGCGCTCGCCGTTGCAAGCACGCGGCTCGGCGCTGCCGACAGTGGCCTCACCCGCCACTCCGAGCAGCTGGCCCGGGCCCGCGTGGAAGCCGCCGCTGCGCGTTCCCGCAGCGAAGACGCCGACGTCGCGAAGGAGGTCGCCGAGGCGACCCGCGACCGGATCCTGCTCGGCCTGCAACAGGCCGGGCAGCGCCAGACAGGCGGCGTCGAACGGTTGCTGGACCGGATGGGGTGATGACCATGCACTCCTCCCACTCCAGTGCACCGCGCGGCTTGCGTGGTCCGGCCGAGGCGCGGCCGCCCCCCTGCGGGGTCCCGCGGACCAAGACCATGGGCGCACCAGCCGCGACCGACCGTGCGTCGCTCCACGGCCGCCGTGCCAACGACCGGTGCCAGCTGCCGCCACGCAGCGAGCGACCGCCTCGCGGTCGGGTGGTCCCGGAATGCGATCGATCGCGCCCATGGGGTTGACCACTTCTCGCCGCCCGGAATACTGCCTCCGCCTGCTCTGCGATGCCCGGGTGCCCCGCCCGGCGTCACGAGGCGCGCTGCCCCGCGCGACCTCCGGAGTCATCCCTTCCCCATGCGCATGTTCGTCCTCGGCGCGAGTCTGCTCGGACTCGCGGTCTCCCTCTCTGCCCAGGATCCGAACTCGGATCAAGACACGACGAAGAAGCCGGTGCAGGCGTTCCACGAGTTCCAACGGCAATACGCCGGGGACTGGATCGCGCAGTGGCACCCGGCGACCGGCACCCCGAGCGCCATCTACGGCACCGGCCTGCCGCTGGCAGACTGGCGCCAGAACAGCCTCGTCGAAGCGCGCCGCCACGCGCTGCTGCAGATCCAGCAGCACCACGACCTGCTCGGCCTCGGCACCAGCGAGCTGCGCGAGTCGATCGGCGCCCGCATGGGCCGCACGTGGTCGTTCAAGTTCGACCAGTACTTCCGCGGCCTGCCGGTGATCGGCGGCCGCGTCGACGTGCGCATCAACATGAAGGGCGTGGTCGCCATGCTCGGCAGCCAGGCGTTCCCGATCGCCGCCGACTTCGGCGTCGTGCCGACGCTCGGTGAGGAGGCCGCCGTCGCCAATGCCTGGGCGGCGCTCGGCGAGACGCCGACGGACGCACGCCAGCCGGCGCCGGTGGCGGCGCCGCGGCTGGTCGTCTGGGGCGATGCCCACGCCGAACGCATCCTGCCGGTGCACCTCGCCTGGGAGGTCGCGGTCAGCAACATCGACCAGAACGGCAAGGGCAAGATCGGTCGCTACTACGTCGATGCGCACGACGGCAGCGTGCTCGAGTTCCGCAACGACAAGCACGAGTGCGGCTTCGCCGGTTGCGCGGTGGCCACGCACGCGCCGAAGGCCACGAGCCCGCTCGCCCCGGCCGCGCTGCCGCCGATCCCGACCGTCGTCACGCTGCAGGCGTGGACGCGCACCGGCTTGGGTGGCGCCAGCGCCCTGGTGAACGTGCCGCTGCCCGGCGTCGAAGTCGCGGTGCCCGGCGTCGGCACCTTCACCACCAACGCCAACGGCCAGATCACGATCGACATCGCCAGCCCGGTGACGATCACGTTCGGCGCGCTGAACGGCCGCCACCACCAGCCGCTCGTCGGCACCAACAACCCGACCGGCTCGTTCCTGGTCAATCCCGGCGTCGCGACGACGATGCAGCTGTCGACGTCGGCGGCGTCGACGCTCGAGGCCGCCCACGCGACGACGTCCTACTGGATCGACCGCACCAACGAGTTCACGCGCAGTGTGCTCGGCAACAGCTCGCAGCTGATCACCGCGAGCAACGTGCTGCCGACGGTCAACATCACGACCGACACCTGCAACGCCTTCTACACCGGCAACACGCTGAACTTCTATGCGGCCGGCGGCTCCTGCGCGAACATGGCGTTCTCGACGGTCGTCGCGCACGAATGGGGCCACGGCCTCGACGATCGCTACGGCGGCATCAGCAACGCGCCGGCCGAAGGCCTCAGTGAGGGCACGGCGGACATCGTCGCGATGTACCTGACCGACCAGGCGGTGATCGGCAGCGGCTTCGCCGGCGGCAGCAGCTTCATCCGCACCGGCAACAACACGCGCGTCTACCCCTACGCGGACACGGTCGCGCCCCACCCGGCCGGCGAGGTCTGGATGGGCTTCGCGTGGCAGCTGCGCCAAGGCCTGCGCACGGCCTACGGCACGACGACGGCGGTGCAGATCTCGAACGACATCGTCATCGGCTCGATCGTCGCCGACGCGACGACGCGCGTGAACGCCGTGCGCGAGGTCTTCCTCGCCGACGACGACGACGGCAACCTGCTGAACGGCACGCCCAACTACACGCAGCTGAGCGCCGCCGCGATCGCGAAGGCGATCCCGTATCCGGAGAAGGTCGTCGGCACCGTGACCCACACGCCGCTGACGACGACGACGCAGCGCCTGACGCCGCGCCTGGTCAACGCCGTGGTGACGCCGGTCGGCGGCTCGTTCTCCACGGTGCGCCTGCACTACAACGCCGGCACCGGCAACCTGCAGCGCAACATGAAGCCGAACGGCAGCGTCGACGGCTACCGCGCGATGCTGCCCGGCATCACCCAGGGCACGATCACCTACCACATCGAAGCGGTGCACAGCACCGGCCAGATCGTGCGGGCGCCGGCGAGCGGCGAGTGGTCGTTCGACGTCAACGGCGGCAACCTGGTGTCGTTCTTCACCGAGAACTTCGACGCCACGGTGCTCGGCTGGACCGCCGCCGCGACGGCCGGCACCTCCGACTGGCAGCTCGGCGATCCGAACGGCAAGACCAGCGTCGTCAACGGCGTCACCTGGATCGATCCGCAGACCGCGGCGTCGGGCGCCAACTGCTTCGCCACCGACCTCGGCACCGGCACCTCGAACGGCCGCTATCCGAACAACGTCAACGAATTCCTGCGTTCGCCGTCGATCGACTGCAGCGGCCGCACCGGCGTGCGCTTGCGCTTCAAGCGCTGGCTGTCGGTCGAGTCCGGGCAGTTCGACCAGGCGACCGTGTCGGTCAACGGCACGACCGTGTGGAGCAACCCCGCACTGACCGACGTGCTCGACACGGCCTGGCAGACGGTCGAGTACGTGCTGCCGATGGCCGACAACAACCCGGCCGTGCAGATCGAATGGCGCCTCGTCGCCGACGGCGGCGTCAACTACGGCGGCTGGCAGATCGACGACGTGCAGTTGTTGGCCGACGCGCCGGTGGTGGTCCCGGCCACCCTGACGCTCATTCCGGAGCAGGCCGTGCAAGGCGGCGCGATGCTGCTGACCATCCAGACGCCGGGCAACTCGCGCCCGTTCGTCTACGTGATCGGCGACACCATCGGCCCGACGCTGATCCCGGGCCTGCCGCTGCTGCTGGTCGGCGGCGCTTCGTTCGCCGGCCTGCCCGGCACCACCGACGCCAGCGGCAACGCGTCGGCGATCTTCGCGGCCCCGGCGGTGCCGTCGGCGGTCGGCGCGCTGATCTACAGCCAGGTGCTGACGGTCGACTCGACGTTCACGCAGTTCGTGACGTCGAACCCGTACTTGAACCTGATCACGCAGACGCTGTGAGCCCGCTGTGAGCCTGGCTGCCGCCGGCGACCACCGGCGGCAGCGCGCTCACTGGAACGTGCCGACGAAGCCGACCACGAGCCCGTAGTAGCCGGTCGGCGACAGCGACCCGGTCGCCTGGCCGGTGTAGTTCGAACGGTGCACCATCTGCGCCGGCCCGCTCGGCGGCACGACGTCGCCGAGCCGCACCTGGAAGGCGTTGCGCGACGGCACGAACGTGCCGGTGACGAAGTCGATCGCGACCGCCTGCGTGAACAGCGGCAGGCCGAGCGCCGCGGGTCCGCTCGGCAGCGGCCACACCACCGAACCGGCTGCCGTCGGCACCAGCACGCCGACCTGCGGGTCGAGGTTCAGCAGGCACGCCGGCGCGCCGAGCACCGCCAGCGACACCGGCAGCGGCACACCCCCGCTCTGCTGGTTGTCGAGCGAGACCACGTGGTAGACGAAGTCGACCGCGGCGCCAGCGGCCGGCGTCACCGTGTGCGCGACCACCAGGGTGCCGCCGACGACGCCGTTGCCGGCCACCGCTGGCACGTCGAGCGACAGCGAGCCCGCGGCGCTCGCACACGCGAGGTTCTCCTGGATCTTCGTCGTCTCGCCGCGCGCTTCGCTGCCGTGCAGGAAGAAGCCGTCGGCCGGCCAGTTGTCACCGGTGCCGCCGGTCAGCGTCAGGTCGAGCAGCAGGTTGCCGTTGCTGCGCGAGTAGACGAACGGCTGCGCCAGTACGAGGTCGACGGTCCACGGGTTCGGATACGGCAGCACGCGCGCCGCCGCCGGCACCACCAGCGTGCCGTTGAACACGTTCGTCGGCACCGCCCCGACGAGGTTGGTCGCGAACGTCGCCGTCATCGTCGCCGGCGTCACCGGCACCTCGTAGACGTCGAGAGTCGCCTGGAAGCTCTTCGCCACCGGCGCGTCGACGTTGAAGTTGCCGCCGTCGAGGCGCAGCCGCAGGCTCTGGATCACGGCCACCTGGCTGCACAGCTGGCTGCCGTCGACGAGGTACTGGATGCGCGACGACGTCCAGCCGAGCGGCGTGCGCGCGGCGCTGGTGCCTTCGAGATGCTCGTAGCCGTTCGGCACGACGACGAGGGACTGCGCGGCGAGCGCCGCGGCGAAACCGAGGAACACGAACGGGGAGGCGATCTGCATGCCCGTCGAGTGCCGGCCGCGGCAGAACGGTTCCGCGATGCCGATCGGGAACTTCGCGGCGCGCGCCGGCACACTGCCGCACCCGATGCCGACGATGGCCCGTCTGTTCGCTCCGTTGCTCGCCTTGTTGCTGGTCGCCTGCAGCGCCACCGCACCATCGGCAGCGCGGGCAACCGCGCCGCTGGCGACCGCCGACACCGCGCGCGTACTGCTGGCAGCGCTCGACAGCGAAGCGCTCTACACGATCGCCGGCGGCCTGAAGCCGGTCAGCGAAGGCTTCTGGCACGGCAACGTGCGCAGCGACCAACCGGACCTCGCCGCGGTGTCGGCCGCCCGCGCCGCCCTGGCACCGTGGCGCAACGACACGCTGTGGGCCGACGTGCACGTGTTCCACGAGGCCCACGACGGCAAGCGCGCGGCGCGCGGCTACGTCGTCGATCGCCGAGCCCTCGCCGAGCTGCTGCACGCACACGCCGCCTTCTTCGCACCGTTCGGCCTAGGCCCCGACACGCACCCGGCCGAGGTCATGGCCGTCGTCGAGCGGCTGCCCAAACTCGACCGCCACCGCGCACTCGGCCTCTTGTTCGGCTACCCGCAGCACGCCATAGAGTTCTTCCTCGCCGCCGAGATCGCGCGCGACGCCGGCACCGAACCCGCACCGCGCCGCTTCGTACAGATCCCCGCGTTCGTCTCCCCCACCGGCCGCTTCGTCTACGCCGTCGGCAAGGACGACCCAGAACGCCCCGAAGACCGCGACCTCGCCACCGCCGCCGCGCCAAGACTGCAGCGCTACCGCGAACTGCGCGCCGAAGTGCGCGAGGACGATGCGGAAGCGCTACTGGCCCTGACCCAACAACTGCAGCAAGAGTTCGCCCCCGCCGCCGCACGCCGCTGAGCCCGATTCGCCCCTCTGCCGCCTCCCGGCCGCAGCCGTCGCCAATCGCCGGCGCCCCTCTTCTTCGCGCGGCCACCGTCCTCGCCGTTGAGCCGCGACCGCTTGCGGTCGTCGGCTCCAACCGGGCGGGCGACGTCTCCCGCCCCCGCGACCCTCTAATAGGTGACCCCGAAGCCGAAGAACACCTGCTGCCGCTGCACGCCGGTCTCCCGGTCCTGCCCGAACAGTTCGCCGTCGTGGTCGCCGTAGATCGCATGCTGCACGCTGTAGCCGGCTTCGCCGCGCAGGCCGCCGAGCTGCAGCCGCAAGCCGCCGGTCATCTCGCCGCCGAACCGCACCGTGCTGTCGTTGGACTCGCCACCGCGGAAGCTCTCTTCGAACCACGCCGCACCGACGTCGCCACCAAAGCGCGTGAACAGTTCGAGCGAGTTGCGGCGATCGCCGAGCAGGCGCAGCGTCGGTTCGAGCACGACGCGCGGGCCGAACGACAGGTAGTCGCGTTCGAGGCGCGCCTGCTGGTGGTCGACCTGCTGCCAGTCGCCGAACGCACCGAGGCGCACCGGCAGGCGGAACACACCGTCGATCGGCATCAGCACCACGTGCGGGAACAGGCCGACGCCGGCGACGCGGGCCGCGGCCGGCTGCGGTTCGACGCCGTCGTTGACGAAGCGGCCGGCGAACAGGTCGCCGTCCGACGACCACAGGTCGAGTTCGATCGCCGAGCCGGTGGCGACGTCGACCGACGCCTTGCCGAACCACGCATCGGCGCGGTCGTCCATCTGCGTGCCCTTCATGCGCACGCCGACGTTGCCGGCCCCGACGCGCAGGTCGGCGCGCAGCGGCGTCAGCGCCGAACGGAACGGGCGCGGGCCGTCGGCGGTGCGACCGGGTTCGCGCTGGTCGATGTGCTGCGGCGTCGGCTCCTGCGGTGCCCGCGGCTGCAGCGCTCGCGGCCTGGGCGAAGGCTGCGACGGCAACGAACCGTCGCTGCCGGGGGCATGTTCGCGCACCCGCACCCACGCGGCCGCAGGATCGCGCGATGCGTGCAGGCGCTCGAGGCGCGCCCGCTGGATCGACGCCCACTCCGCGTCGGCGCTGGTCGTCGCGCAGGCGGGCAGGAACAACAGCGGCAGCAGCAGGGTTCGGCGCATGGCGGACGCCAAGCGGAGCCCGGCGATCCACATTACCCCGCGGCGGCAACCGGCCGCGGTCGATGTCGCGACGTCGCCGCGAACGAGCGGTGGCAACGTCGCGTCGCCCGTCCCAGGCGTGGACTCACCACATCGTCGAGCCACCGCAGTGGCTGATCGCCTGCCCGGTCATGCCGGCCGCTGCCGGCGAACACAGCCACGCAACCAGTTCGCCGATCTCGGCCGGATCGAGCATGCGGCCGAGCGGCACCTGCGCCATCGCCGCGGCCTTCGCCTTGGCGAACTCGACCTGCATGCCGTCGGCCAGCAGCTGCAAGCCGGCGCGCGCCATCTCGGTGTCGGTCCAACCCGGGCACACCGTGTTGACGGTGATGCGCCGCGGGGCCAGCTCGTGCGCCAGCGCCTTGCCGAAGCCGATGACGCCGTGCTTGCTGGCGCAGTAGGCCGTGTAGCCGGGGACACCGAAGCGGCCGAGCACGGAGCTGACGTTGACGATGCGGCCGCCGTTGGGCAGGTGGCGAAGCGCCGCGCGCGTGGTGAAGAACATGCCGTCGAGGTTGGTGCGCACGATCTCGTCCCAGCGATCGGGACCAGGGGTGGCGCAACCGTTCGGGCCGCCGACGCCGGCGTTGTTGACCAGCACTTCGAGGCCGCCGAGGCGCTTGGCCGCGAGGTCGACGGCCTTGCCGACCGCCGCGGCATCGCGCACATCGGCGGTCACCACGTCGACGGTGGCGCCGCGAGCGCGCAGATCGTTCGCGACCTGCTGCAGCGGTTGCTTGCGGCGCCCGAGCAGCACCAGCGAGGCCCCGGCCCGCGCCAGCACCTGCGCGATGCCAGCACCGATGCCCGTGCCACCACCGGTGACGAGGCAGCGGCGGCCCTGCAGCGGTGCTGCGGCGTTCGGCGCACCGGCCGGGGCGACCGCTGGTGCCGCGGCCGAAGACGCGGCCGGGGTCGCGGCCGGGGTCGCGGCGGCGGAACGAACGGGCCGGCGGGAACTGCGAGACGGAGAACGAACGGACGAAGACGACGACAACTTGCGCGGCACGGGGACCTCGACGAGTCTGGGCGCCGCATCATGCCCGTTCGCCTCCCCCTCGCCATCGCCACGTCGTTGCTCGCAGCCAGTTGCGTGCCGGGGCGCTTTGGCCGCGACGAGTCGGCGCGCTCGCTCGACGCCTACCGCGAGGACTTCGCAGCCGCCTGCGGCACGCGCTTCGATGCGCAGCGCGACCGGAACGCGTTCGTCGCCAGCACGCGCGAGGTGCGCGTGCTGTGGCTCGGCGACCACCACAAGGACCACGCGCTGCACACGCTGCAGGGCGGCCTGCTCGAGGAAGTGCGCCGGACGGGCCGGCCGCTGCTGCTGGCGCTGGAGGCGATCGGCAGCGAGGACGAAGCCGACGTCGGCACGTTCGTCGCCGGCGGCATCGACCTCGACGAACTGCGCCGGCGTCTCCGCGCGCGCTGGCCCGGCTCGTGGCTCGACGACGAGGCGCTCGACCCGTGGTTCTACCGCTGGTTGCTGGCGTTCGCGCGTGAACACGGCGCGCCGGTGCGCGCCCTGGAGCCGATCCCGCGGCCACCGCTCGGGCGGCGCGACCCGGCGATCGCGGCGCGCGTCGCGGCACTCGCCGAAGCCCACGCCGACCATCTCGTCGTCGTCGTGCTCGGCCAGGCCCACCTGGTCGGCGGTGGCCGTCAACTCGACCGCTGCGCGCTGCCGCAGCTGGCGCTCGGGGCCCTGCCGCCGGCGTCGCTGCCGCGGCCGGAGCCGACGCCAGAACCCGGCTCGCTGCTTCGCTCCGACGGCGGCTTGTGGTGGTTCGCCGAAGTACTGACGCGCGCGCGGTGAGCCGCGACTCAGCGCGCGACGGTGGCCTTCGCCCGCTCCGCCAGCTGCTCCATGATGTCGAGCGCGGCGACGCGGTAGGCCTCGGCCAGCGTCGGGAAGTTGAAGACCCTGTCGACGAACATCGTGATGTCGGCGCCGGTCATCATCGCCATCTGCGCCAGGTGCACGAGTTCGGTGGCGCCTTCGCCGACGATCTGGCAGCCGAGGATCTTCAGCGTGCTCGGCGACACCACGACCTTGCAGATGCCTTCGGCGTTGCCGGCGATCTGGCCGCGCGCCAGTTCGGCGAACCGCGCGCGCCCGACGACGACGTCGCCGTGCACCTTGCGTGCCTCGGCCTCGCTCATGCCGACACAGCCGATCTCCGGCAGCGTGTAGATGCCGGTCGGGATCAAGTCGACCTCGCCGGTGACCGGCAGCCGCAGGGCGGCGCGCATCGCGCGACGGCCCTGCTCCATCGACGCCGACGCCAACGACGGCGGGCCGATGACGTCGCCGACGGCGAAGATGTGCGGCACCACGGTGCGGCAGTCGTGGTCGACGCCGATGTGGCCGCGCTCGTTGACGGCGAGCCCGGCGTTGCCGATCGCCAGGTCCTCGACGTTGGCGACGCGGCCGAGCGCGCACAGCAGCTTCTCGGAGCTCACCTGCCAGCCGTTGTCGAGCCGCGTGACGACCGCGTCGACGCCGTTCCACGTCACCGACTCGAGCTTGGCCCGACCGACGAAGACACAGCCAGGATGCAGTTCGAACGACTCGACGAAGCGGTCGGTGATCTCCTTGTCGACGAACGCCAACGGCCGTTCGGCCTTGTCGATCATCGTCACCTGCACGCCGAGCGCGGCGAAGATCGTCGCGTACTCCGAGGCGATGACGCCGCTGCCGAGCACCGTCAGCGACTTCGGCAGGTACGCCATGCTGAGCACGGAGTCGCTGTCGTAGACGTTCTCGTGGTCGACCGGCACTTCCGGCGGCGTGCGCGGCCGCGAACCGGTGGCGACGACGATCACCTCGCCGCGCACGTGCCGCAGCTGGCCGCGCACGTCCTCGATGGTCAGCGTGTGCGGATCGACGAAGCGCGCGCGCCCGTGCAACTGCTCGATGCCGTTGCGCACCATCTGCCGCGACTGGTATTCGACGTGGGCGGTGACCACTTTCTGCATGCGCGACATCAGGCTCGCGAGCTGCAGGTCCGGCGGCATCTCGACCTTGACGTGCTGGCCGAGGCGCGTGCGCAGCTCGCTGAGGTGCAGCGCCGTCTCGCGCAACGTCTTGCTCGGGATCGTGCTGCGGTGCACGCAGGCCCCGCCGACGCCGACCTCCTTCTCGATCAGGCAGACGCGCTTGCCGGACTTGACCGCCTGCACGGCGGCCTTCTGGCCGGCCGGGCCGCTGCCGACGACGACGACGTCCCAATCCTCGATGCGCGGCTTCACTTCATTCCCTCCGTCACCAGCAGGGCGCGGTCCTTCATCTTGATCAAGGCGTCGAGCTGGTCCGGATACAGGTTCAGGCCGACCAGCACGGGATGCTGGCGCAGCTGCTCCTCGGTCAGCGGCGTCTCCAGCTGCGACGGCGCCACGAAGTGCGCCAGCGCGTCGGCCAGGGCCACGGTCATCGCCATCTCGGCGAAACGCGTGGCGGCGGCGACGTTGTGGTGGCATTGGATCCCCTCGGCGATCTGCTCCGGCAGCTTCCACTCCTTCGCCAGCAGCGTGCCCGCAGCCACGTGCTGCTCGTTGACCGCGTCGAGCAGGTACGACACCGGCAGCGTCAGCTCGTTCTTGCCGAGCACCTTGTCGACGTTGTTCAGCAGCACCGACTTGCCGACGTCGTGCAACAGGCCACCGAGGAAGGCGATCTCGACGTTGCCTCGGCGCGTGCGCGCGATCTCCTTGGTGAAGAAGCCGGTCAGCACCGAGTGCTTCCACAGCACGGCCAGCAGTTCGGCGCAGGCCTTGTTCGCGAACATGCGGCCGCGCACCGACACCGCCATGGCGATCTCGGTGATCAACTGCATGCCGAGGCGACTGACCGCCTGCTGCAGCGACGAGCAGGCGACCTGGCCGGCATAGGCGGCACTGTTGGCGACGCGCAGCACGTTCGAGGCGATGGTCTGGTCGCGATGGATGACCGCCGACAGCTTGGCCGCGTCGGTGGTCTCCTGCTGGCAGAGCGACATCACCTCGGATGCGGTGGCCGGCATCGGCGGCAGCTCGACCTTGCGGTCGGCGATCTGCCGGGCGAACACACGCGAGAGGTCCGATGTACCGGTCTCCATTTCGTCGGTCTCATCGACCGGCTGACTTCGCGGGAATGAGCGCGCGGCGAAGTCGCCTTGCCAACGGCGCGCCGTCGGACGCCAGCGCATCCGCGCCCGCCGGTGCGGCGAATGACGCTCCATGCTGCGCTCCGCCCTGCTCGCTTCGGCCCTGTTCCTCTCGCCGCTGGTTGCCCAGCAACGCCTGCTACACCAGGACGACCTGCCGGGCCGCAAGCTGGCTGCCACCGGGGTGCAGGCTGCGATCGACGCCGAAGCCGACGTGGCGACCACGGTCGCCCTCGCCGCGATCGCCGGCGTGCGCCTGCCGGCGGACTCGAGCGCCCGCATCGCCCTCGACCGGGCGCTGCGCACGGCCAACCTGGCCGCCGACGCGGCGCGCGCCGGCAAGCGCCTGCGCAGCGATCTGGGCGACCTGGTGACTACCCTGACCTTCGAGCCGCTGCGCGAAGCCGAGCTGCCGGCCGGGTTCCCCACGTTCACCGCCGTCGACGAACTGGAGCTCCGCCACTACCCCGCCTGCCGCATGGTGCGCACCGAGATGAAGGCCGGCGGGCCGATGGGCGCGTTCTGGCCGCTGTTCCAGCACATCAAGGACAACGACATCGCGATGACGGCGCCGGTGCAGGTCGACTGGACGGAGTCGGGCGAACGGCAGAAGCCGGCGCGCATGGCGTTCCTCTACGGCGACCCGAGCAAGCAGCCGGAGCAGGTCGGCAAGGACGTGACGATCGAGAACCTGCCGCCGACGACCGTGCTGAGCCTCGGCGCCATCGGCGAGGAGCGCAACGACACCGTCGCCGCGATGCGCGAGCGCCTGCTCGCCTGGCTGCGGGAGAACCCGCAGTGGGTCGCCGCCGGGCCGCTGCGCACGATGGGCTACAACAGCCCGATGGTCGGCCGCGCCCGCCGCTACTTCGAGGTGCAGATCCCGGTGCACCGCACCGACGACCGAGCCGCCGTCGTCCGCTGAACGACGGTTCCGCCGGGCAAGCAGGGCCGCCAAGAAGGAACAAGGCCGTTGGCCGCCGAGGTCGATGCCCTTCCCGTGGGCCGACTGCGCATCGTCGTCGCCGCCGACGGACTGTCGGCTGAAGTTCACGTGGCCAAGGGCGCCCCGTGCACCGAGGCGGAGCTGCGCAACGAGCTGGCGCAGGCCAACGTGGTGTTCGGCCTCGACGACGCGGCGATCGCCCAGCTGGCGAACACCCTGGTGCAGCCGGAATGGGTCGGCAAGGCCGTGGTCGCGCGCGGCACCGCACCGATCGCCGGCGACGACGGCCGCCTGATGGTCCTCGGCCCGCCCGGCCTGCGCCCCGGCCGACCGCACGCCGACGGCCACATCGACTACCGCGAACGGCAGTGCCTGCTGCCGGTCACCGCCGACGTGTGCGTCGCCACGTTGGTCGAACCCGGCAACGGCACCCCCGGCCGATCGGTGCAAGGGCGGGCCTTGCCGAGCAAGCCAGGGGCGCCGTTGCGGGTGCGCATCGGCCCCGGGCTGCGGCAAGAGGGCGACCGCCTGTTCTCGCTGCGCGGCGGTGCCCTGGTGCTGGTTCCCCCGCTGGTCGACGTGGTGCCGTTCTACGTGCACAGCGGCGACGTCGACTACGAGTCGGGCAACCTGCACAGCGACGGCGCCATCGAGGTGCGCGGCGACGTTCACGAGGGCTTCACCGTCGACGCCACCGCCGACGTGCGCGTCACCGGCGCCGTGCTCGATGCGACCGTGACCGCGGGCGGCAAGGTGATCGTCGACCAGGGCGTGCTGGGCGGCCACGCCGCGGTGACCGCTGGCACCGATCTCTACTGCCGCCACGCCACCGGCGCCCAGCTGCGCGCGCGCGACGCCCTGACGTTCGGCGACCAGGCGAGCCACTGCCGCCTGCACGCGAGCCGCATCGTCGCCACCAGCGGCCGCGGCACGGTCTTCGGCGGCGAGCTGCGCGCCAAGGACGCGATCGTCGTGCGCACCGCCGGCACACCGATCGGTTCGCCGACCACGTTCGTCGTCGCCGACGTCACCGACGACGAGGCCGAACTGATCCGCCAGGCGATCACGGACCTGAAGGTCGCCGATCGAGCACTGCAACGCGGTCGCAACGAGCCCGGACGCGGCGCCAAGGTCGCCCGCGACGTCGTGCGCGCGACCAACCCGGCCCAGCAGGCGATGATCCGCCTGCGCCTGCTGCAGCGCGAGCGCCTGCGCACCGCCGTGGTCGAGATCCACGACACGCTGCACCCTGGCGTGCGCATCCAGTTCGGCGAACGCACGTTCGCCAGCGACGTCCCGCGCCAGCGCCTGCGGCTCTGCTGGGACGAACCGAACGACCGCATCGTCGAGGAGAACCTGCCATGACCATGGAACTGCACAAGCTGCGCGCCCGCGAACTGATGAAGACCGAGATCCAGTGGGCCAGCGCCAACGACAACCTGCGCACGGCGGGCGAACGCATGGCCCAGCACGGACTGCGCGCGCTGCTGGTGCGCGGCGACGACCCCGCCGACCTGCCGGGCATCATCACCAACAAGGACATCGTCAACCTGCTCGGCAGCCACGATCCGGCGGTGCTCGACCAGCTGCGCGTCGGCGACGTGATGACGCGCCCGGCGATCTGCGTGGCACCGCAGGCGAACGTGCGCGACTGCATCAACCTGATGCGCATGAGCGGCATCCGCCGCATGCCGGTCGTCGACGGCACCGACGTCGTCGGCGTCATCAGCACCAGCGACATCTTCGCGCGCGCCATGCTGCGCGATTGAGCGCGTTCGACGGCCGGCGACGACGCCCGGTCAGGCCAGTCCCGGCGGCCACGACCCCAGCGCCGCACGGCGGCCGGCGCCGACGGCGCCGAAGCTGAGGAAGCGCGGCCGCGAGCGGTTCCAGCGCAGGTGTCCGCCGCGCGGCAACCAGACGCGACCGCCGGCGGCCTCGACCAGCGCGGCCCCGGCGGCGACGTCCCACTCGTGCTTTGGGTGCAGGGTCCACGTCGCGTCGGCGCGGCCGGCAGCGACCATCGCCAGCTCGTAGGCGACCGAACCACACGGCCGCAGCTGGCAGTGCGGCTGCAGCGATCCCCACTCGCCGCGGCGGTGTTCGCTGCGGCTCACCATCAGGCACGGCCGCGGGTCCGCCGCGTCGAAGCCGAGGCCCGGCTCGCCCGAGAGTTCGAGGCCGAGCCCGGGCCCACCGGCGATGACGACGTCGACGGCCGGATTGCCGACGACACCGAGCACCGGCACGCCGTCGACCACCAAGGCCACCGACACCGTGTACTCGGGCCGGCGCGCGACGAACGCGCGCGTGCCGTCGAGCGGATCGACGACCCAGACGCGGCGGCAGTGCAGGCGCCGTTCGTCGTCGACGGTCTCCTCCGACAGCCAGCCGTCGTCCGCCGTCGGCAGCAACGCACGCAGCAAGTCGTCGACGTCGCGGTCGGCCGCCGTCACCAGGCCACCGTCGTGCTTGTGCTCGTACTCGACCGGCCGCGCCGCGTGCGCGCGCAGCACCACGAACGCCTGCTGCACCGCGGCGACCGCGCGCGCCAGGTCGTCGGCGGTGTTCATGCGCTGCCGCCGCCGCGGGGATCGCGCGGCGCCGCCGTCCACGGCGGTGTCGACTCGATCTGCGCGACCACCGCCTCCGCGCTGTCGGCGACCGTCCACAGGCCGCGGAAGTGCGGCTGCACGAAGCCCTGCGCGAACGCGCGTTCGAGCATCGCCAGCATCGGCTGCCAGTAGCCGGCGACGTCGAACACGACCACCGGCTTGCGATGGAAGCCGAGCGCCTTGAACGACAGGATCTCGAACAGTTCCTCGAACGTGCCGAGACCGCCGGGCAGCGCCACGTAGGCGTCGCCGGCCTCGTCGAGCCCGCGCTTGCGCGAGCGCATGTCGGCCACCGTCGCCATCTCGTGGGCATCCGGGCACTGCACGTTCTTGTCGACGAAGTCCTGCAGGATGACGCCGAGCGTGCGGCCACCGGCGAGCCGCGCGCCGCGGGACACCGCGCCCATCAAGCCGTGCTTGCCGCCGCCCCAGACGAGGTCCCAGCCCTTCTTGGCGATGCGCCGTCCGAGGTCCTCGGCGGCCTCGTGGTAGGGCGCGGCGACGTGGTCGCTGGACGATGCGTAGACGGTGACGCGGAACGCGCGCGGCGCGGTCACAGTGCGTTCCCTCGCGCGAGCCACCGCTCGAGCAGCAGCAGCCCCGCCATCGACTGGCCGTCGCCGCACTCCTGGTCGAGCAGGCGCGCGCGTGCCTCGGCGAACGGCAGCCGGTGCACGGTGATGCGCTCGGACGGTTCGAGTTCCTGTGCGACCTCGCGCAGGTCTCCAGCCAGGAAGAAGTGGCAGAGCTCGTTCGACACACCTTTGTACGGCGCGAAGTGGCCGAGCGGCGTCCACCGTCCAGCGACGAGCCCTGCTTCTTCGTGCAGCTCCTTCTGGGCGACGGCCAGCGGGTCCTCGCCGTCGCGCATGCCGCCGATCGGGAACTCCCACAGATCGCGACCGAGCAGGTAGCGGTGCACGTGCACCAGCACCGTCGAACCGTCGGCGAAGATCGGGATCGCAGCACTGCTGCCCGGCATGTCGACGTAGTAGTACGTGCCCTCGCTGCCGTCGCGCTGCACGTAGCGATCGCGGCAGTAACGATGCCAGGGGTTGTCGACCAGCACTTCGCGGGCGAGGCGGGAGAACGGGCGGCGGGACGTCACGACGCGCTCACGGCGAGATCGAGAAGTAGAGCACGCGGCGATCGTCGGTCTCTTCGTAGATCAGCGGCCAGCCGAGGTCGAGCGAGATCGGCAGCTGCAGGTACGGGATCTGGATGCGCACGCCGAAGCCGACGCTGAGGCGCGGCTCGGAGAACGTCGGATCGTCGATCGACAGGCCGAGCAAGCCAAGGTCGGAGAACGCCACCCAGCGCACCAGTTCGCGGTCGCGCACGTCGCCTTCCATGCGCGTCGCGATCAGCGGGAACGAGACCTCGGCGGTGGCCGTGTACATCACCTCGCCGCCGAGCGGCCGCCCGAACTGGCTCGGACCGGCGCGCCGGAAGCCGAACCCGCGCAGGCTGGCGCCGCCCATGTAGAACCGCTGGGTGACGAACACGTCGTCGCTGCCGCCGAACGCCTCGGCGTAGCCGAACAGGTGCTCGAGGTGGAGAACCGTGCGGTGGCGCATCTCGTTCTCGGCCAGCGGCACGTAGACGTGGGCCGTGTGCGTGTAGCGCGTCAGGCTCTCCTCGCCGCCGAGGAAGCCGCCGACGTAGTCCGCGCTCAAGCCGAGCTCGAGGCCGGAGGTCGGCCGGATCGGGTTGTCGTAGTCGCGGTAGCGGATGCTGAAGCGCGTGCCGCGCATCTCGGTCGAACCTTCGGCGTCGAAGGCCAGCGACGTCGCATCGGGCGCCAGCGACTCGACACCGACCGTGTCGTGGCGCAGCGCCAGGCCGACGTTCAGGAAGCGGGTCAGGTTGCGCGACAGCTGCACCTCGGCGCCGAGCAGGTCGGAGGTGTAGCCGTCGGGCAGGCGCTGGATCACGCGGCGGCCGTTGACGCGCAGCTCGTAGGTCTCGAAGTGGTGCGTGAACACGTCCGGCTCGATCCACGTCAGCTGGAACTGGCTGAAGCGGGTGCCGGGTGCCAGCAGCATCTGCAGCTGCTGGCCACCGCCGTGGAACGCCTCGTTGTCGAGGACCTCGCCGATCGCGGTGATCGGGTTGAGGCTGCTCGGCGGTTTGTACAGGTCGAAGTTGCGCTTGTTGAAGGTGACGTTCGCCTGCGCGCCTTGGCCGGTGCTGATGCCGACGCCCCAGCGCAGCTCGCCGGTCGAACCGTCCTCGAGGTCGATGCCGATGTCGACGTATTCGGGCTGGCCGGTGACCGGCTCGAGTTGCAGCCGCGGGCCGCGCTGGCTGGCCGCATCCTGGAAGTACTGCGTCTGTTCGATCGCGGTCTGCGCGTCGCGCACCTTGACCATGTCGATGGTGTCGCCGGGCACGACGCGCACACGGCGGCGGATCACGGCGTCGCGGGTGAATCGGTTGCCGCGGATCAGCACGTCGCGCAGCTTCTTCGGTACGCCTTCGCTGACCTGGTAGACGAGGTCGACCTCGGGACCGTCGCCGAAGGTCACCTGCGGATCGAACACGCGACAGCCGCCCTGCACCTGCATCATGCCGGGGAAGCTGACCGGCGGATGACCGCGGCGACCGTAGTAGTCCTGGATCGCCTGCATGTCGCGGCGGATGCGCTCGTGATCGTAGTACTCGCCCGCAGCGACCTTCAGTTCCTTCGCCACCTCGGCGGCCGGGTGCAGCGGCTCGCCGACCAACGGCTGGCCGTTGCCCAGCACGTGCTCGACCGCGACCGAACGCACGCGATAGCGCGGCCCTTCGACGACGAGGAAGTCGAGGTCGACGCTGGTCCGATCGGCGGTGATGCGCGCGTCGAGCAGGTCGACGGTCGCGTCGAGGAAACCCTGCGAGCGGTAGAACAGGCGCAGCCGATCGAGGTCCTCTTCGAGTGTCTCGCGCGAGAACGCGTCGCCCGAGTCCGTGGTCAGCCCGGCGTCGCGCAGCAGGTATTGGCCCGTGCCGAACCAGCCGAGCACGGGCTCACCCGCCAGCGTGGCGTTGCCGAAGAAGCGCATCTCGCCGACCTCGACCTCTGGCCCTTCGTCGACGACGAAGCGCAGCCGGCGCAGAGCGCGCGACGTCGCCGTCGGCGTCGTGGCCACGTCGTCGTCGAACGCACGGTCCTGCGAGGTGACGGTGCAGAAGGCGTAGCCATCGCGGCGGTAGCGTGCGATCAGCACCTTGCGCATGGCCTCGGCCTCGGTGCGGGTGACCTGGCGCCCGGCGGTGATGCCCAGCATCGACTCGATCGTGGCCGGCTCGAAGTGGCTGTTGCCTACGAACTCCACCTCCTCGTAGACCTCGACCTCGTGCTCGATCAGGTACGTCACCGCGACCTCACCGTCCACGTCCTCGGCGAAGGCCAGCACCGCCATGCGCCGTTCTTGCCACAGGCTGCTGCAGTCGTTGGCGACCTTGCGCGGCTCGAACGGCTGACCGACGCGCGTCTGCAGCAGTCGCACCAGCGACTCGGCCTCGGCCGATTCGACCGCGCGCGACTCGCCGCCGCGGACCTGGCGCTCGACGCGCAAGGACCGCACGGGCCGCCCTTCCAGCTTGCGCACCGCCTCCTCGAACTGGGCAGCGCCCTGCACCTCGACCCGGCCACCCTGGCGTGCCGGATCTTGTGCCGTCGCACGGGCCGCGCTCGCAGCAGCGGCGAGGGCGAGCACGGCCGGCACGAGCGCAGCCCGCACGGCGTCGGCGGACGGAACCGCGCGCGGGCGCGGCTCACTGCATCGGTTCGGCCTTGCGGGTGTAGTTCTCAAAACGCATGAACTCGCGGAAGAAGCGCAGCACGACTTCACCGGTCGGACCGTTGCGCTGCTTGGCAATGATGATCTGCGCCAGGCCGGCGTTCTGCTCGGTCGGTTTGTAGTAGTCGTCGCGGTGCAGCAGGATGATGACGTCGGCGTCCTGTTCGATCGCGCCCGATTCGCGCAAATCGCTCATGCGTGGACGGTGGTCGTCGCGGTTCTCGACGTCGCGGTTCAGCTGCGACAGCGCGATCACCGGCAGGGACAGCTCGCGGGCGATGGCCTTGAGGCCGCGCGAGATCGCCGAGATCTCCTGCTGACGGCTCTCGAACCGCCCACCGCCGGTCATCAGCTGCAGGTAGTCGACGACGACCAGGTTGATCTTGTGCTTCTGCTTCAGGCGGCGGCACTTCGCGCGCAGCTGCGTGATCGAGATGCCGGGCGTGTCGTCGACGAAGATCGGCGTCTCGTAGAGTCGCGCCGCCTCCTCCTGCAGGCGCTTGTACTGCTGGTCGGTGATGCGCCCCTTGCGCAGCGCACCGCCGTCGATCTGCGAACGGCAGCACAGCATGTTCTGGATGACCTGCTGGTTGGACATTTCCAGCGAGAAGAACGCGATCGCCTCGCCCTTGCTGGCGACGCGCTCGGTCAGGTTCAGCGCGAACGTGGTCTTTCCCATCGACGGACGCGCCGCGATGATGATCAGTTCGCCCGGCTGCAGACCGCCGGTCATGTCGTTGAGGTCGTAGTAGTCGGTGTCGAGGCCGGTCAGGCGGCCCTCGCGCTCGCGCAGGCGGTCGATGCGTTCGAACGTCGACTGCAGCACGTCGGCGATGCTGACGGCGTCGCCGGTCTTGTCCATGCGCGAGATCTCGAAGATCTGCCGCTCGGCTTCGTCGAGCAGTTCCTTCGCCTCGGCCTCGTTGTCGTAGGCGCGGCGCGCCACGTCGAGGCACGTCTCCAGCAGCTTCCGAGCGATCGCCTTCTCGCGCACGATCTCGGCGTGGTAGACGACGCCGGCGGCGGTGACGACGCTCTCCATCAGGTCGAGCAGCTGCTCGTGGCCGCCGGCCTCCTGCAGGCGACCGCCGCGCGACAGCTCTTCGCCCACGACGATCGGGTCGGTCGCGTGCCGCTGGTTGTAGGCCGTCAGCACCGCCTGGAAGATCAACTGGTGCCGCGGGAGGTAGAAGTCCTCGGGCTTCAAGAAGGTGACGTCCGCCACCGCATCGGGATGCAGCAACAGCGCCCCGAGCACCGAGCGCTCGGCTTCGAGGTTCTGTGGCACGCCCCGCCCATCGAACGTCTGCTTGATGTCAGCCATGACCGCGAGGCTCCCTTACCAGCAGCGAGTTGCCACGCAAGCAATCAACCTGTGTAGAACCCGTGGAAAGCCGTACAGAGAACGGGGAGGAAGCGGCTGCTCTGGCCGCCTGCTGGGGCTGGCACGCCGACGCGAAAAAACGCCAGTCGCCGTGACGATTCGGCGCGTCCGCGCCGCCTGCCTCACAGCAGGACACGGCCCTGCGACGCGTCCCCCTCGAGTGCCACCACGCCGCGCGCCGCCAGCTCCGCCAGCAGCTCCACCGCCAGCGGGTAGTCGATGCGCAGTTTGCGCTGCAAGAAGCTGGCGCTGGCGCGGCGCGAGCCGACGACGAGGTCGGTCGCCTCTTGCACCAGTTCCTGGTCCAGGCCATCGCCGAACAGGCTCTGCTGGCGCGCCGCGGCCGGCTCGTCGGCCTGGCGTACGACCGGCGCGATCGCCGGCACGGGCACCGGCTCGGGGCGCGGGATCGCGACGATCGGCTCTGCCGCTGGCTCCGCGGTTGCCTCGACGTACACGGAGGGTGCAGGCTCCGGCAGCGGCAGTTCGAAGGCGGGCTCGCGCGTCGTCGCCGGCGTCGACCACGGCGCGTCGGCGATTCCGTCCGACGCCTGCTCGGGAATCGCCGGCTCGGCCGCCGCGACCTCGGAACTGGCGGGCTCGTCGTCTTCCTGCGGCGACCATGGCGCGGCCCCGAACGGCAGGTCGGCCGCTTGCTCGGCCGGTTCGCCGGTCGATTCCCCGGCGGCAACCGTGCCCGCATCGCTGGACGCGCGCTCGGCCTCGACCGCTGCCTCGTCCCCCTCGCTCGCCAACTCGCGGGCCACCGCGGACTCGGCGGCGACCTGAGCCTCGGCGTTGTCGATCTCCTGGCTCTCCGGCGAGGTTGGCACCCAGCCGTCGTCCTGGATGCGGCCCCAGCGGCGCGCCTCGCGCATGCGGCGGCGTTCCTCGTAGGTGGTCGGCCGCGGCGACGCCTCGTCGGCCTCGGTGCGCAGCGCCCGCAGCTCGTCTGTTGCGGCGGCTTCTGCCGCGGCAGGGAGTTCGCGGTCGGTGTCGGGCTCGCGGTCGGTGTCGAGATCGCGGTCGGCGACCGCGCGCGCGGCCGCCGCGATCGCCTCGGCGAACGCCACCGACGGGTCCTCGTTCGTCGAGGAGACGGGCGCGGGCTCGCTGCGCAGCGGCGGCGGTACGCTCGGCGGCTTCGGCGGGGACGCGAGGCCCTTCAGGTGCTCGCTGACCTGCGGCTCGACCCCGAGTTCGGTCGTGCGGCGGCTGGCATCGGCGCGGATCTGCTCGAACAGGTCGGCGAACAGGAAGTCCGTCGCGAGCATGACCGACGCAATGGTCATCGCACCGACCAGCAGCAGGCTCGGCCAGTAGCCGAACGAGCCGTGCAACGCTTCCGCGAACCAGGCGCCGATCGCGCCCTTGTGCAGCGCTGGCGCCAGGCCGCCGTCGCCGAGATTGACCCAGATGCCGATCATCAGGGTCATCGCCACGAGCCGCACCAGCTTCGACAGCGGGCGCTCGAGCACGCCGCGCACCGACCAGATGACGCTCCAGACGGCGACCAGCAGGAAGAACATCACCGCCGGCGCCAGGCCGAGCGCTTCGTAGAGGCCGGCGTAGAGGTATTGCAGCGCCGACGTCGGCTGAACCGGTCCGTCGCGCAGTTGCAGGTGGTAGTAGACCAGCGCCGACAGCGACAGGACGGAGAAGCCCGCGGGCAGGAACTGCCACATGCGTTCGGCGACCGTCGGAGTCGGGGGTTGCGTCGATTGGTGGCCCAGCGTGTTCACGATCATTGCGCCCCTCCCGGGCGAAGCCTGCAGCAGTCCGGCGCCACCGGACAGCGGCAACCGACTCTATACCGCCGCTACGCAGGCCACAAGCGATTGGGCCACGCGCGGCACCGAGCCACAGCGTCGCGAGCGCCGGAACGCGGCGCGGCCGCCCCGCGAGCGCGCCCTTGGATCAGGCGCGCTCGTCCTCCGCAGCTTCGGCATCTTCGTCCGCGACGGCGTCGCCACCACCCTCGATCGCGGCTTCGAGCCCTTCCTCACCGGCGACCGCCGCGTCCACCACCGCGAGCTCACCCGCAGTGTCGCCAGCGCCGGTCCCGGAGTCGCCGCCTTCCAGTTCGGCCGCGTCGCCGTCCCCGCCGCCAGCGTCCGCGGCGGCATCCGCTTCGGCCTCGCGCGCATCTTCGCGCGCCCGGTATTCCTCGAGCGTCATCAGAACGTCGCGCGACTTGCTGCCGACGAACGCACCGACCAGGCCGTCCTCTTCCATCAGCTCGAGCAGCCGAGTCGCGCGCGTGTAGCCGACCGCCAGCGCCCGCTGCAGCAGCGTCGCCGAGCCGCGCTGCTGGCCGAGGATGATCTCGACGGCTTCGCGGTAGCGTTCGTCGCGATCGGCCACCGACGGCCGCGAGCTGCTCTGCGTCTGCACCAGCGACGGCGTGAACATCGGCTCCTGGCCCTGGTCCTCGAGGAAGCGCACCACCGCCTGCATCTCGTCGTCGGCGACGAACGTGCCCTGCGCGCGCAGCAGCGCCGCTCCACCGGGCGGCATGTAGAGCATGTCGCCGAAACCGAGCAGCTTCTCGGCCCCGTTGGCGTCGAGGATGACGCGCGAGTCGATGCGGCGGTTGACCTTGAAGGCGATCTGGCACGGCAGGTTCGCCTTGATGATGCCGGTGATCACTTCGCTGCTCGGCCGCTGCGTCGCCAGGATCACGTGCATGCCGACCGCGCGCGACTTCTGCGCCAGGCGCTGGATCAGCTCTTCGACCTCGTTCTGCGCGACGTTCATCAGGTCGGCGAACTCGTCGATGACGATGACGACGTACGGCAGCTGCACACGCTCGGGATCGGGCTCGCGCTTCAAACGCTTGGCGAGTTCCTGCTGGCCGAGGCGGTTGTAGTTCTTGATGTGGTTGACGCCCGCGGCCGACAGCAGCGCGTAGCGGTTCTCCATCTCGTCGACGGCCCACTGCAGCACACCCGGGGCCTTCTTCATGTTGGTGACGACGTCGCAGCAGAGGTGCGGCACCCGCTTGTAGGCCTGCAGCTCCACCATCTTCGGGTCGACCAGGACCAGCTTGACCTGCTGCGGCGTGCGGGTCATCAGGATCGACAGCAGGATGGTGTTGATGCACACCGACTTGCCCGACCCGGTGGTGCCGGCGATCAGCAGGTGCGGCATCTTCGCCAGATCCTCGACGATCGGACTGCCACCGACGTCCTTGCCGAGATACAGCGGGATCGCGAGGTCCTCCGAGCGCCCGAACTGGTCGAGCAGGTCGCGCATGTAGACCTTCTGTCGCTCGGGATTCGGCACCTCGATGCCGATCGTGTCGCGGCCCGGGATCGGGGCGACGACGCGCACCGACACCGCTTTCAGCGCTGCCGCGAGGTCGGACTCGAAGCCCTGGACCTTGTTGACGCGGATGCTCTCGGCGAGGCGCAGCTCGTACTGGGTGACCGCCGGGCCGACCGAGGCGCCGACGATCTCGGCGGCGATGCCGAAGTTCGCCAGCTTGTTGACGATCGCCTGGCCGCCGCGATTCAGCACGTCGGAGGTCGCGGTCGCGTCGTTCAGCTGCGGCTCCTGGAACAGCTCGATCGGCGGGAACGGATAGTCCTCGAACGGCAACGCGCCCTGGCCGGCCTTCTTCGGCTTCGGCGCCGGTTTGGGCTTCGGCTTGGGCTTCGGCTTCAGCACGACGATCGGCGGCGGCGGCACGACGACGACCGGCGGCTCGACCACCGCGGGCTCCTTGCCCTTGACCGCGCCGTCTTCGGCCTTCGCCGCAGCTTCCTTGCCGTCGCGGTCGGCCCCGTCGCCATCGCCGTCGGCATCGTCGGCCGCGGCCGCCCCGCGCCTCCCCTTGCGACGCGGACTGTCGTCGTCGCGTGCCACGCGGTCGCCCACGCTCTCCGGCTCGTCGCCGTCCTCGGCTTCCGCCTCGTCGCCGCGGGCGCTGGCGCGCCGACGGCGGCCGCCGCTGGACGATTCCGCCGGCTCCGCGGCGGTGTCGCCGTCCGCGAGCTCGGCATCGACCTCGTCGGCGTCGCCATCCTTCTCGCGCGCGGCCTTGCCACCGCGGCGCCCCGTCGACTTCTCGGCATCCGACTTCTCGGCACCAACCTGCTTCTCTTCGGCATCGACCTCGGCGCCATCCTGGTTGCCGTCGTCCTGGTTGCGGTCGTCGGCCGCAGCCTTGCGGCGGCGACGGCGACCGGTGCCGACCTCGATCTCGTCGTCGTCGCCAGCGGCGATGCGCGAACCACCAACGCCGGCCACCGCCGCCGCCGGTTCGCGGCGCAGCAGGCGACGCCAGCCGGCCTCGAGCAGCACGAGCACGCGCGCCAGCAGTTCGGAGAACATCCACTCGGTGGCGATCAGCAGCGCCAACAGCGCACCGAAGCCGACCAGCAGCAGGCGGCCGGTGCCACCGAACGCCGCATCGAGCTTCGGCGAGACGATCTTGCCGAAGTTGCCGCCGGCGCCGAACGGCGCCGACTCGCCGCCGGCCGCCTGTCCGTCGCTGCCGGCGAACAGCACCGCCAGCAGCGCGGCGAACACGACGGTGGCGAGCACCTTGATGGTGAGCCGCGCGCAGCCGCGGCCGAGGAACAACCACAACGAGCCGAGCAGCAGCAACACGAACGGCACCCAGCCGGCGAGGCCGAGCGTCAGCGTGAAGCCGAGCGCCAGGTAGTAGCCGACGGCGCCGCCGAGGTTCGACATGCCGGCGGTCGGGATCGGCGCGCCCGGATCGGCGAGGCGGAACGTGGCGAGGCTCAGCATCGCATAGAGCGCGAGGCCGCACAGCGCCAGCGCCACGACTTCGCGCGCGCGCGGCGACAGCCCCGGCCCGGGCACTTCGTCGACGGGTACGAACCGGTGCGCCCGCTTCTTCGGTGCCGACTCCGCCGCCTTGCCTTCGCTCTTGCTCACGTGCTCGTCCTCGTTCGCCACAGGTTCTCCGCCGCGGCGACGATGCGCGCCGCCGCGGCGTTCTTGTCGAGGCGCGGCAACGCCTCGTCCCGACCGTCTGCATGGCACAACACGAACTCGGCCTCGGCGCTGCCGATCGTGTCGTGCAGGTTGACGACCACCAGGTCCAGTTGCTTGCGCTGGAGCTTGTCGCGGCCGCGCGCGATCGCCGCCGCCATGCCGGCAGCGAGCGACTCGAGGGCGAAGCCGACGACGACGCGGCGGCCTCGCACCGCGGCGAGGCCCGCGACGATGTCAGGGTTCGGTATCAGTCGCAATGTGGTCTCGCCAGCCTTCCGCGCCGGCTTGCCGTGCGCGCGCTCGGCGGGCCGCCAGTCGGCGACCGCCGCAGCGGCGATGCAGACGTCGGCGTGCGCGAACGCTTCGTTCGCCGCAGCCTGCATCTCCAACGCCGACACCACTGGCACGACGCGCACGTTCGGCGGTGGCGTCACCTCGACCGGGCCGAGCACGAGCGTGACCAGATGGCCCGCCGCCGCAGCGGCCGCGGCCAGTGCGCACCCCATGCGCCCCGAGCTGCCGTTGCTCAGGAACCGCACGTCGTCGAGGTACTCGCGGGTCGGCCCCGCCGTGATCAAGATGGACACCATGCCCCCGCCGTGCAGCAGCCGAAGCGGCCGCCACCGCCAGCCGTCCTATCGTAGTAACAGTCGTGCTGCGGGGGAGAAAAAACACCGGCACGCCTCTAACTACGAGTCTCTGCGGCGATCGGAACGCCGCGCGATGTCCGTCGTCATGCGCCGTCCCGCCTTCGCCCTGCCACTGCTGCTGTCGTTCGTCTCCTGCTACTCCCCCGAGGGCAACAAGGAAGCCGCCGACCACGACGTCTACCGCATCCTCGACGGCACCTCGGCGCAACTCACCGGCGCCCGCCGCCACATGCAGGTCGAACGCGCGGTCGACACGCTGCGCAAACGGCTGTTGCAGAGCTCCGAGCCGGTCCGGCTGTCGCTGGTCGACGCGCTCGACATCGCCGCCGAGAACAGCCGCGAATACCAGCGCCAGAAGGAGACGCTCTACCTGGCGGCCCTGAACCTGACGCGCAGCATCAACGACTTCTCGCTGCGGTTCGGCGGCGGCGGCTCCGGCAGCGTGTCGGGCACCGACGACGACAGCGCCAACGCGCGCGTCGGCGACGACCTGTCGGCGCAGGCGAACAGCGTCGCCGGCACGCGCATCGTCGCCAACTTCGTGCAGACGTTCCTGCGCTCGGTGCTGAGCGGCGGCAGCTTCGACGGCAGCTCGATCCTCGATCTGACGATCACGCAGCCGCTGCTGCGCGGCTCCGGCCGCCGCATCGCGCGCGAACCGCTGACCCAGGCCGAGCGCGACGTCGTCTATGCGATGCGCGACTACGAACGCTTCCGCGCGCAGTTCGCCACCGACGTGGTCGGCGACTACTGGACGGTCGTGCGGCAGATGCGCGACCTCGCCAACGTCGAGGCCACCTACCAGCGCCTCGTCGAGCTGCGCAGCCAGATCGAGGAGCTGTTCAAGGCCGGTCGCCGCACCATCACCGACCTCGGCCGCGCCCAGCAGGACGAGTTCTCGGCCGACGCGCAGCGCGTCACCGCGCGCAACCGCCTGCAGACGGCGCTCGACCAGTTCAAGCTGTCGCTCGGCCTGCCGATCACGGCGCAGATCGAACTCGACCCGAGCGAACTCGACCGCCTGGCGGCGCGCGGCGTGCAGCCGGTGCAGATCGCCGAAGCCGACGCGATCGCGTTGTCGCTGCAGCGCCGCTACGACTACCGCACGATCGTCGACGAGGTCGAGGACGCCGGCCGCCGCACGCTGATCGCCGAGGACGCGCTGCGCATGCAGCTCGACTTCACTGGCGCCATCTCGGTGCCTGCCGAGAACGGCAAGGGCCTCGACCTCGACTGGTCGAGGATCAACTGGTCGGCCGGCGTCGACCTCGACCTGCTGCTGAACCGCGTGCCGCTGCGCAACGCCTACCGCAGCGCCCTGATCGCCTTCGACCAGGCGATCCGCGCCCGCGAACAGAACCAGGACCAGCTGACCGCCAACGTGCGGCGCGCGCTGCGCGACATCCAGGCGGCGCTGGTCACCTACGAGATCCAGCAGCAGGCCGTCGTTCTCGGCGAGCAGCGCTTCGAGGCGACCACCGACCTCTACGACGCCGGCCGCGTGCAGGCGCTCGAGAAGCTCGACGCGCAGCGTTCGCTGCTGACCGCGCAGCTGAGCCGCAACTCGGCGATCGTCGACTATGCGATCGCCCGCCTCGCCTTGATGAACAACCTCGAAGCGATCACGCTCGAGCCCCACGGGCTGCGCTTCGACCTCGACCTGCCGATGCCGCCGAACAAGACCGCGGAATGACGATGACGATGCCCCGCCGAAGCCTCTCCTTGACGAGCCTCGCCGCGCTGCTCGCCGCCTGTTCGGGCGGCGGCGGCGCCACCCCGACCGGCGACGCCAAGCTGTTCACGGTGAAGCGCGACGACCTGCCGATCACGGTGCGCGAGAACGCCGAGCTGCAGGCGCTGCGTGAGACGATCGTTCGCTCCGAGGTCGAAGGCCAGGCGACGATCATCTACATCGTGCCCGAGGGCACGCTGGTGAAGCAGGGCGAGAAGCTGGTCGAGCTCGACGTCAGCGAACTGATCGAGAAGCGCGCCAACCAGGCGATCTCGGTGGCCAAGGCGGAAGCCGCGCTGACCCAGGCCAGGAAGGAGAAGGAGATCCTGCAGAAGGAGTTGTCGACCAAGCTCAACACCGCGCTGTCGAACCTGCGCATCGCCGACATGGAGCTCGAGAAGCTGCTCGGGCGCCGGTCCGGCGGCCGCAGCGAGGGCAAGAACCGCGACATGGTCGAGCGTGTGCGAGCGCTGGTGAACCCGTCCGACGCGCAGCCGGCGACGACCGGCGCGGCGCCGCAGCCGAACGACCCGGAGATGATGGAGAACCTGGTCACCGCGGTCGACCCGAAGGCCTACGCCGGCCTCGTCGACAAGGTCTACGAACTGCTGATCGTCGACTTCGCCGCCACCGGCACCTCGCAGCCGCCGAGCCCCGAGGCGCTCGTCACCCTGCGCCGCGAGGCGGAGGAGCGCGACATGGGCGACATGGCCAACAAGATCCTGCAGCAGGCCGACGCCATCAAGCTGGCGATGGCCGACCTGAAGGTGAAGGAGGACACGTTCGGCCACAGCTGGCGGCTCGCCAAGCGCCAGTTCATCACCCGCAGCGAGCTGGAGAAGGACCGCCTGAACTACCAGTCGCAGATGTCGAAGGTGTCGCTGGCGTGGAACGACCTCGACCTGCTGGTCAACTACACGCTGGCGCGCGAACGCATCAAGCTGACGCAGGACCGCGACAACGCGTCGCTCGAGCTCGAGCGCGTGAAGGGCAGCAACGAAGCGGCGGTGATCAAAGCCGACAGCGACCTGCAGAGCCGCATCGCCGAGTTCGACCTGGCGAAGGAGCGGCTCGACAACCTCGATCGCCAGATCAAGAGCGCCGTGATCCTGGCGCCGACGCCCGGCACCGTCGTCTACGCGCGCATCGACCGCAATCGCGGCGGCGGCGAGGCCGTGCGCGAAGGCGTGCAGGTGCGCGAGCGGCAGGAACTGATCATCCTGCCCGACACCACCAAGATGCGATGCGTCATCAAGGTGCAGGAGGCGCAGGTCGACAAGGTGCTGCGCGGGCAGCCCGCGGCGGTCAACATCGAGGCCTTCCAGGGCGAGACGTTCCAGGGCCGCGTCACCAGCGTGGCGCCAGTCGCCGACAGCAACAGCGGCTGGATGACCAGCGACCGCAAGGTCTACACGACGGTCGTCGAGCTCGACAGCGACAACCCGGACGGCCGCTTGCGTTCGCGCATGGCGGCGAACGTGACCATCATGGTCGACACGGTGAAGAACACGCTGCCGGTGCCACTGCAGGCCGTCGAGCGCGATCGCGCCGTCAACTACGTCTGCAAGCAGGGCGCGAACGGCCCCGAAGCCGTGCGCATCAAGGTCGGTCGGCAGAACTCCGAACGAGTCGAGGTGCTCGAGGGGCTGAAGGAAGGCGACGTCATCTACCTGAAGCCGCCCGCCGGCTTCACGCCGCCGAAGCTCGAGCAGCCGGTGGTGGCGACGCCGCCGCCGGCGCCGAACACCCCGGCCGCGGGTGCTGCCGGCCAACCCGGAGCAGCGGCTCCAGGTGCCGGCGCCGCTCCGGCCGAAGCCACCGCCGGCGCCGGCGAAGCACGGCGGCCGCGCCAGGGCGGCGGCCAGCGCAAGAAGTTCGCCGACATGACGCCCGAGGAGCTGGCGCAGGCCAAGGAACGGCTCGACGGCATGTCGTCGATGATGGACCGCATGCGCGGCAGCCTCGGGGAAGAGGCCTCCAAGGAGCTGGAGTCGAACGTCGCGTCGCTGCGCAAGGCGCTCGACGCCAACGACCTGCCGACCGCGCAGTCGTTCCAGGACAAGATCTCCGCGGCGATGCGCAGTGCCATGGGCGGCCGCGGGTCGGGCGGCGGTGGCCGCGGCGGCGGCAATGGCGACGGTGGCGGCGGCGCCCCGAACGGCGGCAACTGAGCGGAACACGCCCGTGACCCAGGAACGCCCCGTCATCGCCGAGTTCGTCGACGTGCACCGTCACTACGTGATGGGCAAGGACAACATCGTGCGCGCCCTGAACGGCGTGTCGATGCAGGTCGCGAAGGGCGACTACCTCGCCATCATGGGTCGCTCGGGCTCCGGCAAGAGCACGATGCTGAACATCCTCGGTTGCCTCGATCGCCCGACCAGCGGCGAGTACCGCGTCGGCGGCCGCGACGTCAGCCGCCTCGGCGACGACCAGCTCAGCGACGTGCGCGGGCGCGAGATCGGGTTCATCTTCCAGTCGTTCAACCTGATCCCGCAGCTGACGGTGCTGGAGAACCTCGAGGTGCCGCTGTTCTACCAGGGCCGCGTCGGCCCCGAGTCGCGCGCCAAGGCCGAGTACCTCGCCGATCGCGTCGGCCTCGGCAAGCGCCTCGAACACCGGCCGCTCGAACTGTCGGGCGGCCAGCAGCAGCGCGTCGCGATCGCGCGTTCGCTGATGAACGACCCGCTGTTCCTGCTCGCCGACGAAGCGACCGGCAACCTCGACAGCAACACCGAGCGCGAGATCCTCGACCTGTTCGACGACCTGCGGAAGGACGGCGTGACCATCGTCATCGTCACCCACAACCCGAAGGTCGCCGAACGCGCCGACCACACGCTGTGGCTGCGCGACGGCAAGGTCGAGAAGCTCGTCGACAACCGGGCGAATGCGAGCAGCGGTGCTGCGGCCGGAGGTGGCGCATGATCGCCGACACCATGCGCATGGTCCGGCTCGGCTTGAAGAGCCTGATGCTGCACAAGCTGCGCAGCACGCTGACGACCGCCGGCATCCTGTTCGGCGTCGCCTCGGTGATCGCGATGCTCGCCGTCGGCGAAGGCGCTTCGGCCGAGACGCTGAAGCAGTACAAGGACATGGGCGTCACCAACGTCCTGGTGCGCAGCAAGAAGCCCGAGGAGACGCAGCAGAGCTCGTCGACGAGCATGATGAGCATCCTCGGCTACGGCCTGTTCTACCAGGAGGCCGACCGCATCCAGAACCTGCTGCCGCACGCGACCGTCGTGCGGGCGCGCGAGTTCCAGCGCGGCGTCGTGCACGGCGAAGCCTGGGCGCAGACGATGATCATCGGCACCGAGCCGCTGTTCCTCGACGTGACCAACATGAAGGTGCACGAGGGCCGCTGGCTGTCGGACCTCGATCTCGTGCGCCAGACCAACGTCTGCGTGCTCGGCAAGAGCCTGGCGAAGACCCTGTTCCCGCTCGAGGATCCGGTCGGCCAGACCGTGCTGGTCGGCATCGAGGACCGCTTCGAAGTCGTCGGCGTGCTCGAGTACCAGGGCCGCGCCGCGTCGCCGAACGGCACCACGCTCGACGAGTGCGCGTTCATCCCGCTCAGCAGTTCGCGGCGGCGCTTCGGCGACACCGTGCGCAACCCGCTGATCAACCGTTACGAGCAGGTCGAGCTGCACGAGATCAAGGTCAAGTTGCCGAGCATGGAGGAGGTCGAGACCGCCGCTGCGGTCGTCGAGTACATGCTGAAGCCGGCACACGGCAACAAGAAGGACACCGAGATCACGGTGCCGCTCGAGCTGCTGCAGAAGGCCGAGGCGACGCAGAAGATGTTCAACCTCGTGCTCGCCGTCATCGCCTCGATCAGCCTGCTGGTCGGCGGCATCGGCATCATGAACGTGATGCTGGCGACGGTGACCGAGCGCACGCGCGAAATCGGCATCCGCCGCGCACTCGGCGCCAAGAAGAAGCACATCGTGCAGCAGTTCCTGGTCGAAGCCGGCGTCTTGTCGGCGCTCGGCGGCCTCGCCGGCGTCGGCCTGGGCGTCGTCGTGCCCAGACTGATCCGCTACTACTTCAAGCAGCCGACCGACATCCGCTTCGAGCACGTCGCCCTCGCTTTCGGCATCTCCGCCGTCGTCGGCGTGGTGTTCGGCCTGTATCCGGCGTGGCGCGCGGCGAACATGGACCCGGTCGAGGCCCTGCGCCACGAGTGAACGTGGACGCGCGCGGCCTCGCCACGCGCAGCCAGGTCAGGCGGTGGCGAACACCGCGTCGGGCACCACCGCCACCAGCTCCGCCGGGAACGCGCCGGCGCGCGCCGCATCCTCGATGCGGCCCACGAGCACGCGACCGTCGCGACGCAGTTCCGCTTCGATCGTCGCGGCGAGACGCACCAGCGCCGCGGCCGCGAGGCCACCGTGGCCGACTTCGTCGAGCGCACCATGCTCCTGGCGCCACGTGCGCGCCACCAACGCGCAGCGAAGCCACAGGTCGTCGGTGCCACGTTCGAGCAGCCAGGCGAACGACGCCGGCCCAGGGCGCAGTTCGTCGAGGATGCAGCCGAGGTCGTGCAGCAGGGCGGCGGCGCCGATCTCGGCCAGTCGTTCGTCCGGCCAACCGGCCGCGCGCGCCGTCAGCACCGCCAGCACCGCGACGCGGATGCCGGTCTGCAGCAGCGCGCCGTCCTGCTGCAGCAGCATCAGCGGCTCGAGCCCGCCCGGCAGCGCCAGGAGCCGCTCCACCACCATCTGCACCACCGCCTTCGCGGTCGCCGGCGCCACGCCCGGCAGCGTCGGCAGGCCCGTGATCAGGCGGTGCTGCACGTAGACCGAACGCAGCGCGGAGTCGGCGCCGCGCGGCTCGGCGGCACGCTGCAGGCGACGCAGGGGTTCCGCCGGATCGTCGGCGCGCTCGAGCAACACGACGGCGACGCCCGGCAGCGACGGCAGCGACGTCCGCACCGACGGCGACGCCGCAGCCTGCACCATGCCCACGGCCCAGGCCGCCAGCTGGGCGGGTGTCACGTCGCGTCGCGGCCGCACCTCGGCGACCGCCGCCGCGCGAAAGGTCGCCGCCAGCCCGTGCGCGGCGGCCACCGCTTCGGCGCCGAAGTCGGCGACGTCGGTCGCCAGCACGCCGGCGACGACCGCCAGGCGCACCTCGCCGTAGACGGCGACGTGCTCGCCCAGGACGCGCACCGCGTCGGTGGCGACCGCGAGCCGTTCCGATTCCTCGCCGCCGTGGCTCACGGACAGCAGGGACCACAAGGCGACGAGGCAGCGCTGCACGTGGAACCTCCGTCGGCCGTCGGCGGCCGGAGCGAGCGGCCGGGTCTCAGGCCTTCTGGCCGCAGTGCTTCTCGACCAGCTCGATCAGCTCGTCGGGTTCGAACGGCTTGCGGAAGTAGTCCGCGGCCCCCATCTCGGCGCTCTTCTGATGGCCGCGCGAATGCTCGCGCGCGGTGAAGATCACCACCGGGATGCCGGCGGTCGCGGCGTCGCGCTTCAGGCGGGTCAGCGTCTCCCAGCCGTCGATGCCCGGCATCATGATGTCGAGCAGGATCAGGTCGGGGCTCTGGCCCTTGGCCTTGGCGATGCCGTCCTCGCCGTTGGTCGCGGACTCGACGCGGAAGCCCGCTGCCTCGAGCACCATCTGGGTGGAGACGATGATCAGCTTCTCGTCTTCGATGATCAGGACGGTTCGTTGCATACGGAACTCACTGCGACTGGATAGCGGACGACACGGCGGGCACCAGCTGCCGGTGCACGGGCAGCGCGAAGGAGAAATCGGCACCTTGCCCCAGCTGGCTGGAGACCTCGATGCGACTTCCGTGTGCTTCGACGATGCCACGGGCGACGAACAGGCCGAGGCCGGCACCGCCGTGGTGGCGGGTCAGCGGGTCCTCGACCTGGAAGAACTTCTCGAAGATGCGGCGGTGGTAGCGCGGGTCGATGCCGATGCCGTCGTCCTTGACGCGGAACCGCAGCTCGCCGCCCTGCCGCTCGATGCCGACCTCGACGACGCCGCCGTCGCGCGCGAACTTGACCGCGTTCTCGACCAGCGCCTGGCAAGCGCGCCGCAGGTCGGCGCGATCGGCGAACAGGCACTCCTCGGTCGGGTCCATGTGGAAGGACAGCTGGATGCGCCGGTCGCGCGCCGGTTGCTCGAACGGCGCCAGCATGCCGGCGGCGAACTCCACCACCGGGATCACCTCGCGGTCCTGGCCGTAGTCGGCCGACTCGAGGTTGCCGAGGTTGATCAGCTTGTCGATCTGGTGCTCGAGCCGCACCGACTGCTCGCGGATCGAGTCGCAGACGCGGGACTGGCGCTCGGTCAGCGAGCCCAGCGTGCCCTTCGTCAGCATCGTCGCGAACGTCTTGATGCCGGTCAGCGGCGTGCGCAGCTCGTGTGCGACGATCGACAGGTACTGGTTCTTCAGCTGGTCGGTCTTGAACTCGGCGGTGACGTCGCGCAGCACCGTCAGCACACCAGCCGGCTGGCCGCGGTAGTCGAGCACGCGACTGGTCATGCACTTGATGTAGAGCAGGTCCTGCTCGCTGTGGTGCACTTCCACCGTCTGCACGACCTCCTTCTGCGTGCCCATGCGCGCATGGTCGGCGGCCAGCGTCTGCAGCAGGTCGCGGCGCCCCTGCAGCGTGGCCAGCGGCTTGCCGATCGCGACGAACGACTTGGCGCCGAGCAGATCCTCGGCGACCGGGTTCATCAGCGTGACGTTGCCGGCACGGTCGACGAAGACGATGCCGTCCATGATGTTGGTGATGATGGTCATCATCCGCGACAGGTCGAGGAAGAAGGTCTCCTGGTTCTCCTGGAAGCGCTCGGCCTGCTGCGCACATCGCCGCCGCAGCTCCTCCGACTGAAACCGCAGCCGCCGCACCTCTTCGTGCAGCGGGTCGGCCTCGGCGCGCGCCGCTGCGAGACGCGCCAGCAAGGCCGCGGCCTGCGCCGCGGTGCCGTCGCCGGCGATCACGCCGAACGCACCCGCGGCGAGGGCCCGTTCGTAGAGTTCGGCCGCGGCATCCGAGCCGGCCAGCAGCAATGGCACCCCGTGGCGCCGCGCTGCTTCGACGAGTCGTTCGCCTGCGTCGCCGGCGTCGACGAGGCACAGGGCGAGAGGACGGTCGACTTCCAGGGCGTGCAGCGCCCCACCGGCGTCCGCCGTCACGGACACCAAAGCACCGAGCGCGGTCAGTCGATCGTGCAACCACGGTGCGGCTGCACCAGGGTCGACGATCAGGATGCTCGCGGTCGTGGCCATGCGGAGACGAACCGATCGGGAAGCGGAGTGCTGGGCACGCCCGCACCCGGTCAAGCCCTACGACGGCGAGGAGGTCGCTACTGCGCGCCCTTGATGGCGGCCAGCGCGTCGTCTTCCTTGTCGTAGATCGCGAGGTGCTTCGAGATCCGCATGATCTCGAAGATCTTCACGATGAACGGCTTGATGTTGCTCAGGTAGAGCTTGCAGTTGCGCGACGACGTCACGTTGTTGGCGACGATGATCAGCCCGACTCCGCAGGAGTCGATGATCTTGACGTTGTCGAGGTTCAGCACGAAATGCTGATAGCCGTCCTCGATCTTGCCGTTGATCGTCTCCTTCAACGACTCCTTCAGGGAGTCGGTGACGTAGAAGTTCAGGCTGCGGTCATTGAACGAGATGATGACCGTCTTGTCGTCCTTGAGCGTCGTGACCGACAGGCCTTGGCTCTTCTTACCCACGATTTCCATGACGTACCTCGTGTCGGAACCTGACGGGGTTCCGCGCTCCTGCTGCATCGACCGTCGACCGCAGCGAAGTTGAGGCGTGTGTCGGGAAAGCACGGCCGTGCCGGCGGCGCCCGGAGGAACGTGCGGTGCCAACGGTCGGGCCGCCGGACTACGAGCTGCTGGCGCCGTCGGCCGCGGCCTCGCCGCCCACCGAGCCCGCTCCAGAGTCGTCGCGGCCGTAGCGCAGGCCGACGTTCTTGCGGCCGATGTCGGCCAGCACCTGGGGCGCCTTCTTCAGCCCGAGCAGGTTCGCCTTGTTGGCGACGCTGGTGACCGTGCGGCCGAGCAACCGCGCGACCTCGAGGTTCGGGCGGTCCGGATAGCAAGCACGCAGGTGCTCGACCTCGGCCGCCGTCCAGCGCGGCATGCGTTGCGGCGCGACCTCGTCCGGCTCGGCCCGGGCGGCGAACCGCTTGTCCTTGGCAAGGCACAACCGCCTGGCGGCGGCGACGATGTCGGCGGCGGACCGCGACAGGCTCACCTCGAGGTCGGCGTCGAAGCGCGTGCCGTAGAGGTCCTTCAGCAGCAACTCCTCGGCGCGGGTCCAGGGGCCGTGGCGCACGTTGGCGCGCAGCAACTCCGCCCGGCGCCGCACGTCGGCCGGCTGCCGCCCGAGCGCCAACGACAGCAGGTGCAGGTCGAGCGCGCCGAACGACTCGCGCAGCATCTGCTCGTCGCTCGCAGTCCAGTCGCCGCGACGCGGGGGCACGCGCAACATCTCGGCCGCCTTGCGCTGCACGCTGGCGACCGAGCGCCGCAGCAACGCCGCCATCGCCTCGACACCGCGGCGCGGCAGCAGCTGGCGCAAGCGCTCCAGCTCCGTGACCGACCAGTTGCCCCGCCGCAACCCGCGCGGCTCGTTCACCGTGCCTCCTCGACCCCGGTGACCAGCTTCTGCGACCAGCGCGGCTGGATCTCCTCCTGCACCAGGCGCCGCACCGCCCCGGTCGACGACATCGCCAGCGCGCGCGCCGCCAGCGCCTCGCACTCGGCGAGGGTGAAGCTTCGCAGCATCAGCTTGACGCGGGGCAGGAACACCGGCGCCATCGACAGCTCGCGGTAGCCGAGCCCCACCAGGATCGGCGTGAACCAGTGGTCGCCGGCGATCTCGCCGCAGATCGACGCGCTCTTGCCGGCGGCGTTGGCGGCGACCGCGATCTGCTGCAGCACGCGCAGCACGCCCGGATGGAACGGGTCGTACATCTTCGCCACCCGCTGGTTGTCGCGGTCGATCGCCAGCAGGTACTGCACCAGGTCGTTGGTGCCGACCGACACGAAGTCGGCGATCGGCAGCACGTCGGGCAGCACCGGCACCAGCACCGGCACCTCGACCATGACGCCGAGTTCGATCTCGGGATCGAACGGCACGCCGGTGGCCTTCAGGTCCGCCTTCAGCTGGTCGAGCACTTCGCGGCAGCGCACGACCTCGCTGCGCGTGGTGACCATCGGCAGCAGGATGCGCGCGTGGCCGAGGGCGCTGGCGCGGAGGATCGCACGCATCTGCGTGTAGAGGATGTCCGGCCAGTCGAGGCACAGGCGGATGCCGCGCCAACCGAGCACCGGGTTGCGTTCCTCGGGCATGCGGAAGTAGCCCAGCGGCTTGTCGCCACCGACGTCCAGCGTGCGGAACGTCACCGGCTTGCCCTTCGCCCCTTCCATCGCGCGGCGGTACATCGCCACCTGCTCGTTCTCGCTCGGGAACTGCCGCCGCTCCATGAACGCGAACTCGGTGCGGAACAGGCCGATGCCGGCGATGACGTCGACCTCGAGCCCGTCGAGGTCGCGCACACCCTCGGCGTTGGCGAACAAGCCGACGGCGACCCCGTCCGGCGTCACCGACGGCTGGAAGCGAACCTCGGCGATGCGGCGGTCGACGGCGTGCTGCTCGCGCAGGCGCTGCTCGTAGTCGGCGAGGTCCTCCGCCGACGGCTCGAGGATCACAATGCCGGCGTCGCCGTCGACGATCGCCTGCGAGCCGGTGCTCGACTCCAGCATGATCTGGTCGATGCCGACCACGGCCGGGATGCCGAGCGATCGCGCGAGGATGGCGCCGTGCGAGTACTTGCCGCCGTGCGCGGTGACGATGCCGCGGATGTGCGCACGGTCGAGCAGGCCGGCGTCGCTGGGCAGGAACTCGTCGGCGGCGAACAGGTAGTCGCAGCCGTTGGCGGTGTACTTCTGCCGTTCGGAAGCGACCAGCGCGCCGACCAGCTGGCGGCCGATGTCGCGCAGGTCGGCGGCGCGCTCGCGCATCGCCGGGTTCTCCATCGCCGCGAACACGCCCTCGTAGCGGGCGATGACCCGCTGCAGCGCCACCTCGAGGTTGACGCGGTGCTGCTCGACCTCGTTGCCGACGTCGCGCTGGAACGTCTGGTCGTGCAGGATCGCCAGCTGCGCGTCGTAGATGCGCACGTCGTGCTTGCCGAGCGAGCCGGCCAACTCCTGCTGCAGCTGCACCAGGTTGCGGGCGACGTTGTCGACCGCGCCCTGCAAGCGGGCCTTCTCGGCCTCGACGGCGCCGTCCGCGACCTTCCACGTCGGGATGTGGTCGAGCGTCGTGTGGAAGTGCACGATCGGTGCGATCGCGACTCCGCGCGCGGCGGCGATGCCTTTCAGCTTGCGAGCCATCGGTGGCACGAGGTTTTCGGGGACGGTGACGCAGTTTGCAACACGCCTGCTTCATCCCCTCCGGCCCAACTGCCGATCTCCGACGCGAGGCAGCGCCAACACCATGAAGAGAACGCAGGACCAAAAGCGGGCCGACTTGCCCAGCTTCCTCGAGACGTCGACCGCGACCGAGGCCGAGAGCACGGTCGCCACCGAAGGAACGGAGGCGCTTCCTGCCGAGGACGCAGCCCCGCTTCCTGCGGACGAGAACGACGCCACGTCGACCGTCGGCGCCGAAGCGAGCCCGGAGGCTCCGACGGACGAAGCCGCCGCCGTCGCCAAGGCCGCACCGCCGAGCCGCACCGCCCGCGGTCGCGCGCTGCACCGCCGGCCTGCCAGCAGCCCTGGCGGCGGCCTGTTCCTCGGCGCCGGCGTGCTGACCGCGGCATTCGCGCTGCTGATGCCGCGCCTGCCGGTCGACGCCGTCGCCGCACTCACCAACCAGGGTTTCGGCCCGCAGGGACTGTTCGTCTGCGGTCTCGTGCTGGTCGCCGCCGGCGCCAGCATGCGCCGCACGGCGCGCCTGCAGCAGAAGCTCGACGACGCCGAGGTGCGCCGCGCCGCCGAAGCCGAGAAGCTGCACCAGGGGCTGCACGGCCTGCTGTCGGCGCAAGCGTCGACCAACGAGCGCCCGGTCGCCGGCGAAGAAGACCTCCAGCACGTGATGCTCGCCCTGCAGCGGCAGGACGAGAAGCTGAACAACCTGACGAAGGCCTTCAAGATGTACGGCAAGCCCCTGATGGAGATCGCCAATCAGGGCACCGACCTCGCCGGCGTGTTGGCGACGGTGAAGAGCCAGGTCGAAGCGAACGGCGAGAGTTCGCGTTCGGCGCTGCTGCGCATGGAGACGCAGCTGAAGAGCCCGGCCGGCAAGCAGGATCTCGCCGACCTGCAGAACAACATGCTGAAGCTGGTGCAGAAGGTCGAGGCCCTGGCCGGTCAGTCGCCGGCCGCGGCCCTGCAGCCGCTGCAGCAGCAGGTCGGTCGCCTCGAAGTCGGCATGGCCGCGATCGCGCAGCGGCTCGAGGACAGCGAGGTGCGCAAGAGCCTGCTGCGCCTCGAAGAGTCGGCGACGAAGTCGCGCGAGACGATGCAGGAGCTGCTGCGCGCCGACGGCGTGAAGAAGGCCGCGGGCGAACTGCAGGACAAGCTCGATCGGGCCACGCGTGGGCTGCAGGACGGCATCGTGCAGCTGCGCGACGGCAACCTCGGCGGCCTCGAGAACGCGGTGCGCGACATCCAACGCGAGGTCGCCACCGTCGCGACGTCGGTGGCGCAGATCCACGCAGCGGTGAAGAGCGGCGTGCGCGTCGCGACCACCGCAGCGCCAGCGCCAGCGGCAGCCCCCGCAGCGGCGGCACCGAGCGCGCCGCCGGCGGCCACTGCCCCGAGTGCACCGGCGGCAGCGCCGACGCCGACGGCTCCGGCCGCAGGCGACGGCAAGGCAGCCGACGGCGGCGGCTACCAGACGGGCAGCCGTTCGTCCGGTGGCAAGAACGTGCTCGGCGCGATCGCCAAGCTGAAGCAGATGAAGTCGTGAGCGACGTCGCGGCCCCTCGCTGGCGGCGGCCGCGTCGATCGACGAAGCTGCGGCGATGACGACCGTCGACCCGGAGCGGTGCCCGCTGTGCGGGGAGCCGAACGCCTGCGCGGCTGCGGCCGCCGCCAGGTGCGGCACGCGCTGCAGTGACTGCTGGTGCGTTCGTGCCACGATCGCCGAGGCGACGCTCGCGCGGATCCCAGCGGCGGCGCGCGGCGTCGCATGCGTCTGCGCTCGCTGCGCCGCGGCGCCGCCGACGCCACCCGGCGCCGACGCCGCTCGCGATGGCAGCGAGCGCTCGGATCAGAAGGTAGGCCGCGGGCGCGCCTGACCGCTGCGGTTGCCGGCGAGGTCCTTGACCGAGAACGACAGCGTGAACAGCAGGTCGTTCGGCAGCGGGAACGGCTGCACCAGCGAGAAGCCGGTGGCGTCGGCCGCCACCACCGTGAACGCCGTCAGCAGGCCGAACGCGTCGACCGGGATGCCGAACAGCGCCCCGCGCAGGCTGCTCGGATCGAGGTCCTGCCAGCCGTCCGGATCCTCGAGCCGCATCGTCATCGTGCCGTCGATCGCGATCGCGAGGTCGATGCGCGGCGGGCTGCCGACGGTAGCCCCCTGCTGGTGGATCGCGGTGACGCAGTCGATGTCGGCGCTGCCGCTGCCGGCGTCGAAGATCGTCGTACCGACGGCATCGAGCGAGCTGCCGTTCTGGACGTCGACGAGGCGCACGTAGGCGATCGCCTGCAGGTCGACGGTGCCGTTCGCCACCAGCGGCTCGGCGGCGAGGTCGCCGAGGTCGAACGCGTCGCCGCCGGCTTCGACGACGTCGCGCGCGTCGATGCCCGGCGGCCCGGCCAGCACCGGCGTCTGGCCGGCGAGGTTCTGGTAGGCGCCGACCGGCACCGTGCCGAACGCACCGGGCGACGTCACGGCGCCGAAGTAGCGCGCCGGGAAGCGCACGAAGTCGACGCCGTTGCTCGAAACCTCGACGAACGCCACCTCGGCGAACGTCTGCCACCACGTGCCCGCGAGGCGGAACGGGTTCTCGCCGACGATCAGGTCGGCGCCGGGCCGGTCGACGATCGGCGGCACGAACTGCAGCGTCAGCTCGCCGCCGATGCCGAGCGAATGCACGCTGGTGGCGCCGCCTGGGGCGCCGAGCGCGTTGCTCGGGTTGAAGATGCCGCCGCCGGCCCCGCCGTTCGTGTTCGACGACACGACCGACGAGGCGAACGGGCTCTGCGCTGGCAGCGAGGTCGCGACCGAGGTGGCGACGAAGGCGGCGAGCGTGGCGGGGACGGAGACGGCCAGCAGCCCGGAACGGACTGCGGCCACGAGGCGGGCCGGGGACGGCGCGCCGTGCGAACGGATCGCTTGACGGAACGGGTTCATGACTCGCGCGGCGTCGTTCGCGCCGCGGACGAGGAGCAGTTGGACAGCGCCCTCTCGGCGCCGGTTCCACGCGGATGTTCTGGCTTCCGGATCGTCCTACTGGCGAACCCTTCCCAGCGTGGCCGTCGGGCCGCACCAGTGGCGTCGTTCGCGTTCGTCCTCGGTCACAGCTGCGGGACAGCGCCGGCTTCGCACCGGACTTCCCCGCGGGGAACGCGCGGTCTCGTAGCCGAGCCGGATGCGGAAAGCAATGCGCGCCCGCGCTCCAATGCGGCGATGAGCCAGAACTTCCCGGCCGGCATCACCGCGACGAAGGACCCAGGCGGCCGCGCCGCGCTGCAACTCGACGGCCAAGGCGGACGCGTGCTCGTCGCCTTGTGCGGGGCGCAGTTGCTGTCGTGGCACGTCGGCGATCGCGACGTGCTGTGGACCGCGAGCAAACCCGAGTACGCAGCGGGCAAGCCGGTGCGCGGCGGCGTGCCGCTGGTGTTCCCGTGGTTCGGCGACCATCCGACCGACAAGAAGCTGCCAGCACACGGCTTCGCGCGCACGCTCGAGTGGCGGGTCGCGGCGGCGGAAGCGGGCCCGCGCGTCGTGCTGGCGACGCAGGACGACGAGAAGACGCGCGCGCTGTGGCCGCACGCGTTCGCGCTGCGCTTTTCGATCGACCTGCGCGACGGCCTGCAGCTGGCGCTGTCGATCGAGAACCGCGGCACCGCGCCGTTCCGCTGCGAAGAAGCGCTGCACACCTACTTCGCCGTTGGCGACGTGCACACGGCGACGGTGCACGGCCTCGAAGGCGTGCGCTGCACCGAGACCGCGAGCGCTCCCGAGACCGGCTGGGATCCACGCGCGCCGCTGCACTTCCGCGCCGAGACCGACCGCGTGTTCCACGGCACGCCCGATCGCCTCGAACTGCGGGCGCCGACGCTGAAGCACACGGTCGTGCTGCACAGCAAGAACGCGCGCTCGGCGATCGTCTGGAATCCCTGGCCGGCGAAGACGGCGAAGCTGTCGCAGATGGCCGCCGACGACTGGACGAAGTTCTGCTGCATCGAGACCGCGAACGTGAAGAGCGAAGCGCTCGAGCTGGCGCCGGGAGCCACGCACACGATGACGCTGCGACTGCAGGCCGAGACGCGCTGAGCCTGACCCGTCAACGCGGGGCCGCGGCCGGCACCGAGCTGTTCGCCGGCGGCCACACGACCCGCCGACTGCCGTCGCGCAGTCCGACGTCGAGGATCTGGCCGAGCCATGCGACGCGAACCGTGTCGCCAGCACGGAAGCCGAGCACCTGGCCGCGCAGTGCTTGGTCGAAACGCCGCACGCGGCGCGTCGCGGGGTCGAGGCCCCAGCGCCACCAACGATGTCGCTCGGTGCCTTCGACCCAGACGACCCCAGCAGGATCGCGCGACATCCAACTCGACCACGGCGCCGTTGGGACGACTTGGACATCGTCGAGAGCAGCGGCCTCGCCGAGCTCGTCGCAGCGTTCGTGCTCAGGATCGTAGAGAAGCAGGCCGGTCGCGCCGTCCCCCGGCCCGAACAGCACGTGCTCGTCGTCGAGCAGCCCGAGCAGGCTGCGCCGCCCCAGCTGCGGCAACAGCATCGACTCGGCGCCATGTCGATGCTTCGTCCAGAGCCCAGGATGGCTGTCTTGTTTTGCGAGCCGCCAGCGACCGACCACCGTCGAAGGGTAGTGGCCGGAGTCCGCCCACAGCGTGTTCGTGCGCGGCACGTAGAGCCCGGCATCCGTGCGCACGGCATGGCCGGCGACGCCGAGTACGCGGCCATGCGCCGACGGCCATGATCGGAGTTCGACCGAACCGTCGGTAGCGGTCCACTCGATGGTGTCGCCGACGAACCGACCGCGCCAACCTGGCGCGCGCAGGTCGAGGTGCTGACGCAGGTCGCGTTCCGCGTGGTCGAGCAGCTCGGGGCCCGGCCCCCAGGAACCGCCGGCTGGCGGCCGCACGACGTGATTTTCGCCCGTCGCCAACGCGACCACCAGGATCGCCGACGACACGGACGGCCCTCCTTGCTGCCACAGCATGCGCATGCCTGGCGAGTGGATCGAGCCGCCTGGGCCGAACACCGGCGAATAAACCCAAATGGAACTCGGCTCGCCCAGGGGTTCGACGAGGCCAGCCTCGAGGTCGAGGCGCATGGGCACGAGTCCTTCGCCGGCCATCGACGGCAAGCGGCCCAGGCCGACGACGTAGCGCAGGTCCGGCGTCACGCTGTCGATGTGGGACAACTGCGGTCCGGCCGGCGGCAAGCCCGGCGCCGGCGCCTCGGCATGGTCTGCCACGCCGACGAGGCCGCCACCGACGAGCGTCGCAGCGAAGGCGAAACCCCGGAGCCAGGCACTGCCGTGCATCGCCGCGCGCACGACGCAGCCGCCAGCCATGCCGAGCCAAGGCAAGGCGAGCAGCCAGCCCGGCACGCGCCACTCGCGTAGCAACGGCTCGGCCACCGCCGACCACGAGTTCGCCACTGCGAACGGCACCGCCAGGAGCACCGCCGAGAACGCCGACCAACGGGCCCAACGCGCGCCCTGCTGCCAGGCCACCAGCGCGTAGGCCCAAGGCGTCAGCGACCAGGCCCAGAGCACGGCCAAGGCCAGCCAGCTGGCCGCGCGATGCTCCGAACAGCACACCCACCACGTGAACGGCTGCTGCCACGAGGTGTCGAGCACTGCCGCCGCCACCTGCCCGACCGCGAGACCAGCGAGCGGCCACACCACCATGCTCACGAGCAAGGCCACCGCCTCTGCCAAAGCGGGCCGAACGGCCCATCGCCCGTGCAGCCGCTCGGCCGCGGCAGCGGGGAGCTGCGTCGCCGACGCGAGGGCGGCGAGCACGCCGATGCCGATGCCGCCGGCCAGTAGCAAGCCTGCGAACCCGCAGCGGTCCGTCGCCACGGGTCTCCCGCACAGCATCCAGCCGACGGCGAGCACCATCCCGCCGAGCATCGCCGCGGCAGCGACCTTGCGGCCCCGTCGCCAAGCGACGCCTACGGCCGAACTCGCATTGGTTCCTGCGCCTGCCACCTACGGACGATCGGCGGGCATGCGGCCGCGACTGGAGGCAGGGCGCGGCGCCGCGCTCAGTTCCTCGCAGCGAGGCGTGCGCGCGCCAGCGTGCGCAGCAGGTCCGCCGACCAGCGCGTCGAGTCGTCCAGGGTCGCCGTCGTCGCCAGCTGCCACTGCTGCAGCGCCGCTTCGACTTCGCCGGCCTTGTGCAGCACATCGCCGAAGAACAGATGGTTCACCGGCAACGACGCCACCGCACACGCCTGCTGCAGCGCGTCCTTCGCCTTCGGCACGTCGCCGTACGGCCACGGCGCCTGGCCGCGAAAGCGCCCCTGCAGCCGCAGCGGCGCGCCGCCGTCGTGCCGCGCATCGAACGCCAGCGCCCGGTCGATCGCCTTCACCATCTTCGGCCCGTAGCCGGCCATCAGCGAACGCGCCGGGCCGTTGGCCCACGCCAGCAGCGACAGGTGCAGCGCCTGGTGCAAACGCACGGCGACGTCGTCGGGGCGCGAGGCGGCGGCCGCGTCGGCGAGTTCGAGCCCGCGCGTGCACAAGGACACCACGTCCTGGCGCACCGCCGCGGCGACCTGGTCGTCTGCCGCGAGCACTTCGGCGCGGGACGCGTCGGCGTGCGCCGCGAGCCACGCGGCAGTCGCCTGCTGCAGCGTGCGGTCGGCGAGCTGGAACAGGCGCCGGCTCGCCTGCAGCTGCGCTTGGGCGTCGTCCGGCGCCTTCTGCACGGCTTCGAGTGCGGTCTGCACGAGGCCCTGCAGTTCGTCAGCCGCGGCTGCACCGAGCGCCTCGCCGACCGGGCGCGCGCTCAGCGCACACGCCGGCAGCAGCAGAAACAGCAACAAGGCTGCGCGCCGGAACGAACGCGACGACGCAGCCGCGTGCATCACTCCATCTCGAGCAGCAAGGCACCGGCGGCCACCGCCTCGCCCTTCTTGCAGACGATGCGCGTGATCTTGCCCGCGGCTTCGGCGCCGAGCGGGTTCTGCATCTTCATCGCCTCGAGCACGACCAGCGTCTTGCCCTCCTCGACGACGTCGCCGACCTGCACCTTGACGTCGTTGACGATGCCCGGCATCGACGCGCGCAGTTCGCGCTTGCCGCCCACCTTCGGCCCGGAGACCGCGTGCGCCGCACGTTCGCGTTCGTCCTCGACGTGCACGACGAAGCGCTGGCCGACGACCTGGATCGCGACCTCTTCGCGGTCGATGTCGGCGACCACGTCGTAGCTCTTGCCGTCGACCAGCAGCGAGAACGTGGTGCCGTCGCCGACCAGCTGCAGGTCGAGCGCGTAGGTGGTCTCGCCACAGCGCGCGGTCAACGCGTCGCCGTGCCGCTCGATGACGAATTCGCGCTCTTCGCCGCCCAATCGCGTCAGGTACTTCATGGCATCGTCCTCCGCAGCCGCTCGGTGCGGCCCAGCATCGCCCAGCGCGGCACCGTCTCGCGCGGCCCGGCGGCGCCGTCCGCCGCCGCCCCGGCGCGTTCGGCGCCGAGGAAGCGCGCCGCCGCCGCGGCCAGCATCGCCAGTTCGCGTTGCTGCGGCGTCGCCTTCTTGTCGACCTGTTCGAGGATGCTGGTGTCGTAGTCGCCGGCGACGAACGCCGGGTGGCGCAGCGTCGCCAGCGCGACCGGGAGCGACGTCACCACGCCGACGATGCGCAGTTCGCGCAAAGCGCGGATGCAGCGCGCGATCGCCATCTCGCGGTCCTCGCCGTGCACGATCAGCTTGGCCAGCATGCTGTCGTAGAACGGCGTCACCTCCATGCCGCGGTACATCGCGCTGTCGAGGCGAACGCCGGGGCCACCCGGCAGGTTGATGCGGGTCAGCTTGCCGAGCGACGGGAAGTACTTGTCCGGGTCCTCGGCGTTGACGCGCACTTCGATCGCGTGGCCGCGCGGCTCCTGCACCGGCGACACCGGCAGGCCAGCGCCGACGCGGATCTGTTCGCGCACCAGGTCGACGCCGTAGCGCACCTCGGTGACCGGGTGCTCGACCTGCAGGCGCGTGTTCATCTCCATGAAGTAGAAGCGGCCCTCGGAGTAGAGGAACTCGACGGTGCCCGCCCCGACGTAGCCGACCGACTTCGCCAGGTCGCACGCCGCCTTGCCCATGTCGGCGCGCATCTGCGGCGTCAACGCCATGCACGGCGACTCCTCGACCAGCTTCTGGTGGCGGCGCTGCACCGAGCACTCGCGTTCGCCGTAGCTGACGCAGTTGCCGAGCTTGTCGGCCATCACCTGGATCTCGACGTGGCGCGGCCGGGTGACGAACTTCTCGAGGTAGATGCGGTCGTCGCCGAACGAGCTCTTCGCTTCGGCGCGCGCCAGCTCGAACGCTTCGACCAGCTGCTTCTCCTCGCGCACGATGCGGATGCCCTTGCCGCCGCCGCCGGCCGCCGCCTTCAGCATCACCGGGTAGCCGACCTGCTTGGCGGCCGCGACCAGGCGACTGGCGTCAACGTCCTCCTGCAGGCCCGGCACCAGCGGCACCCCGGCCTTCGCCGCCGCCTTGCGCGCCTCGACCTTGTCGCCCATCACGGTGATCGCGTGCGGCGGCGGGCCGAGGAACTCGACGCCCGCCTGCTTGCAGGCCTCGGCCAGGTCCTCGTTCTCGCTGAGGAAGCCATAGCCAGGGTGCAGCGCGTCGCAGCCGGTCGCCTTGGCGGCCGCCACGATCTTGCCGACGTCGAGGTAGCTCTCGCTCGGCTTGCTGCCGCCGAGGTGCACGGCATGGGTCGCGCGGCGAACGTGCAGCGCGGCGCGATCGGCGTCGGAGTAGACGGCGACCGTCTCGATGCCCATCTCTTGGGCGGTGCGAATCACGCGCAGCGCGATCTCGCCGCGGTTGGCCACCAGGATGCGTCGGAACAACGGCATGGGGCGCGGAGGGTAGCTGCCGGCGGACCCGGAAGCCAACCAGCCGGAGCCGGTAACAGGTTGCGGCGAAGTACCGCGTTCGCACGCCTGCAGGAACGCTGGCGCATCCGCCGCGAAAACGGCGCCGAAATTCGATGCGTTCCCTGTGGCCGCTCCGCCCCCCGCGGGGCGCGCCTTCGGTCTCCACACCACCACCACCGAATCGTCCCATGGCACCCCTCCGTACTGTGCGCCTGCTCGCCGCAATGGCGGCCCTCGGCCTCGCCGGCTGCTCCGACAATGACTCCAATCCCGGGACGGCCGGCGCGACGCCGACCATCACCGGCTCGCTGCAAGGCCTCGGCCTGAACACGCTGGCCGCGGCCCTGCAGGCCGCCGGCCTCGACGACGACCTCGCCGGCTCCGCGCAGCTGACCCTGTTCGCGCCGAGCGACGCGGCCTTCGCCGCCCTCCCGCCCGGCACCGTCGACAGCCTGCTGCAGCCGGCGAACCGCCAGCAGCTGATCGACATCCTCAGCTACCACGTCGTCGCCGGCGCGGTGCCGAGCGCCACGGCGCGCACGCTGACCAGCGCCACGACGCTCGGCGGCTCGGTGGTCGCGATCGACGCGATCGGCACCGACCTGTTCGTCAACGACGGCAGGGTGACGCAGGCCGACGTCGCCGCGTCGAACGGCGTCGTGCACGTCGTCGACACGGTGCTGCTGCCGCCGCAGTCGGTGGTGGCGACGCTGCAGGCGCGCGGCTTCTCGACGCTGGTCGCCGCGGTGCAGGCCGCGGGCCTCGCGACGACGCTGTCGGGGCCGGGCCCGTTCACCGTGCTGGCGCCGACCAACGCGGCGTTCGCGGCATTGCCCGCGGGCGCGCTCGACTCGCTGCTGCTGCCGGCGAACCAGGCGGATCTGGCGCGCCTGCTGACCTACCACGTGCTGCCCGCTCGCACCAACGCCGGCACGGCGCTGGCCGGCGAACTCGCGGAGACCGTGCAGGGATCCTCGGTGCTGTTCCGCACGGCCAACGGTCAGGCGCAGGTCAACGGCACGCGCATCCGCAGCTTCAACATCCCGTGCACCAACGGCGTCGTGCACGTGCTCGACGCGGTGCTCTCGGTGCCGGCCCCGATCGCGACGGCGGCACAGCAGCTCGGCTTCTCGACGCTGATCGCGGCGCTGAACGCGACCAACCTGACGGCGACGTTCGCCGACGCGGCGGCCGGTCCGTTCACCGTGCTGGCGCCGACCGACGCGGCCTTCGCGGCGCTGCCGACGGGGCTGCTGCAGCAGCTGCTGCAGCCGGTCAACCTGCCGGTGCTGACGCAGATCCTGCAGTTCCACGTGCTGCCGACGCCGCAGACCGCGAAGTGGATCGAAGCGCGCGCCGGCCAGGGCCTGCCGACGCTGCTCGGCCCCAGCGTGCCGGTGACGACGAGCCCGGGTGGCCTGTTGCTCGACGGCCAGCAGGTGCTGACCACCGACGTGCTGGCCGGCAACGGCCTCGTGCACGCGATCGGCGGCGTGCTGGTGCCCCCGGGCGTGCTGTCGCAGCTGCAGTGAGCTGGCGCCTTCTCGCACTGGGCGAACGCTGCCGCCGCCGCTAGAACGCTCGCCCATGACACCCTTGCGCGTGCTCGTCGTCGGCTGCGGCAACATGGGCGCTTCGCACGCCCGCGCCTACCACAAGCTGTCCTCCGACTTCCGCCTGTGCGGCCTCGTCGCCCGCACGCCCGCGACCCGCGACAAGCTGTCGGCCGAACTCGGCGGCGTGCCGACGTTCGCCGACTTCCAGCAGGCCTACGCCGCGACGAAGCCGGACGTGGTGTCGATCAACACCTACCCGGACACGCACGCCGCGATCGCCAAGGTGGCGCTGCAGGGCGGCTCGCACGTGTTCTGCGAGAAGCCGCTGGCCGAGACGGTCGAAGAAGCGCAGCAGATCGCCGACCTCGCGCAGAAGCACCGCCGCAAGGTCGTCGTCGGCTACATCCTGCGCGTGCACCCGGCTTGGCAGAAGTTCATCCAGGTGGCGCAGACGCTCGGCAAGCCGCTGGTCATGCGCATGAACCTGAACCAGCAGAGCCGCGGCAAGGACTGGGCGACGCACAAAGCGCTGATGGACTCGATGTCGCCGATCGTCGACTGCGGCGTGCACTACGTCGACGTCATGTGCCAGATGACGCGCAGCAAGCCGGTGCGCGTCTCGGCGATCCAGGCGCGGCTGTCGAACGAGCTGAAGCCCGGCATGTACAACTACGGCATGCTGCAGGTGACGTTCGCCGACGGTTCGGTCGGCTGGTACGAAGCCGGCTGGGGCCCGATGATGAGCGAGGTCGCCTACTTCGTGAAGGACGTCGTCGGGCCGAAGGGCTGCGTGTCGATCGTCGACAAGCAGGGCGAACGCAAGGCCGGCAGCGCCGACGTCGACTCGCACACGAAGACCAACTCGCTGCGCGTGCACTGGCAGGACCGCGACGCGCACGATCAGTTCGTCAAGCCGGACGAATGGCTCGACACCAACGACGAACCCGATCACGACGGCCTGTGCCTGCGCGAGCAGCAGTACCTGCTGAAGGCGATCCGCGAGGACCTCGACCTGCGCGACCATCTCGCGGACGCGGTGAACAGCCTGCGCATCGTGCTGGCCGCCGATCGGGCGGCGCGCGAAGGCCGCACGATCGAGCTGTGAGGGTCTGGAAGCCCTGGCGAACGACCGTGTGCCGTCGTTGCGGCGCCTAACGCCGCTTGCTTACGAGGTCGTCGTCGGTGCCCGGCGTGCCGTCCGGCCCGACGCTGGCGATCCACCACTTCGCGCCATCGCCATGCAGCGTGTAGTCGTTGCCCCACGGGTCCTTTGGCAGTGACTCCAGGAACGCGTTGCCGCGCTCGTCCTTCGCCGTCAGCTCGGCCAGCGACCCCGGCAACTTCCCGCGGAGCATCCGGAACAGCGCCGTCGTGTCGGCGAGTTGCTTCAGGTTCACCGTGGCCTGGGCCTCGGCCTCCTTCCGCTCCGCTTCGGCGCGGGCGCCGGTCGCGGGCAACTGCACGCCTGCCGGCAAATCCGGCAGGACCTTGCGGACCTGCTCGATGGTGACGGTGCCGCCGTCGACGAAGTACCAATGGGCACCCGCATCCTCGGTGCGACCGATCAGGCAAGACGGGGTACGACCGTGTCCGGAGACGGCGAGCGTGTAGTGCACGACGGCGAACGTCGCCGCTCCCATCGGATAGAGGTCGACTGCGCCGATCTCGAGCCCCTCGATCGCTGGCTTGCTGCGCATGCCAGTTTGCAAACGCGCCACCATGGCATCCGCCCCGCCCATCCCAGCCACGACCTTGGGGAGCGTTCGCGCCGCGAACGTCTTGAAGTCGCCAGCCACGAACGCATCCATCGTCTCCTTGGCTTGCGACCTCGCCGTGGCCATCAGCGCCGCCTCCGGCGTCGGCTCCGCCTTCGGCGCAGACGCGCCGCCGACGGCAGCGACCGGGGGCGGCGCCGACTCTCCGGGCCGCGAGCAGGCGGCCAGACCAACGACCAGCGCCACGCCGAGTGCGAGCCGATGCGAACGCCGCCAATCGACGACCTGTGGCGGGCTCACAGCGGGATGTTGCCGTGCTTCTTCGGCGGGTTGCTGTCGCGCTTGCTGCGCAGCAGCTCCAGCGCCTGGATCAGCATCGGGCGCGTGCGGCGCGGCTCGATGACGTCGTCGACGTAGCCGCGCGCGGCGGCCTGGTAGGGGTTCGCGAACTTCGCCTTGTACTCGGCGACCAGCCGCTTCTCCTCGGCCTTCGGGTCCTTGGCAGCGAGGATCTCGCGGCGGAACACGATCTTCGCCGCGCCCTCGGCGCCCATGACCGCGATCTCGGCCGACGGCCAAGCGAGGTTCAGGTCGGCGCGGATGTGCTTGCTGTTCATCACGTCGTAGGCGCCGCCGTAGGCCTTGCGCGTGATGACGGTGATCTTCGGCACCGTGGCTTCGCAGTACGCGTACAGCAGCTTGGCGCCGTGCGTGATGATGCCGCCCCACTCCTGGTCCTTGCCCGGCAGGAAGCCCGGCACGTCCTCGAAGGTGACCAGCGGGATGTTGAACGCGTCGCAGAAGCGGATGAAGCGGGCCGCCTTCAGGCTCGCCTTGATGTCGAGCACGCCGGCGAGGTGGTTCGGCTGGTTGCCGACGATGCCGACCGAACGGCCGCCGAGGCGCGCGAAGCCGATCACCATGTTCTTCGCGTAGCGCGACTGGATCTCGAAGAACTTGCCGTGGTCGACGACCTTCTTGACCACTTGGCGCATGTCGTACGGCTGGTCGCTGGACGGCGGCACGATCGTGTCGAGCGCTTCGTCCATGCGGTTGTTGTCGTCGTCGCACGGCTTCGCCGGCGGATCGTCGCCGTTGTTCAGCGGCAGGTAG
>JBILEY010000048.1:0-19404 GCA_044351865.1 Planctomycetota bacterium | reverse complement strand
CGGCCCCGTGCATGCGCGCGATCCACGCACCCTTGCCAGCGGCGTCGCGGCAGGCGATGCGATCGGCGAGCGTGGCGTCGGCGAGTGCCACCTCGACGGCGCAGCGCCGTTCGACCTGCACCACGACCTCGGCGCCGCGGATCGTCACTTCGTGGCGCGTCGGCAGCACACGGTCGTCGACGACGACGAACATCGAGTCGGTCAGGCGGATGCCGTCGAGCACGAGGCTGCCGTCGGCAGCGGTCGTGGCCGCGGGCCCGTCGACGAGGCAGACCGTCTCGCGCGTGCCCGCAGCCGCGGAAACCGATGCAGGAGTTTCGCAGATTCTCGCCAGCGAGATGCCGACGTGCCCCGCGTTGCGGCGTACTGGCAATCGCTGAGGCTGGTCGCCCAGGGGGCGGGCAGCCTCAGAAGTGCAGCGCTTCGCCGCTGGTGGTGCCGCCGCCGAGGATCAGCAGATGGCCGTCTGGCAGCAGCGCCGCGCTGTGGCCAGCGCGCGGCTGCGTCAGCGGCGCCAGGTCGACCCAGCTGTTGGTCGCCGCGTCGAAACGGGCGACGGCGTCGATCGAGGTCGCGGCCGACAGCAGGCCCTCGGCGCCACCGCAGACGATCACCTGGCCCGAAGCCAGCAGCGAGGCCGAGTGGCCAGTGCGGGCGCGGCTCATCGTCGTCGCCACCCAGGTGTTGGTCGCCGGGTTGTAGACGTCGGCATTGGCGATCGACGCCGAGTTCGCGGCGTTGATCAGGTCCGGCACCAGCACGCCGCCGCTCAGCAGCACGCGGCCGTCGGCGAGCGTGACCTGGCTGTCCTGGTGGTAGGCGCGGCCGCTCGGCATGTTCGCCGCGTTCGACCACGTGTTGGTGGCCGGGTTGTAGAGCTGCGCCTTGATCGTCGAGGTGGCGCCGATCGGGATGCCGAACAGCACCGTGATCTCGATGCCACCGGCGACCAGCATGCGCCCGGTCGACAAGCGCGTCAGCGACGGCACCAGGCGCCGCCCGCCGATCGCCGGACCCGCAGCCCACGTGTTGGTCACCGGGTTGTAGATCTCGACCGTGTTCAGCGAACCGGTGGCCGCGGTCGTGATGTCGGTGAAGTTCGTGGTGCCGCCGACGACCATCACGCGCCCGTCGGGCAGCGTCGCGGCGGCGTGGCCGGCGCGCGGGCCGTTCAGCGGCGCGACCAGCGCGAAGGTGTTGGTCGCCGGATCGTAGATCTCGCACGACGTGGTCACCGCGGCGGTGCCGTCGACGCCGCCGGTGAACAGCACGCGGCCGTCGTTCAGCGTGGCGGCGGCGTAGAGGCCGCGCGCCGTCTGCATCGCCGGGCCGGCGACCGAGGCGAGGGAACGGAAGCCGAAGATCTCGCTGGTGCCGCCGCTGGCCAGCACGACGTCGCCGGCGCCGGCGTCGCGCAGGCGGTTCCAGCAGACCGTGGCCGCGGCGCGCGGCGCCAGCAGCGGGTTCGGCAGTGCAGCACTGGTCGACGGCTGGCCGAGGTGCACGACCAGCGGGTTGCTGAGTTCGTCGAACAACGTCGTCACGCCTGGCAGGGTCGCGCACTGCCAGTACAGCACGCCGCCCTGGAACGCCGGATCGTTCGGCAGACCGACGGCGAACTGAACGCCGCCAGAACCGTTGGTCGCGAGCAGGAACCACGCATCGATCAGGTCGAGGCCGACCGCGACCGAGCGGGGATCGAGTGGGTCGATCAGCGCGATCGGCACCGGCCCGGCGGTGAAGCTGGCCATCACCAGGCACGGCATGTTGGCCGTGGCATTGCGGACCTGCAGGGTCAGCGGCGCGCCGAGCGTGCCGGCCGAGACCTTGTCGAGGTCGAAGTCGCCCTGGGCGGGCAGGGCCGCGGCAGCGGCGAACAGGCACGAGACGAACAGAGGGTGGCGCATGGGGTCTCCGGGTGCGGGACTGGGCGAAGCGAACGAACCGCGAGGTTGTCCGGCGCGCGGCAACAGGGACAGCGGCGCGCGTCCCCGCACTTCCCCGCCTTGCCCATCCCGCGGCCGGCCCTACCATGCTCCCCCCTCGCGGTCCGGTGGCACCCACCGATCGCGACACCGTCCGCCAGATACAGCGCCCCGGCGCCGAGAACTCGTGACCGACCCTGCCCTGATCCGCAACTTCAGCATCATCGCCCACGTCGACCACGGCAAGTCGACGTTGGCCGACCGCCTGGTCGAGCTGACCGGCACCGTCGAGAAGCGCCAGATGAAGGAGCAGCTGCTCGACGACATGGCGCTCGAGCGCGAACGCGGCATCACGATCAAGGCCCGCGCCGTCGCGATGAACTACAAGGCGAAGGACGGCAAGACCTACCAGCTCAACCTGATCGACACGCCCGGCCACGTCGACTTCAACTACGAGGTGCTGAAGAGCCTGCAGGCGTGCGAAGGTGCGCTGCTGCTGGTCGACGCGTCGCAGGGCGTCGAGGCGCAGACCGTCGTCAACGCGCACCTCGCCGAGCAGGCGAAGCTGACGGTGCTGCCGGTGCTCAACAAGATGGACCTGCCGCACGCGCGGCCCGAGCAGGTGGCGACCGAGATCGAGGACGCGATCTGCATCCCGGCCGAGGACGCGATCCCGGTGTCGGCGAAGACCGGCCTGAACGTCGACCTCGTGCTCGAGGCGATCGTCGCCAAGATCCCGGCCCCGACCGGCGACCAGAAAGGCCATCTGCAGGCGTTGATCTTCGACGCCGTCTACAACGACTACCGCGGCGTCGTCATCTACGTGCGCGTGTTCCAGGGCACGGTCAAGAAGACCGAGATGATCCGCATGATGGGCACCATGACCCACTACGAGGTCATGGAGGTCGGCAAGCTGACGCCGCACATGCAGGCGTTCGAAGAACTGGCGGCCGGCGAGGTCGGCTACATCGTCGCCAACATCAAGAAGCTGCAGGACGTCGTCATCGGCGACACCGTCACCCACCAGGACGAGCGCATCCGCAGCCAGCAGCTGCCGGGCTTCCGCCAGCCGAAGCCGATGGTGTTCTGCGGCTTCTACCCGACGGTGCCGAGCGAGTACGAGAACCTGCGCAAGTCGCTCGAGAAGCTGCGCCTGAACGACAGCTCGTTCACGTTCGAACCGGAGACCAGCGACGCGCTCGGCTTCGGCTTCCGCTGCGGCTTCCTCGGCCTGCTGCACATGGAGGTCATCCAGCAGCGCCTCGAGCGCGAGGAGGACATGGACCTCGTGCAGACGGCGCCGACGGTGCGCTACCGCGTCAAGCTGACCAGCGGCGAGATCAAGGAAGTGCGTTCGCCGAGCGAACTGCCGGACGGCTCGGTGATCGAGGAGTACCTCGAGCCGATCACGCACGTGAACGTCGTCGTGCCCGCCGAGTACATCGGCGCGGTGATGAAGATCTGCACCGACCGCCGCGGCCAGTACGTCAAGACCGACTACTACGGCCGCGAGCGCGTGATGATCGGCTTCAAGATCCCGTTCGCCGAGATCATCTTCGACTTCCACGACCACCTGAAGTCGGCGACGCGCGGCTACGGCACGATGGACTACGAGGTCGAGGGCTTCGAGGCGAGCAACCTGGTGAAGGTGCGCATCCTCGTCGCCGGCGACGAGGTCGACGCGCTGTCGTTCCTGTGCCACAAGGACCAGGCCGAGAACCGCGGCCGCAAGATCCTGAAGGGCCTGCGCAAGGAGATCCCGCGCCACCAGTTCGAAGTGGCGCTGCAGGCGGCGATCGGCGGCAAGTTCATCGCCCGCGAGAACATCGCCGCGATGCGCAAGGACGTGACCGCCAAGTGCTACGGCGGCGACATCAGCCGCAAGCGCAAGCTGCTCGAGAAGCAGAAGGAAGGCAAGAAGCGCATGCGCATGGTCGGCAGCGTCGAGATCCCGCAGGAAGCGTTCCTGTCGGTGCTGCGCACGAACGACGACGAGTGAGGTCGCGGTCGCCGAGCGGCGATGTGCCGGCGCCGATGTGCGGCGAGCCGGCGCCGGAGACTGGCGCCGCCGCGCCCAGCACCGCAAACTGACGGGCTCCGCGTCCGGACCCGCACGATGACCTCCAACGACCCGATCCAGCCGGCGACCGTGTTGCCCGGCTCCGTGCTTCCCCAGGCCCAAAGCCCGGCCAAGAAGAAGAAGTCGGCGCAGATGGGGCCGATCCGGGTCAACCTCGAAGCGTTCGGCGTCGCCATCCTCGCCGCCGTGCTGCTGAAGTGGTTCTGCGTCGAGGCGTTCCAGATCCCGACGTCGTCGATGCAGCCGATGCTGATGGGCGACACCGGGGCTGGCGTCTACGACCGCATCCTGGTCGACACGATCCTGCCAGCACTGCGCGACCCGCAGCGTTGGGACCTGACGGTGTTCAGCTACCCGCTGCAGAAGAACCAGCCGTACGTGAAGCGGCTGGTCGGCATCGGCGGCGACCGCCTGCGCCTCGGCGGCGGCAACGTCTACCAGGTGATCGACGGCGAAGGCGGCAAGCGCAGCTACCGCATCGAACGCAAGCCCGACGACCTGCAGCAGCACCACTGGAAGAACGTGCTGCCGCTGCGCAGCCAGATGCGCGGCGAGACGAAGCTGCTCGGCAACACGCTGGCCGGCATGCCGGGCCGGCTGTTCAGCGACAGCGACGAGGGCATCCAGGTCGGGCTCGACGGCACGCGCGCCGTGCTCTACTTCAAGGACCCGGACGACAGCGGCGTGCTCGACCGCGTCTGGGACGGCTATCCGGAGGCGGTGGCGCGCTCGATCCGCGAGCGCATTCCGCTCGACTCGGCGCAGGAGATCGTGCCGGACGTGCGCATCACCGCGACGGTGACGCCGAGCCAGCCCCTCGACGAACTGTCGCTCGAGGTCGACGTCGTGCGACCGGGCCAGGACCGCTTGGTGTTCGCGCTCGTCGTCAAGGGCGGCAAGGGCACGTTGCAGGTCCGCCAGAAGGACGCGCAGCAGGTGGCGCTGGAGTCGCCGCCGTTCGACTGCGCGCTGCCGGCGGAACGGGCGACGACGCTGGCGTTCGCGCACGTCGACGACCGCATGATCGCCTGGCGCGACGGCGCCGAGATCGCGCGCTTCGACTGCGACGCGTTCGCGACGCGCGACGGCTGCGTGCTGCCGACGGTGATGACGAAGCGCGGTTACCTGGGACTGGCCACACAGGCCGCGGATCCCAACAAGCTGTCGCTGCCGATCAACCAGCGCGTCACGCCGCAGCTCGCGTTCGCCGGCAAGGGCAAGGTCGTCGTCACCGACCTGCGCATCGACCGCGACCAGCACTGGACGCAGAGCACGGCACCGGACGTGATCGAGGTGCCGCAGGGCCACTACTACATGCTCGGCGACAACACGCTGCAGTCGATCGACTCGCGCGGCTGGACGGCGATCACCGTCGGCGTCGACAAGGACGGCTACGTCGTGCCGCCGGAGACGCCGGGCGCGCGCCTCGTGCGCGGCAACAAGCGGCCGATGCGCCTCGACAACCCGCCGGACCGCGACGAGACGCCGATCCCCATGCTCGGCGAGGATCGCATCGTCATGATCGACGAGTACGGCGAGGTCTTGAACCTGAAGGGCAAGGTCGGCAGCAGCTGGCCGGAGCAGGTCGCATTCGTGAAGCCGGGCGGCGTCGACGGCCGCGACGAATGGGTCGCCAAGGACGCGACCAACGCCGAGGGCATCTCGTTCGTGCGCCGCGAGGACATCCGCGGGCGCGCGCTGCTGATCTTCTATCCGACGATCCCGTTCTCCTGGCTGACCGGCAACAACTGGCCGAATCGCTTCGGCTTCGTGCGATGAGCGACCCGACGAGCGATGACCTCGTGGGCGGCGAGCCGCTGGGGGCCGACGCGGCGAACGGCGAAGCCGCCGAGGTCCTGCGCACGCACGAGCTGGTGAAGAGCTACGGCGGCCGCCGCGTCGTCGACCACGTCAGCATCACCGTGCGCCAGGGCGAGATCGTCGGCCTGCTCGGCCCGAACGGCGCCGGCAAGACGACGACGTTCCGCATGGTCGTCGGCATGGTCACGCCCGACTCCGGCTCGGTGGAGATCGACGACCAGATCGTCACCAAGCTGCCGATGCACGAACGCGCCCGCCGGGGCCTCGGCTACCTCGCGCAGCAGGAGTCGGTGTTCAAGAAGATGTCGGCGATCGACAACATCCGCTGCGTGCTCGAGGCGCGCGGCATGCGGCGCAAGGAGCGCGAGGAACGCGCCCGCGAGCTGATGCAGGACCTGCAGCTGATGCACGTCGCCGACGCCATCGCCGAGCGCATGTCGGGCGGCGAGAAGCGGCGCCTGGAGATCGCGCGCGCGCTGGCCACCGAGCCGAAGCTGCTGCTGCTCGACGAACCGTTCGCCGGCGTCGACCCGATCACGATCGAGGAGATCCAGCAGATCCTGGCGGCGCTGGCGCGCTCGGGCATCTCGATCCTGATCACCGAGCACAACGTCATCGCCACGCTGCGCATCACCCACCGCGCCTACATCATCGACAAGGGCCGCGTGATCGCCGAGGGCGACGCGCAGCAGGTGGTCGCCAACGAACAGGTGCGGGCCGTGTATCTCGGCAGCTCGTTCGGCGAAGGCATCACCGACGAGGAAGAACGCGGTCTCGATCTCGGCTGAGGAACCGAGAAGGTTCCGGGAAGGCGGCGCCAGCACTCGCCGCCGAGGGCCTTGCCACGGCGACTTAGCCATCGGGCGCGCACGGCGCGTTTCGTGCAGCCCCCGCCACGCTTCCCGCCCCGGCAGCGTTGTGGCATGCTCGCCCCACGAGCCCCGATGCGAAACCTCCTCCTCGGCGTCACGTTGCTCGCCCCAGCCGTCGCCCAGTCGCCGCTGCAGGCGACCCTGATCGCGGTGGCGCCGGTCGCAGCCGAGTGGATCAACGCGCCGCCGGGCACACCGGGCACCCTGGTCAGCCAGCCAGCCGGTCCGCTGACCAGCGTCGATCTCACCGCCCCGGTCGGCCAGACCTGGGCGCACTTCGACTGCGCCCTCACGGCGGACGGCGCCGGGTGGCGGCTTTTGGCATCGTCGCAGGTGTTCACGCCGCCGGGCGAGATCGCCGAGACGCGCGCCGACCTGCTGCTGGTGCTCACCGCTACCGCGCCGACGACGGTCGCCCTCGACCTGGAGCTCGCGCACTGGGGCGACTTCCCGTTCGGTGTCGGCTTCACGCTCGACCTCGGCGACGACGGCTCGATCGAGCTCGACACCACGCTGCCGTACTGCTGCGGCTCGGTGCGCCGGCAGTCGCTGACGCGCACGATCGACGGCACCGGCCTGACGATCCGGATCCGCCATACGAACACCATGTGGGTTTCGCCGCAGGCCTACGACCTGAGGATCGAAGCGCAGCCGTGGCTACCGCAGGCGAGCCCCATCGCCGCTGGCTGCAGCGAGCTCGGCATCGAGGCTCCGCTGCCGGTCTGGTACGAAGGCAACTACCAGCTCGCGGCGCTGCCCTCGGACGATCCGGCGGAGTTCGGGGTGTTGCGCGCGACCGGCCTCGGCAGCTTCGACCTGTTCGTCGTCGCCGGCCTGCCGACGACGGCGCCGCTGGTGGTGCCGCCGCCGCTGCCGGGCCCGTGCGACCTGCTGACCGACATCCTGGTCGCCGTGCCGGGAACGCCGACCGTGCCGGGCTCGACGGCGACCGAGTGGGAACTGCGTCTGCCACTGCTGCCGCCGGGCCTCGCGCTGTTCGTGCAGCACGCCAGCGTGCACACGATCGCGCCGTTCGGCTTCGGCACCACGAACGTGCTGCGCCTCGACACCTGAGGGGCGCGGCGCGCGCTGCGACCCGCGGCCGGTACACGAAAAGACCCGGCCAGGGGCGACCTGGCCGGGGTTCGCGGGGCTTTCCCCGCGATGGCAAAGGAATCTCGTGTGCGGCGCGCGGGCGAGTCGGCGCCACCCGTGCGCCGCGGGGCGCGCGGAACGGCCGCGCCGCGCGGCGCGGCCCCCACGCTCAGCCCTGCAGCAGCTGCAGTGCCGCCTGCGGCTGCCCGTTGGCCTGCGACAAGATCGAGATCGACGCCTGCTGCAGGATGTTGTTGCGCGTCAGCTCGGCCGTCTCGTAGGCGACGTCGACGTCGCGGATGCGGCTCTCGGCAGCGGACAGCGATTCGGCGGCGACGCCGAGGTTGGCGATCGTCGACTGCAACCGGTTCTGCAGCGAGCCGAAGCGGCCGCGCAGCTGCGACACCTGATTGATCGCCGAGTCGATCTGCGCGATCGCGAAGGTGGTGCTGCCGCCCGAACCGACGTCGACCGAGGACAGGCCCAGCGTCGTGGTCAGCGCCGGCGTCAGGGTCACGTTCAGGCTGTCGATGCCAGCCGCCGTGTTGATGCCGACCTGGAACGTCACCGTGCTCGACGAGCCGTCCAGCAGCTTGATGCCGTTGAACTCCGTCGACTGCGCGATGCGGTTGATCTCGTTGACCAGGCTGTCGAACTCTTCCTTGATCGTGTTCTTGTCCGCGGTCGAGGACGAGCCGTTCGCCGACTGGATCGCCAGCTCGCGCAGGCGCACCAGGATGTTGCTGACCTCGTTCAGCGCGCCTTCGCCGACCTGCACCAGGGAGATGCCGTCGTTGGCGTTGCGAGAGGCCTGCGACAGCGAGCGCACCTGCGAACGCAGGCGCTCGGAGATCGCGAGACCGGCCGCGTCGTCGGCGGCCGTCGAGATGCGCAAACCGGTCGACAGACGCTGGTAGTTTCGCGCGAGACGCGTCGTGACCTGCGCGGTGTTCCGCTGCGCATTGATCGACGCGATGTTGGTGTTGACTCTGAGACCCATGACTCTTCCTTTGCCTTACTGACTGATTCGCCGTTCGTCGCAACGCCCTTTGCTGCGCTGCGACACCGTCATGATCGGACCGATGCCAAGGGGCTTGAGCCGCGGGCATCGCTTTTCCCCGCCGCGAGGTGTCGACGAGACGCCGACGCCATCGAGGCCACCGCCACAAACGCCCGCGAACACGACATCTGCGTCGGCTCGCCAGGTCGCGTTACGGGACTCTCCTGATGCCCTTGGCATCGGCTCTGCGCGCACGTTCCGGCGCGCGCGAGCATCAGCGCACCGCCGCCGGACCCGGCACGCGCGCGAGCACTTCGTCGCGATCAGTCGCGTGCAGCAGCGCCTCCTCCTGGGTGACCAGGTGGCGCGCCAGCAGCGAACGCAACGACACGTCGACCGTCTGCATGCCGAGGCTGCGGCAGCGCTGCATGATCGGCTGCAGGTCCTGCAGGCTGCCCTTGCGGATCGCGCCGCGCACGGCGCTGCTGCCGACCAGCACTTCGACCACGGGAACGCGGCCCGAACGGTGCGAACGGTGCAACAGGCTCTGCGCGAGTGCGCCGCGCAGCACGCGCGCGAGGCGCGTGCGCAACCGCGGCCGACCTTCGATCGACGCCAGCGACGCCAGCTCGGTGATGGCACCGACGACCGAACCGGCTTCGACGCCGGCGACGACGAGGCAGCCCGATTCGGCTGCGGTCAGCGCCGCCTCGACGGTCTCGAGGTCGTGGATCTCGCCGAGCACGACCACGTCGGCGCCGGTTACCACCGCCTGGCGGATGCCGTCGGCCGCGGTCGCGACGTGGGTGCCGATCTCGCGTTGGTGCAGCAGTGCTGCGGTGCTGCGGTGCACGAACTGGATCGACGGTTCGATCGTGGTGATCTGGCGCGACGGATCCTGCGCCATCGTCTCGACCATCGCCGCGATCGTCGTGCTCTTGCCGGCGCCGAAGTAGCCGGCGACCAGCACCAGGCCCGAACGGCAGCGCGCGAACGCCGCGACCTGCTCCGGCAGCTTGAGCGTCGCCAGCTCCGGCGGCGCCTCGGGCACCGGCCGCAGCACCAGCGACGTCTGGCCGAACGCCTCGGCGACGGCCGCGCGGTAGCGGCGACCGCTGCGCGCGACGTAGAGCACTTCGACGTGCCCACGCACCGCCAGCTGTTCGCGATGGTCCGCGAACAACATGTCGCGCAGCAGTTCGTCGACGTCCGCGGCCTGCACCGGCGTCTCGTCACCGGAGACGAAGCGCCGCTGCACGCGCAGCGCCGGCGAGCGCCCCGGCACCAGGTGCAGGGCCGATGCGCCGACGCGGCTCATCGCCGCCAACAAGCTCTCGAGTCGTTTCGTGTCCACGCGTTCACCTCGCCGTCGTCTGCAGGTCCTTGGTCCGCTCCAGCAGCCACGCCTTCTCCTCGGCGCGCGCGAAGACGTCCTCCATGCGCACCTTGCCGGCCGTGAGCAGCTCGAGCAGCGAACGATCGAGCGAGTGGCCCGAGCGCCCGCCTTCCGCGCGCAACAGCAGGCCGATGTCGCCGAGTTCGCCGCCGCGCACGACCTCGCGCACGGCGTCGTCGACGACGAGCAGCTCGGTCGCGGTGACGGTGCCGGCGTGGCCGACGTCGGGGATCATCTGGCGCACCAGCACGGCGCGCAGCACGGCCGCCAACGACGAGCGCACGCGCGGCAGGTCGTGGACGGAGTAGAAGTTCAGGATGCGCACCAGCGCCGCGGTGGCGTTGCCGGCGTCGAGGTAGGCGATCACCATGCGACCGCCCTCGGCGGCGCGCAGCGCCACTTCGAACGTCTCCGGGCTGCCGACGTCGCCGACGACCAGCACGTCCGGGTCCTCGTTGACGACGCTGCGCAGCGCTTCGGCGCGTTCGCTCGGGGCGAGGCCATAGCGGCGCCGCTGCACGACCGCGCCGTCGGTGGGCAGCGCCAGCGGCTCGTCGTCGACGACGACCACGTACTGGCTGGCGTCGGCGGCCACCTGCTGCACGAGCGTCGACAACAGCTCGCCGCGGCCGAGGCCACGTTCGCCGACCAGCAGCACCATGCCCTTGCCGGCGCGCACGGCGTCGACGATCGCCGACGGCACGCCGGCGACGTCGGGTGCCGGGATCGTGGTTGCCGAGAACGTCACCCGCACGGCCACGCCGTCGAACTGACGGAACGCCGTCGCGGTGCCGCGGCCGAGGTTCTCGAACTGCCACGAGCGCACGACGAACTGGCGGTCGGCGAGCGACTCGAGCACGTCGCCGCCCATCGTCTCGCGCACGAAATCCCAGACCTCGGGGCCGCTCAGCGTCTCGTCGGTCAGCTGGCGCCAAGAAGCACCGACGCGGATGCGCACGGGGCGCCCCTCGCTGACGACGATCTCGGTGGCACCGTTCTGCTGCGCTGCGGTCAGCAGCGAGGTCGACGCGAGATCGGTCGCCGCGACGGTCGCCCGCTGCAGCTCCGCCTTCTCGCGCTGCAGTGCCAGCAGCCGCTTCAGGGAACTCTCGGTCAGCAGGCCCTGCTCGATCAGGATCTGCCCGATCGGCCGGTTGCCACCGGTGAGATTCTGGATCGCCAGGCAGCGTTCGAGCCCAGCTTCGTCGACGACCCCGCCCTCGAGCAGGATCGCGCCCAATCGGATTTCATCCATGCGCCGACTTTGCCTCCGCGGTGCGAAGCATCGGTCGCATCGGTGCTTCCCCTTGAGCACGAACGCAGCCGCCGAACCTGCGGCTGCGAGCCCGTAGCTGGATTCCCTCTCGGCCTCTCGGGGGAGAACGGCTTCAGCGCAGGCGTTCGACGGCGGCGGCGGCGAGCTCGGCGGCGACGGGATTGCCGACCATTCGGGCCTGCACTGCCACCTGGCGCCACTTCGTGTCGGCGCGCGCACGGTCACCGTCGACCTCGGCCTGGAGGGCGGCGGCGATGTTGCCGAGCATCGGGTCGCCGAGGTGCAGGAACTCGCGCTCGGTCGGGGCCGGCACCTGCTTCGGCGGTAGTCCGCCGAGGGCGGCGACCGCCTTGGCGACGCCTTCGGCATCGCGCAGCGCGACCGCAGCCAGGAATGCAACCCAGCGCGGCTCGGCACCTTCCATCGCCGATGCCTGCGCGAACGCACGCCCCAGCTGGCGCACCCGTTCGCCGTGGTCGAGGTCGCCGTCGGCGAGCAGCAAGACGGTGCCAGGCAGGTCGGGCGACGGATACTTCTGCCGCAGGCCGGCGACCACGACGACGGCGACCAACGCGAGGAAGGCCCACAACAGCAGGTCGCGCGCGGGCCGGCTCGCTGCCTGCGAACGGGACTGCGGCTCGGTGGTGGACTCCGGCATCGGGGCAGTGTGACCCCGGCCCCTGGCAACTGCAAAGCTCGCCGACCGGACCGCCGGTGCCGTCGGCTTCATGGCCGGTCGCGACACCGCCTTCGTCCGGGGCTTTCGAGGTGGGCGGATTCTGCTATGGTGCTCCCTCCAAAACTCCGGTCAGACCGCACTCGGTCCACGACGTTCCCGACTTCGCGGCTCGCGCTCTTTGCGCATGAGCGCATCGGGAGCCCGGGCGGCCTGACCCCCATCACCATGGCAGCGAAGACCCAGAAGCCGTCCGTGAAGAAGAGCAACAAGCCGACCAAGGCCAAGCCCAGCACCGCCAAGAAGGCCAGCAAGTCCAGCGACAGCAAGCTCGACGCGAAGAGCAGGAAGCCCGGTTCCCCGACCGCCCCCACCTCCACCCGCCCGGTCGCCACGCGCCCGGCACCCGGCCGGACGACGTTCGTGCCGCGCGCGGTCGCCAACCTCGACGACGACGACGTGCTGATGGCGCAAGGCGGCGGCGGCGCCGGCTTCGGTCGCTGCGGCGGTCGCCTGCTGTCGAGCAAGCTCGAACAGGACCTCTGCAACCGCCTCGGCATGGCCGGCGTCGTGCACAGCCACAGCCCGCGCCACTACGAGATCCGCTACGAGGACGGCAAGGTCGCCGCCTACGCCCCGATGATCGTGCTGCGCGGTCGCGGCCGCGAGGGCAAGGGCGTGGTGATCGAGGCGATCGAGGATCCGAACGCGCCGATCCTGCGCAAGATCGTGTCGTTCCGCGCCCAGTACGGTCAGGAGTTCTACGTGATCCTGGTCGGCACCGACGAAGTGCTCGACGAAGCGCCGCTGGCCGCCCACGACGAGTCGTGCTCGGCGACGAACGTCAACACGCTGATCGCCCGCCTGGCGGAGTGAGCGCGCGCCGGGCCCGAACGCGGGCCCGCAGCTCGCGCGGGCCCGTCCGCTGTGGCGCGGGCTCGAACGCCGTGGTATTGCGCACTGGCGGGACGTCGGGGGACGGAGTATCGTCCTCGCCCCATTTGTCCGCTTAACCCCGACGGGCCACGACGTTGACGACCGATCTCGTCCAGTTCGCGCGTTCCTTGCAGTTGGATTCCCTGGAGACCGCTTGGGAGCAAGCGGTCAAGTCACCTCAGGTCGCGGACACCAATCGCTACGCGACGGTGATCGACGTCCTGTGTGACAAGGATCTCGCCAGCCGCGCGCTTCTCTTGGCGACCTCGATGATCGAGGCGCTCGTCGGTCGCAACGAGACCGTCGCCGCACTCGAATTCGGCTTCCGCGTGATGCGCAAGAGTGCGCACAACGAGGCCCTGACCAAGACCGTCGTCGGCTTGATCGACAAGCGCTACGGCGACGAGGACTGGCTCGCGGTGCTGAAGACCCGCGCCGGACTCGATGGCCAGCCGACGGTCAATTCGATCCTCGAGTTCGATCGCCTGCGCCGCTTCACCAAGGGCCACGTCGTCTACCACGCCGCCGGTTGGGGCGAAGGTGCGATCGAGGCGTTCACCTCCCCGACGCAGGAAGTAACGGTGCACTTCGCCACCGGTCGGCGCGAGTCGTTCCCGCTCGACACGCTGCTGTCGCGCTTCAAGCCGCTCGATCCGCAGGATCTGCGCGCGATGAAGCTGCAGCGCATGGACGTGCTGCGCACCGAAGCCGAGAAGGACCCGAGCTCCCTCGTGCGCCGCGCCGCGACGCTCTACCGCGGCACGATCACCAGTGCGCAGGTCAAGACCGAACTGTCGCCGTCGGTGGTCAGCGAGAAGGACTGGCCGTCGTTCTGGAAGCGCGCGAAGGCCGCCGCGACCAAGGACCCGTGGCTGAAGGTCGAAGGCTCGGCGACCCGCCCGACGTTCGTCGTGCGCGACAAGCCGGTCGGCCTCGTCGACGAAGCGACGGTGACGCTGTCGCACCAGAACGACCTCGGCCAACGCATCGGCGTGCTGCGCGACTACCTGGCGCGCAGCGAGGACGAAGAGGTGCGCACGCAGATCCTCGGTCTCGCCACCAAGGTGGTCGAACAGGCGATCGAGGAGAAGAAGGCGACGCACGCGCACATCCTCGACGGCATCCTGTTCCTCGAGCAGCACGGCTACCGCGCCTCGGTGCCGGCAGCCCAGGAAGTGCGCGCGCTCCTGCTGAAGGAAGACGGCACGCTGCGCCCGGCGGCGATCGACCGCCTCGCCACGCAGAAGTCGCGCGAGCATGCGATCGAACTGCTGCCGCAGGCGCTCGGCGAGAACTGGGCCGAGCAGTGCGTCGTGACGCTCGCCGACTGGCCGGTCTCGGTGCTCGAGAACGTCGTCGAGAAGCTCGTCGCCGGCAACCACGGCCCGCAGTGCCTGACGTTGTGGGACCGCATCGCGCCGTATCCCAAGCGCTATCCGCAGCTCACCTACCTGCTCGGCAAGCTCTACTGCGACGGCATCTTCGAGGGCCAGCCGAACTGCCCGTCGGCGCTAGCCGTCGGCCGCGTGCTGCTGCATCTCGCGCGCATCCTCAACGAGACGCGCAAGCAGAACCAGGTCAGCAGCCGACTGCTCGGCCGCTTGTCGAGCCTGCTGACCGGCAAGCGCGGCCTGCTGCAGCGCGCCTGCGACGGCATCTCGCGCGACGACCTCGCGCAGTACCTCGGCATCATCAAGCGCGCCGGCGAGGACTTCCCGCCGGAGATCGGCGACGCGGTCGATCGCTTCGTGACCGAGCTCTACCCGGACCTGCACGCGAAGCCCGAACTGCCGTACTGGGAGAAGGACTTCATCTACACGACGCGCGACGGCCTCCGCCGCATCAAGGAGGACTATCGCGTGCTCGTCGAGGACAAGATCCCGGCGAACAGCAAGGCGATCGGCGCGGCCGCTTCCCTCGGCGACCTCAGCGAGAACAGCGAGTGGGAGTCGGCCATGGAGGAGCAGCGCAACCTGACCGGTCGCGCCACCGACATGGACCAGCAGCTGCGCAACACCAAGCTGATCGAGGACCAGGACGTGCCGAGCGACCGCGTCGCCCCGGGCGTCAAGGTGACGCTGAGCGAGGTCGCGAGCGGCAAGAAGATGAGCTACCGCGTGCTCGGTCCGTGGGACGTCACCGACGACCACACCATCAACTACCTGGCGCCCATCGCCGCCGGGTTGCTCGGCAAGATGGTCGGCGAGATCGCCGAGATGCCGAGCCCGACCGGCGCCATGCAGGTCCGCATCGACGCGATCGAGAAGATCGTCTGACGATGCCGCGGCCGTTCCGCCTCGACCTGGGCGACGGCCACTTCCTCGCCGGCGACGAACTCGCCGGCGACGGGCCGACCTACGTGTTCCTGCACGGACTCGGCTCCGTGCGCCAGGGCGTGAAGAGCACGTCGTTGCTGGCGCACGCGCAGCAGAGCGGGCGCGCGTTCGTGCGCGTCGACCTGCGCGGCCACGGCGAGTCGAGCGGCACGATCGGGCTGGTGAAGCCGTCGGCACTGATCGACGACGTCGTGCGCCTGCTGCAGCGCCTGGGCCCGAGCGTCGTCGTCGGCTCGAGCCTCGGCGGCCTCGTTGGCGCCATGGCCACCGCCGCATGTCCGCAGCAGGTGGTCGGCCTCGCCCTGCTGGCGCCCGCGTTCGGCTTGATGAACGGCCTCGCCGACCGCCTCGACGCGCACGGCCAGTTGCGCACCAGCGACGGCCGCAGCTTCCCGGTCGCCGCCGACGTGCTCGCCGACGCGCGCGCGATCGACGAACGTTCGCTGCCGCGCCGCCTCGCCGTGCCGACGCTGCTGGTGCACGGCACCGCCGACGACGTGATCCCGCAGCTGGTCAGCGAACGCTTCTTCCAGGCGCTCGCGCATCCGCAGAAGGAACTGTGGCTCGTGCCCGGCGGCGACCACCGCCTGGCCGACGTCGCCGACGCGATCTGGCCGCGCCTCGACGCCCTGCTGGCGCGTTGAGCCCACGGCACCCGCAGCGGTGCCGAACCTTGCGGGCCGACGAGCAGCGGCGCAGACTGGAGCCGTGTTCCCGATCCCGCCCGCCCACCAGCGCCTCGCCGACCAGGTCGACGGCTGGCTCGACCTGCGCTGCCCGGACAAGGCGCTGGCGCTGGTCGGACCGATGCTCGCCGACGCCGGCGCCCGCGCGGCGGGGCTGTATCTGCGCGTGCGCGCGCTGGTGCGCCTCGGCGACTACCCGCAGGCGCTGCCCGACCTCGCCGAGTTGGCGAAGCTGCATCCCGACGAGAGCTGGGTGCCGCTGACCGACGCGTTCTGTCGCAAGCGCACCGGCGACCTGCGCGGCGCCGCCGACGTGCTGCGGCGCTTGCTGCAGCGCGACCACAAGAACGCCACCGCGCACTTCAACCTCGCCTGCTACCTGGCGCTCGCCGGCGACCAGGACGGCGCCATCGACGCGCTGTCGCTCGCCTGCGGACTCGACGCCGAGCACCGCCTGTTCGCGCGCGACGAACCGGACTTCGACAGCCTGCGCACCGACGAACGCTTCCGCGCCCTGCTGCGCAGCGGCGGCGTCGCCGAACCCGACGACCTCGACGCCGGCTTCGATGCCGAGGACGACGACGAAGACGACGACGCGCCGCCGGACGCCGGACGGCACGGCCACCGACTGAACTGACGGCGGCGGATCCATCTGCACGCGCATGGCCGCGGTGCCACCGGCGCGCCCACACCGGCCCCAATGCGCCGTGGCCCGGCAGTCGAAGAGGCCGCTTCGGGAGAACCACGTGCCGGCCACCACCCACCCGCCCGCTGCTGCGTTGCGCGACACCCTCGCGCAGAACCTGACCCACGTCGTCAGCCTGCCGGCCAGCGCCGTCGAGCCGATCCTGTGCGCGATCGTCGCCGGCGGCCATGTGCTGCTGGAAGGCATCCCCGGCATCGGCAAGACGATGCTGGCGCGCACGCTGGCGCTGACGCTCGACGGCGAGCACAAGCGCATCCAGTTCACCAACGACCTGATGCCGAGCGACGTCGTCGGTGCCGCCATCTGGCGCCCCGACCACGGCAAGTTCGTGTTCGTGCGTGGACCACTGTTCGCCAACCTCGTGCTCGCCGACGAGATCAACCGCACCAGCCCGCGCACGCTGTCGTGCCTGCTCGAAGCGATGGAGAACGGGCGCGTGTCGATCGACGGTCGCACGGTCGAGCTGCCGCAGCCGTTCACGGTGCTGGCGACGCGCAACCCGATCGAGTTCCACGGCACCTTCCCGGTGCCGGAGGCAGCACTCGATCGCTTCCTCGTGCGCGTCGAGCTCGGCTATCCCGACGAGAGCAACGAACTGCAGCTCTACACCGGCGTCGATCCGGAGGAGAAGCTGCAGAGCCTGAAGCCGGTGCTGTCGCGCGAAGCGCTGCTGCAGCTGCGCGCGGCGGCCGCCGCCGTGCAGGTTCGCCAGGCGGTCGCCGAGTACGCCTACCGCGTCGTCACCGCCACGCGCGCGCATCCCGAAGTGCAGCTCGGCGCCAGCCCGCGCGCGGCGATGGCGTGGCTGCGCGCGGCGAAGGCCCGCGCGCTGCTCGACGATCGCGACTACGTCCTGCCCGACGACCTGAAGGCGCTCGCCGTGCCTGCCCTGGGCCACCGCGTGTTCCTGCGCAGCGAGGGCAACGCCGACGCGCTCGTGCGCGACGTGCTGCAAGGTGTGCCGGTGCCGCTCTGAGCAGCACTCGAAGGTCCGCCATGGCTGCGCACGACGACGGCACGAAGACGAGACCAGCTGCGAACGGCCGCCTGCGCATCCTGCCGACCGAGCTCGGCTGCAAGGGCCTTCTGCTGCTGGGCGCGCTCGAGCTCGCGTTCCTGGCCACCGCGTACAGCAACCTGTTCTTCCTGCTGATCGTGTTCAGCTGCGTGCTCGGCGGCCTCGGCGCCGTCTGGGGCGTGCGCGAATTGCGCGGCGTGCGCGTCGAGATCGCCGAACCGCCGCCTGGCCCGGCTGGGCAGCCGCGGCCGCTGCGCATCGAACTGCACGCACCGGGTCGACGCCCGATCGACGTCGCCGTCGAGCTGCGCCTCGGCAAGCGCACCTGCGAAGTCGCCCACGTCGACCTGTTCGACGGCCGCGCAACCGTGCAAGGCACGCTGCCCGAACTGCCGCGCGGCATCGCAGGGACCGCCGCCGTGCACGTCGTCACGCGACAGCCGTTCGGCTTCTTCTCGGTGCGCCGGCGCTGGCCGCTGGCGATGACGATCGTCACGCACCCGGCACCGACGCCCGCCGACCTCGCCGCCGTGCGCCGCGGTGACGCGGGTGCCCATGCGGGCGCCGGCCGCGCCAGCGGGGCCAGCTTCAGCGGCCTGCGCGCGTTCCGCGACGGCGATGCGCCGAACACCGTGCACTGGGCCGCGACCGCGCGGCGCGGCACGCCGATCGTCAAGGAACGCGAACCCGAGGCCGGCGCCGTGCGCGTGCTGCGCCTCGATCGCCGACTGCCCGCGGCAGCGTTCGAACAAGCCCTCGCCGAAGCGACGGCCGCCGTGCTCGGCGTGCGCGCCAGCGGCCGGCCGGTGCGCCTCTTGGCCCAGGACCTCGATCTCGTCGTGCGCAGCGATCGCACCAGCGAACGCGCGGCGCTGCACTGGCTGGCCGGTGCGACGACGTTGCCCGGCGACGCGCCGGCACCGCCGCAGCGCGCGGACGCCGTGCTGCTGCCGCTCGGCCGCGCCGCGATCGCCGCGACCTCGACGCCATCCACGCATCCGCCGACGTTGCCCGCGACCGCGGAGGCCGCCCCGTGAGCGACCGCGTGTTCCCGCTGCTGCTGGTGCTGACGCTGCTCGACCTCGCGTTCGTGCAGGCCACCGGCTGCGTGCCGTTCGGCGAACTGCTGCCGCTGTGGGCGCTGGCGGCGGCGGCGCCGTGGCTGCGGAACCTGCAGCGCCATCTGTGGCATCGCATCGCCTGGAACGGCGGCGTGCTGGTCGTGTTCATGCTGCTGGTGCAGCACGCGACGACGACCGGACTGCTGCACATGCTCGAAGACGGCCTCGTGCTGGCGGTGCTGTGCCAGGTGCACCTGATCAACAACATCGGCAAGCAGCAGCGGCCCGACCTGATCTTCTTCAACTCGTTCCTGATCGCGTTCGTCACCAGCTTCTTCGCGCCCGACGTCGTCTGGTCGCTGCTGTTCGTGGTGCACGCGTTCGCGCTGGTGCCGAGCCTGCAAGTGCACGCGCTGACGCGGCGACGCGACGACGTGCCGCCTGCCCTGCTGCGGCGGTCGATGTGCGCGAGCTTCGGCCGCACGCTGGCGATCGGCGCGATCACGGCCGCACTGTTCGT
>JBILEY010000047.1:0-19486 GCA_044351865.1 Planctomycetota bacterium | reverse complement strand
GGTCAAAGCCCCACCCGCGCACCTCGATGAGCGGAACACGAATCTCATATCCCTCAGCCTCCAAGTGCGACCGCCAGCGAACCTCCACCTTGCTAGGAATGAACCCTGTCACGACCGGGTCGTGGAAGATCTTGAACTCTGCGATCTTGTCGAGTGCACGCTTGATGCCTCCAGCGTCTTTCTTCTCCTTGCTGGCCAAAACCTCCTTGCGCGCCGCTTCCAGCGCTGCGCGGAGCGCCTGGAGATTCGACTTCAACTTAACTTCGAGATAGTCGATGGTTGCTTTGCCCTGGTCGCCTACATCCGCCGTGAAGGAACTTCCGATGTTCTTGATTTCATTGGCGAGGATATCCTGGGCATCGGCCCTGAGCCGCTGCTCGAGAGTCTCAAGTGAGTCGCGCCATCTCGCGGACTCATCTCGCCACCGGTCTGACTGCTTAGCGATCTTCTCGACAGCCTCGTTCACGGCTGCCGTCCAGTCGTCAATTCTCTTGAGCGCGCTCGTGAACTGCTGCTCATCGAACTCGTGGACACACGAAGCAAGCATCAGCAATAAGGCCAAGACAGCGACGGATGCGTTTCGAAGACTAAACACAGAATTGCTCCGAGTAGGCTATGGGGTCACAGACGGCAGCAGGGACTTTCCAGGCAGCCGCTTGGCCACAAGCCAAGAGGCTGACAAGCTTAGAACTACAGATGCCAAAAACAAATAGTATCCGAGCCCTACGGTGAAGCGGGTGCCGCCAGGGAATGATTTGAATGCGAGCAGCATGATGGAGACGACGAAGACGTCGGCCATTGACCATGGGCCCAGGGTCTCCAGTCGTCGGACTAGCGCATCATGAGACGGAGCCGGCCGAATCATGATGCCCCACAACAGCGACAATTTGACGGCGGGAAAGAACACGCTGAACAAAAGAAGCACGATGGCAATGACGGGATCGCCATCATCAAAAAGGCGAACAATACCGCCGACCACTGAATAGGAACTCGCATCAAGCGCGCCTGGCTCTGCATACTCAACAACTCCGTCCAAGAGCGGGTCTCCGAGGCTGGGGGAGAAGGTGAAGAGCGGCAGCAACAAGGCAACTGGGAACACCAAGGTTGCACCGGCGGCCAACAATTGCTCAGGTCGCTCACGCATGCGCCGTGCAACAGCGCGCACTGTGTTCAGTGCTCTACGCAAGGCTAGGGGCATTGAACCTTCGCAACCGAGTAGGATGGGTAGCGCAAACCGGAGCGCTTGGGTCGAGATCGTATTGGTGCCAAGCCCAATTTCAAGCGTGAGTGAAGGCGTGACAGCGCCACCGGACGAGCCAGCCCCAGTCGTAATCGAGGCAAGAACAGAAAGCCGGCACGCCTCGTCCTCTGCAGCCCATCGCCGCTCACCGACGCTGCAACCAAGCCGAGCACACCATCACCGGTCACCTGCACCAGCCTTCACGAGAAGTGCCTAACTCCGGAGCCGGGCAGCGCCTGAGCACCTCGCGCGCGAACGAGTCTCCGCTCACCCCTGCAACCGCCAGCCCCCGAGACCAGACCCGCGCCCCAGACCCCCACGCTCACGCCCCCTTCCCAAACGCCACCCACGCACTTCCCCGCACTTCCCCACCTCACCCTCCGCCACACCGCCCCCCATCGCTATCCTCCTCGCCCTTCCAACCGCACCCACCCGTGACCGACCTGCACAGCCACCTCCGCGCCCGCCTGCTGACCGCCGCCACCGAACTCGGACTGCCGCGCGCCGAGGCCGAACCGCTGCTGCGCCTCGATCCGCCGAAGAACCGCTACCACGGCGACGTCGCCCTCGGCACGTTCCAGCTGGCGAAGCTCGCCGGCAAAGCGCCCCCAGCACTCGCCGCCGAGCTCGCGGCGAAGATCACCGCCGACGCCATCGTCGAGTCGGCGACCGCGGCGGGGCCGTTCGTCAACTTCCGCTTCCGCCGTGGCGCGCTCGCGCGCGAAGTGCTGTCGGCGATCCAGGGCGACCTCGCCCCGTACGGCAAGGCCCGCGGCAACGGCCAGATCGTCTGCATCGACTTCAGCTCGCCGAACATCGCGAAGCCGTTCCACATCGGCCACATGCGCAGCACGGTGATCGGCAACTCCCTGTGCCGCATCCATCGCCATCAGGGAGCGACCGTGCACGGCATCAACCACCTCGGCGACTGGGGCATGCCGTTCGCCAAGATGATGACGGCGTACATGCGCTGGGGGAACGAGCAGGAGCTGCACAAGTCGCCGATGCGCTACATGCACGAGCTCTACAAGCGCTACGGCAACGAAGCGAAGCTCGATTCAGCGCTCGATGCGGAGGCCGCCACCCGCTTCCAATCCCTGGAGAGCGGCGCCGACAACGCCGAACGGCGCATGTGGCAACTGCTGCGCGACGAGTCGCTTAAGGCATTCCAAGGCCCGTACAAGCGACTGGGAGTCACTTTCGACCACATCACCGGCGAGTCCTTCTTCGAGGACAAGATGGAGGCCGCGATGGCGCGCGTCACCAAGGCCGGCGTGCTCGAAGACAGCGACGGTGCGCAAGTCGTCTGGTTGAAGGAGCAGGGCATCCAGGAACCGTGCCTGCTACGCAAGAGCGACGGCACGACGCTCTACCACACGCGCGACCTCGCAGCCGCGTTCTACCGCGAGAGCACGTTCAATCCGGACCGCATCCTCTACGTCGTCGGCGCGGAGCAGAAACTGCACTTCGATCAGCTGAAGGGCGTGCTCCTGAAGATGAAGGAGCCGGTCGGCAAAGCCATCGAACACGTGCCGTTCGGCCTCGTGCTGGGCAAGACCGAGGACGGCAAGTGGGAGAAGTTCGCAGCCCGCGCCGGCAACGCCGTGTTCCTCGACGAGATCCTCGACGAGAGCGTCGCCAAGGTGCGCTCGATCATCCGCGAGAAGAACCCCGACCTGCCGAACGCCGACGACGTCGCCGAGCAGATCGGCGTCTCGGCGATCGTCTTCAACGACCTCAAGAACTCGCGCATCAAGGACGTGAAGTTCGACTGGGAGGCGATGCTGAACTTCGACGGCGAGACCGGGCCGTACGTGCAGTTCGCCTGCGCGCGCCTCAGCTCGATCCTGCGCAAGGTCGGCACCGCGGTGCCAAACGTCGACGCCATCGACTGCGACGTGCTCGCCGACGCCGAACGCGTGCTGCTGGTGATGATGGACTTCGGGAGCGCCGTGCAGCGCGCGGCCGAACAGAGCGAACCGAGCCATGTCACCGCGCACACCATCGCGCTGGCCGGCGAGATCCACAGCTACCTGCGCGACCACTACGTCGTCGGCCAGGAAGCGAAGGTGCGCGACGCCCGCCTCGTTCTGGTCGATGCCGCGCGGCGGCTGCTGACGACTGGCCTCGGCCTGCTCGGCATCAAGGCCCCCGAGCGCATGTGAATGCGACGAGGCCGTGACGAGCACGGCCGGTCGCGGGATGGAGGGCGGGCGATAGCATCCGCGGGCTCGGCGCCGACTGTCGGCGCCTTCGACCTGGAGAAGCCCACGTGATGCACCACCGCCTGCTCGTCTCGAGCCTCGTCGTCCACGCCGTTCTCGCCACCGTCGCCGCCCAGACCAACTGGACCCAGCTGACGCCGGCGACCTCGCCACTGCCGTTCACCGCGCACGCGATGGCGTTCCATCTGCCGAGCGACCGCCATGTGCTGTTCGGCGGCATCACCGGTGGCGTGCGCTACGACCAGACGTGGCTCTACGACGGCACCACGTGGACGCAGGCGACGCCGACGACCGTGCCGCCGGCGCGCGTCGCGCACGCGATGGCCTACGACCAGAACCGCGGCGTGCTGGTGATGTTCGGCGGCGTGCCGGCGGCCGGCGGCCTGATCGGCGACACCTGGGAATGGGACGGGGTGAACTGGACGCAGCGCACGCCGACGACGTCGCCGAGCCCGCGCCGCTCGTTCCCGCTGGTGTTCCACCCCGGCCGCGGCACGACCGTGCTGTGGGGCGGCTACACGACCACCGACTTGAACGACATGTGGGAGTGGGACGGCACCAACTGGTCGCAGATCACTCCGGCGAACAGTCCGTCGCCGCGCCGCGCCAGCGACATGGCCTACGACCCGGCGACGGGCAACCTGATCCTGTTCAGCGGCTACCAGATGGGCGCCGACACGTGGTCGTTCGACGGCGTCACCTGGACGCAGCTGACGCCGGCCGTGTCGCCGTCGGCGCGCTACGACCATTCGATGGAGACCGACACCGCGCGCGGCCGCATCGTCACGTTCGGTGGTCCGGGAGGCGCCGACCAGTGGGAATGGGACGGCGCCGCCGGCACGTGGCTGCAGCGCACGCCGGCGACGCTGCCGTCGGCGCGCAGTGACACCTATCTGTCGTACGACCTGATCCGCGAGGAGATCCTGATGTTCGGCAGCTCTGCAGTGCCGGAGACGTGGCGTTATGCACCGGTCGCGTCGGCGTTCTTCGCGACGTTCGGCAACGGCTGCGCCGGCACGCTCGGCCAGGCGCCGTCGCTGGTCAGCAGCGATCGCCCGTGGCTCGCGGAGACGTTCGAGATGGCGATCACGCCGGTTCCGGCGAACACGATCGGCATCGTCACCATGGGCCTCAGCAACACGTTCTCCGGTGCGGTGCCGCTGCCGGTGTCGCTGGCGGCGATCGGCATGCCGGGCTGCGACCTGCAGGTCGATCCGGTGCTGATCGGCGGGCTGCTGGCGACGGGCACGACGGCCAACTGGGCGCTGGCGATCCCGAACGATCCGGTGCTGCTCGATCGCGACATCTACGTGCAGGGGGGTGCGTTCGACGCCGGCGCCAACGCCGCGGGGCTGATCGTCGCCAACCACGGCCAGCTGCACATGGGCGGGAAGTGATCGGCGGGCGGCCGGCATTGCGGGCCGACTGACGGATCGCGAAGGTCGCGGCGACGGGAGCGAGTGCGTCAGAGGCTGAGAGAGAATGCTCTCGAAGCCTCTGCGCGGCTCCGAACGCAGCCGCCGAACATGCTGCGGAGAGCCCGTAGCGTGATTTCTTCTCGAGCTCTCAGCCGCCGCTGGCGAACGGCACCACGACGGTCGCCGTCGCTTCGAGCGCGTCGGGCGGCATCACCACCGGCTCACTCCACGGGGCGTCGGCCTCGCCGCCACGCACTTCGATCGGCAAGGCCGGTGCCGGATCGAGCACCAGTTCGCCGTCGGCCAGCGGCAACTGGTAGCGCTCGGGCGGCCAGAGCACGCCGCCGCAGCGCAGCTGCACGCGCTCGCCGAGCATCGCCGTGCCGTCGGGTCGCGTCAGGCGCAGCACGAACCGCTGCGGCCGATGCGCCAACGGCAGCACGACGTGTTCGCCCGCGGCGACGAAGAAGCGGTCGGCGTGCAGTCCCGCCATCGCGCGCGGGTCGTAGGCACCGCGGCGGAACGATGCGCGGTAGGTGCCGGGCAGCAGCTGGTCGAAGGCGAACGCGCCGGCGACGCCGAGTTCGGTCGTGGCGGCCCGGTCCACCGTGCCGTCGTCGCGCTCCCGCCACAGGTCGATCGCGTAGTCGGCGGGCAGCGGCTCGGGTGAACGCACGGTGCCGCTCAGATGCGCCAGCGGCAGGTCTGCGAGGTCGACGGTCACGGCGACGTTCGCATCGTCGACCACGATCTTGGCGACGCGCATCGGCAGCAGTGAGCCGAAGACGCCCGGGGCGACGAGCACCCGGCGCTGCACGACCAGCTTGTGTTCGCCGTATTGCAGGTCGTCGACGACGAACGTGCCGTCGGCCGCGACCGGCAGACTCTGGCCGGCGCGATGGCGGGTGCCGCGAACGGCGATGCGCAGGTCGGCGAGCGGCACGAGCGGCGAACGAACGGTGCCCCGCACGCTGCCGTGGCGCGGCAGGACCACCACCAGCGGCGAGCCGTCGGCCGGTGGCGCCAGGTCGCGCACGATGCCGTCCGGGTGGCCGTCGCGGTGCAGGCGCAGCACGCAGTCGGTCAGGTCCGGATCGCGCCGCACCATCGCGCCACCGTCGGCGTCGGTGATGGCGCCGTCGATGCGCTCGAGCATCCGGGCCGACATCGCGCAACGGCGACCACGCATCGGGTCGGTTACGACGTCGCCCTCGAGCAGCTCGGCGCCGTTGCGGCGACGCAGCAGTTCGACCTGCACGCCGGCGACCGGGTTGCCCGCGTCGACCACGCGGATCGGCAGCGGGCGGCGCCGCGCCAGCACGACCGTGAACGGCGAACTGCTGGCCGCCGGCACGGCGGTGCGTTCGCTGGCGGCGAACTCCGGATCGGTCGGCAGCACGCGCAGCCAGGTCCGGCCGGGCTGCACGCTACCCAAGCGCAGCACACCACCGCGATGCCGACCCCGATGCTGCACCTGGTCGTGCACGTGGGGCGACAGGCCTTCGCGCTGGATGGCGACGCCGAAGCCGACGACCGGCTGGCCGGCTTCGTCGACCACGCGCAGTTCGAACGGGGGCAGCGGCGAGAGCCGGACCACCAGGTCGCTCGTTCCCCACGGCACCCCGCGCAGCGGCGGATGGGCCTGCCAGCGTTCGGCGTGGAGGACCCGCAGCATCGTCGCCGGAGCGCGATCGAGCTCGCCGCGGCGCACCACGAACGTGCCGTCGGCGCCGCTGCGCACCGTGTTGCCGAGCAGGGGGTCGGCAATGGCGACGCCGGCCACCGGCTGGCCCTCGCGATCGACGACACGGCCGCGGATCGATTGCGGATTGGCGACCTTCAGTTCGACCTCGCCGGATTCGGCGGTCACCTGCGTGGTCGCCGGGACCGTCGCGAGCGACGAACCTGCGCCGAGACGCCAGTGCACTTCGCCGAACGGCACCGGCGTCGCCAGCTCGAACGTGCCGTCGCTGCGGATGCGGGTGCTGGAGCGGATCTCGTTCGCACTGCCGCTCGCTGCCGGCGTGAAGCTGGCGGCGAGCATCCACCCCGCCACCGTGCCGCCTTCGCTGATGACGACGCGGCCGCGCACGACGCGACCCGGGCGCATGGGGAGTTCGCCGAGATCCAGCGGCCGCCGGGCGCTGTCGAGGTTGCCGTTCCACACCCAGCCGACGCGCCCGGGCGCCGTGACCCGGACTTCGACCGCGCCGGCAACCACGGCCGCCAGCACGAAGCGGCCGTCGCGCTCCGAAACCCCGGAGCTGCTCACCGGCGCGCGAGTGGTTCCTACGGGCGCGGCGCTCGGGCCCGCCTCCGGGCGCGAGGCCGGACTGGCGTGCGGATTGGGCACCCATTGCAATCCAGCCGCATCGACGGCGCGCAGGGCGATGTTTACTGCGGCCAACGGCAGGCCGGTGTCCGCGTCGACGACGCGCCCGCGGACCGCGATCGGCGCGACCGTCGCCAACGCCGGCGGTGCCGCAGCGGGAAGTGCGGCTTCGGCGGACCCTTTCGCCTGTGCCACGACCTCCCGCTGCAGCGCCACATCAGCGGGGCCGCCTGCGGACGGCGACCCTGACGCCACCGAGGGCGTCCCTCCGGGACCTGCCCGGCCCGACGACGGGGTGGGGCCACCCCCGTCGGACTGCCATACGAGGACCCCGATCGCGACGGCCACCAGCATCGCCGCAGCGACGCCGATGCCCGCAGCTCCCATGAACGCGCCACCCACCGACACGGCGGGCGGCGCTCCTGTGCCGAGCCCGAACGTGGCAGCCAAGGCTGGCCGCCAGTCGTTCCCGGTTCCTTCACCCAGCCGCTCGCGCAGCGACCCTACGCCGCGCTGCAGCCGACTTTTCACGGTCGCGATCGGGATCCCAGATGTCGATGCAATCTCCTGCGGCGAGCGCCCCTCGAAGAAGCGCTGCCAGATGGTGTCGCGGTAGACCGGCTCGAGTTCGAACACGGCGGCCATGAGCTGCTTCGCCATCTCCTGATGGGCGAGCAGCGCGGCCTGGTCCGGCGCCTGGTGGGGGGACAGCTCGGGGCGTGCCGCGGCGATCTCGTGCAGGTCCCGCCGGCTCGTGCTGCGGCGGAACTTGCCGACGACGCGCATCAGCACGGTGCGCAGCCAGCCACCGTGCGAGCCATCCTGAGGCGGCGGCTCCCGCAGCGCCGCAACCCAGACCTCCTGCACCGCATCGTCGGCATCGTGCGGATTGCGCAGCAATGCCCCGGCGAGCCGCCGCAAGGCGGTCGCGTGGCGCTCGAGCTGAAGCTCGACGTCGAACGGCGAAGACACGGGAGAGAGGGGCGAGGGACGGACGCTGGACTGGGACGCGGGACGGGACGGTCAGACGTCGCAGCAGCCACTGCTGTTTCCGACTAGATGCCCGCATCCCGACAAACGGATGCAATCCCTGCGCGGTTTTCTTCGTGACAGGAGTTTCCGCCTGGTGGGCATCCCCATGTCTGGGCAGATCGACGTCTGGGCAGATCGACGTCTGGGCAGATCGACGTCTGGGCACATCCAGGTCTGGGCACATCGACGTCTGGGCACATGAGTGACACGGGCTCGAATCCACCGCGGACCGATCGCAGCCTCCGGATTCCGGTCAGTCTGCGCCGCGATCACCACACCTTGCGCACGATCTCGAGATCGGGGCGATCGGCCGCGAGGCCCGGCACGTCCTCGTCGCGAACGCAGGTCGAGTGGGTGATGTCGAGGAAGCGCAGGCGCTTCGCCGCCCGGATGGCGTCGGCATGCACCGGAGTCATCTTCGTGCAGCCCTTGGCGGCCAGGTGCTGAAGGCTCGGCGCGGCGAGCAGGGCGCGGAAGCCGTCGTCGTCGAGCCAGTCGGCATCGCGCAGCACCAGCTTGCGCAGCGCCGGGAAGCGATCGCGCAGCAGCGCAGGCGTCGCAGCATCGAAGCGGCAGCCGGACAGGTTGAGATCCTGCACGCCCGTCGGCACGTGCAGCAACGCACTGCTGATCAGTCCGGTGCATTCCGACAGCACGAGGTGGCGCAGCGTCGGCAGCTGGACAAGAGCCTGCAGCGCCATGCTGCTGAACGGCCCGCTCGTGAGGTCGAGGTCTTGAAGCCCCTGCAGATGCTGGAGGGGCATCACCGCCCGGTCTCGCAGATTCGGCAGGTTGGCGAGCGCAAGCCGGTTCAAGGTCCGCAGCTCGCCAACGAGCGCCAGCTGTTCCGTCGTGAGGTGCTTGCACGAAGACAGCGTCAGGGAAGTGAGGCGACGGCAGCCGACGATGCCGCGCATGCCGGCGTCGCCGAAGCCGCGCACGGCAATCAGGTAGAGCGAGCGCAGCTCTGGCAGCGACGGCAAGGCCGCGAGCACGTCGTCGCCGACGGCGCAACCGACCAGGCTGAGCGTCTGCAGCTTCCTGCCCTTGGCCAGCGAGCGCAGTGCGTCGGCAGGCAGGTCGTCGACGCCGACGACGTCGAGCTGCCGCAAAACCGGCAGCGCCAGGACGGCGTCGAGGCCCACCGCGGTCAGCGGATCCTGGTCGTCACGGACGAACTCGAGCACTTCGATCCATGGACAAGCGCCCAGCGCCACGGCCGCGCGATCGCCGAGGTTGCGCACCTCCACGTGCGTGACCATCGGCGTCAGCGTCGCGATCTCGGCGACGGCGCGGATCTGGCGGTAGGTGTGTTGGCGGTGCAGGTCGGCGAGCTTCACCTGGAACTCTGCATCGTCGCGTTCGACGCGCACCCGCTTGCCGGCGGCGAGCAGGGTGGCTGCGTGCTCGAGCGTGAACCATGGTGCGGCGCCGAGATCGACTTCGCGCAAGGGCTTCGCGGCCGCGAGCATCGCCACCAGGTCGGACGGCGAGTCTGCGCTGGCGCCATCCGCAGTCCGGACTCCCGCGATGCAGAGCTTCTGCAACTGCGGCAACTGCAGCACGCCGCGAACGGTGCGGACATCGAGGGACCGGCAGCCGCCGAGGTCCAGCTCGACTAGGGCCGGCGTCTTCTCCACGAGCCGCGCACCGATCTGCCCGGTCACTGCCGCATACGGAATCCAGAGACGCTGCAGAGCTGGCCAGTCCTGGATCACACCGTCGTGAACAAGGCTGGTTCCTGACGGACCGAACTGCACCCCCAGGTGGACACGCAACTCGCGCAGCTGCTTCAGCGCCGCGAGCACCCCTGTATCCAGCTGGTCCGGGCTGTAGTCGGAACGCAGCTCCAGGTGCTCGAGCCCGGTCAGCCCAGCGATCGCCCGAAGCAGAACCAGTTGGATCGGTTCCTCCATGCAGTCGATGCGCAAGGTCTGGAGTCCCTGAAGGGAGGCGACGACCTCTGCGCCATCGGAACGGATGCCAAAGGCACACTGCAGGTCGAGCGACTGCAGCTTGGCCAGCTTGCGCAGCGGGGCGAGCGAAGCGTCCGCGTCGCGGAGATAGCCGAGCCGCAGATCCCGAAGCTCCGTGAGCCTTCCCACGATCGCCATCAGTTCGGCCGTGCTCGCAACGTCGTCTTGGTCCTTCCGGGTGGCCCGGACGTCAGGGTGCACTCCCTCGACGAGCAACACCTCGAGCGTCGGACAGCGAGCGACCAGCTCTTCCATCCCCCGCTTGCCGAGCTCCACCTTCACCGCGCGCAGGTCGGTCGGCAGCGACGCGATTTGCTGGCGAGAACGAACGACAACGAGCTCGTCGTCGCCCGGATCCTGCATCGAGGGAGCGGCGACAACCTGCGCGGGATCGTCGCCCCCCGCACCCGCGCGCTGCAGCCACGCAACCCCACCGACGACGCCAATGCCGAGCAGCAGCAATGCCGCCAACCAGAACTGCCGCCATGGACCCGCGCCGACCGGACTGTCGTCAGGCCCGAGCTCAGGCTGTTCGCCGGCCGCAGCGCGCGCGAGCACCTGCGCCGTCACATCGGGTGCGTGTTCGCCACCGAGCGCTTCGCCGAGGCCCGCGTCGAGCCAGCGGTCCATGGCTTCGGCTTCGTAGGGACGCAGCGGTGCGCCGCCGTGCGCAGGCCGATCGCCATCGTTTGGATCGGCATCCATGGGATCGTTCACGTGGTCCTCCGCGGGTTCGTGTTCGCTTCGCCAGGCCGGATGGACTCCGGCCCTCGCATCTCGGCACCGAGCCGCCGCTCCACGCAGGCGCGCAGCACCGCCCGCACACGCTGCAGCAGCGTCTTCACGCCGTTCTCCTTCATGCCGAGCGCCAACGCGATCGTGCGCCGATCCTCGCCGTCGCGGTAGCTGCGTTGCACGGCTTCGCGCGCTTTGCCGTCGAGGCCGTCGACGCACGACCGCAGCGCCTCGAGCCAGCGTTCGCCATCGTCGGCGGCGGCGACGTCGCGCCACTTCACTTCGACGAACTCGGCCAACAGCACCTCGCGCCGCCCCTGGTCGCGCCGGCGCCGCAGCCACAGGTGCCGCGCCGTCTCGCGCAGGAACGTCGCCACCGCCGCTTCGCCGCGATCCTCGTGCAGCCGGTCGAGTGCGACCAGGAAGGTGTCCTGCAGCAGGTCCTCCGCCAGATCGCCGCGGGCCCCGAGCGCACGCAGGTAGCGCCACAGGCCGAGCTGGTGGCGGCGCACCAGCGCCGCGAGGTCGAGCGGGCTCTCGGTCATGGCCAGGGCGGGTTGGATCGTCGCATGCACGGGGCATTCATCCCGCGAGCCCGCCGAGGGTATTCGACCTTCTCCACTTTCCCAGCAGGCGGGGCCGGCAAGGCCGCGCAGGTGGGGCTGGCGCCTCGGAACCGCGAGCGCGATCGTGCGTCGAGCCACCGATGTCCCTCTCGCTCGCTGCGTCCTGGTCGTTCTCCCTGCTGGCTGCCCTCGCCAGCGCCCCGCAAGTGCCGACGCCCCCGGGCAAACCGACCTGGACGCGAGAACGCGCGCTCGCCGCACTGCGCAGCGACTCGGCGGCGGAGCAGCTCGCCGCGGCGCAGCAGCTCGAGCTCCACGGCCCGGCGGTGCTGACGGACCTGCGCACGCTGCGCAACGACACCACCGACCAGGCCCTGCGCGACCGCATCGACCACGTGCTCGGCGGCATCGAGCTGCAGCACCCGGGCGGGCTCGTCGTCGTGTTCCCGCGCGGCGAGATCACGCGCAACGAGCTGTGGGCGTGGCGCGACGGCCAGGAGATCCAGCTGACCGCGAACACGACCATGGAGGCCGACCTGGCGCTGTCGCCGGACGGCAAGCACCTGCTGTTCTCGACGACGCCCGACCACCACGACTTCGGCGTGCACGACCTGCACGGGATCGAGCTCGCCACCGGCAACGAGGTGCTGAAGGACCGCGGCCACGGCGGCACGTTCTCGCCCGACGGCGTGCAGCTGGCGATCATGCGCCAGGACGGCCTCGTGCTGCGCGGGCTCGGCCGCGACGGGGAACGGCGGCTGCTGCCCGAGCTCGGCGAATTGCGCGAGGCGCAGTGGTCGCCGAACGGCCGCTTCCTCGCCGTCGTCAGCGGCGGCGACGTCGTCGTGCTCGAGGCGACGACCGGCGCCGTGCATGCGCGCCTCGACAGCACGCCGCCGAACACCAGCACGATGGCGAGCTTCGCGCTCGGCGACAGCGTGGTGTCGATGGTCAGCGGCAACGGGCCGTACGAATGGGATCTGTTCGTGGTGCCGGTCGGCGGCGGCGAGGCGCAGAAGCGCACGACGCGCTCGTTCCAGCACGGCATGGCCTCGCTGGCGCCGGACGGCAAGCAGGCACTGCTGCTGCAGAGTCGGCCGACGCCGGCGCGCCAGGAGGGCGAGGCCCCGATGGAGCCGGGCACCGGATCCAGCCACGGCTACGCCGCCTACCTGCTCGGGCTCGACGGCGATGGCGAGGCGCGCGAAGTGTTCGGCACTACCGATCCGCTGCTGCGGCCGACGTGGTCGCCGGAGGGACGCTTCGTCGTGTTCGTCGACGGCGGCGGCAACCTGCAGCTGCTGCACGTGCGCTCGGGGCGAACGCGCACGCTGGCGAAGATGGACGTCGGCTACGGGCCGTCGACGACGTCGTTCGCTCCGGCAGTGTGGTTCGCGCAAGGGCGAACGCTGCCGACGATCCGCGGCGTGGCGCCCGCGGCGAAGTGACGCACTCGTCGCGGCACGCTCACGCGCCGAGCGAGCGCACTCAGGCGTAGCCGCTCACTCCCAGCGCATCTCGCCGATGAACTCGAGCGGGCCGCCGCACGACACCGAGTGGCAGGCGATGCAGCCGGCGATGATCGCGTTGTAGGTGTCCTTGCCCGGCGCCCGGTCGAACGCCGCGACGGCGTTGAGATACGCCTGCGCGCGCAGGTCGAACTGCTGGTTGCGTTCCTCGGGCTTGGTCGGCCACGCGCAGCGCATCTTGCGGTGCACGGGCAGCAGCGCCTTCACCTTCTGGCCGGCTTCGAGCGTCGGCCGCACCTCGCGCAGATCGTCGACGAACTGGCGCATCAGCACCGACAGCTCGCTGTCGCCGTTCGGGTTGCGCTCGGACTTGACCAGGTTGCCCGGGCTGCCGGGGATGCCGGGCACCAGCGGCGTCGCCAGGTTGCAGTCGGCGTCGGCGGCCTCGGCGGCGGCGGGGTTCGTGGTGGCGTTCGCCGGAGTGGCGGACGCGCTCGCGGGCGGCGTCGAGTTCGCAGGCGTGGAGTTCGCCGCGGTGGTGCCGGAGTCCGGCTGGCCCTGGCAGGCGACGACGAAGAGGAACAGGGATGCGGTCAGGGTGGGGCGGATCACGAACGGCTCCAGGCGGAACGGGCGGCACATGATTGGCGGCCCCGGAGCGGCGCGCAAGCGGGCGAGGTGCGAAGCCAGGGCGCTGCGCAGGCCGTCGGCGCAGGATTTCCGTCCATTGTTCGGCCGCTCGTTCCCCTTCTGGTGTGACTCCGACCTCACCGCACGATCGGCTCTTCCACTTCACCTTCCGCCATCCGGCGCACGTCGCCGGCTGTCTTCTCCATGCCTTGCCCGCACCGGTCGCCGACGCCATCGACTGGACCTCGCTGATCCCGGCCAGCGAACGCGTGCTCGGTGCGCGCCTGCGGCCCCATCTCGCCGACCTCGTCTTCGCCGCCAGACTGCGCGATCAGGACCACTGGCTGCTGCTGCTCGTCGAGCACAAGGCCTACCCAGACCACGGCGTGCACGACCAGCTGCTCCGCTACACCGTCCATCTGCGCCGCATCGCCAGCCACGCCGAACTCGTGCCGTTCTGTGTGCCCGTGCTGCTGCAGCACGGCGGCAACGTGCCGACCCAGCGCGACCACGCCGTCGCGCTGGAACCGGAAGGCGTGCGCCAGGCGCTCGTCGCCATGCAGCCGAGACTGTCGTTCGTCGTCGACGATCTCACCGATCGCGACGAACGCGAACTGCGCCGCCCCGGCATGACGCCGCTCGCCCAACTGACCTTGCTGTGCCTCGAATGCCTGCCGCGCTGCCATGGCGACGAAGCCCTCGCAGCCATCGCTCGCTGGGCCGACTTGCTGCAGGCGGTCGAGAACGCTTCCGCTCCACCACTCGGCGACGACGCCGTCGACGCCATCGGCTGGTATCTTCTCGACGTCACCGACGTCGGACTCGACGAACTGCAGATGGCCTTCCAGCAACACCTCAACCGCTACCGCAGTCCGATCATGACCACCGCCGAACGCATCCGTCAGGAAGGAGTGACCGAGGGCATCAGCAAGGGCATCTCCCAAGGCATGGCCCAAGGGCAGGCCGCGACCCTGCTGCGCCAGCTGCAGAAGCGCTTCGGGCCGCTGCCCGAGGCCGTCGTCGCCCGCATCACCGCCGCGACGCAGGCCGAGCTCGACCGCTACACCGACCGCATCCTCGACGTCGACCGCCTCGACGCACTGTTCGCCGAGTGATTGCCGCGCGCAGCGCGCGTCAGAACGCGCCGCAGGTCAACGTCAGCGCATTGCTGACCGTGTTCTCGACGAACTGCGACGACGCGTCGAGTTCGAGCACCAGCAGCTGCTGGTAGACCACCGTGCCCGCGAACGCCGGCACATTCGGCAACGGCAACGCGACGTCGAGACCGCCCGTCGTCACCAACTGCAGGCCGATGAAGTCGTACTGCAGCGCGAACGTGCAGTTCGCCGGACTCGGCGGCAACAGTAGCCCCACCGGCACCTGGACCGGGATCAAGCCGGTGCCGACCGCCACGATCGCCACCGGCGGCAGGTTGCTGCCGCGCGCGTGGAACGTGCCGCCGAGCCACGGACGGTCGAGCGCTGTCAGCGCCGCGGTGCCGTGCGCGCCCGCACAGCCGGGCGACGTCGACGCCGCGGTCGCCGGGCAGGTCGACGCGTAGGTCGCGAGGCTGAGACTGACGAACCCGCCGGCGGTGAGGAACGCGCCGCCGAAGATCAGTCGCCCATCGGGAAACGAGCACATCGCCAGCGGAGCCGAGTTGAAGGAGGTCAACGGGAACCCGGAACCGAGCGCGGACCACGTCGCCCCGTCCCAGCGCGCGACGGCGTTGGCCGCAACCCCACTGATGAAGGGGAAGTTGCCGGCAACGACGACATCGCCGTTCGGCAGCGTGGTGATCGCGAGCGGCAGCCACGGTGCGCCGATGCCGCCGCCGAGCGCGGACCAAGACACACCGTCCCAACGGGCGAGGCCGTTGGCGACGACCCCGCCGGCTTGGGCGAAGTTGCCGCCGACCAGGACATCCCCGGTCCCGGTCACGGCCAAAGCCGTTACCAGGGCCGAGCTCAAGCCGGTGCCGAGCGGCGCCCAGGATGTCCCGTTCCACCGCGCGATGCCGTTCACCGGAGCGCCGCCAGCCCCAGTCAGGCCGCCGCCGACGATCAGGTCGCCGTTCGGCAGCAGCCGCAAGGCTTCGACGACACCGCCAGTGACGCCGAGACCGAGCGCCGACCACGAGGTGCCGTCCCAGCGGGCGATCGACGACGCCGGGACCCCCTGCATCTGCGTGAAGGACCCGCCGGCCACGAGATCGCCGTTGGCCAGCATGCACAGCCGCTTCACCAGGCCGTTGGCTGTGCCGATCGTCGACCAGGTGCTGCCGTCCCAGCGCTTCACCACGCCCGACACCCCACTCGCCACGAACACGTCGCCGTTCGCAGCGCCGACGATCCCGGCGACGCCGGTCTGCGGGCCACCGCCGATCGGCGACCACGAGGTGCCGTCGTAGCGCGCGGCGAAGAAGGCGGTCGCATTCCCGATGTGGGTGAAGTTGCCGCCGGCCAACAGCGAACCGTCCGGCGCCATTTCGAGCGCATTGACAGTGCCGTCGCAGCCCACCGTCATGGCCTGCCAGCCGCCCGCGTCGCAGCGCGCCAGGCCGCGGGCCGTCTCGGCCCCAGCGGACACGAGCGCGCCGGCGGCGAGCAGTTCGCCGGTCGGCAGGCCGAGCAGTTCGAACACGTAGTCGGGCGAGCCGGCACCGAACTCGACCCAGCCGGTGCCGTTCCAGCGCACCACCGACGCCGCCTGCCCGCTGGTCGTCGTGAAGGTGCCGCAGGCGACCAGGTCGCCGTTGGCGAGCACGCTCAGGCCTTGGACGGGAATCGACGAGCCGCTCGCCATCGGCGCATAGCTGGTGCCGTCCCAGCGCGCGATGTACGACGCCGGGCCGCCGCCGGCGTTCTGGAACTCGCCGCCGATCGCGAGGTCGCCGTTCGCCATCGGCTGCAGCGCACGCACCACGAAGTCGACGCCGGGGCCGAGCGTCGACCATGCGCTGCCGTTCCAGCGCGCGAGGTGGCCACACGGCACGCCGCCGACGGTGTAGAAGAAGCCGCCGCAGACGAGGTCGCCGTTCGGCAGGCGCGTCGAGGTGAAGATCGCGCCGTCGGGCGATCCCGCGACCACCGACCACGCGGTACCGTCCCAACGGCGGATGCCGCTGCCGAGGGAGGTGGAGCCGCCCTGGAACGTGCCCATGGCGAGGATGTCGCCGTTCGGCTCGACCGCGAGCGAGTAGACGTCGCCGCCGACGCCGACGCCGAACGTCGACCAGTTGGTGCCGTTCCAGCGGGCGATCGAGAACGCAGGGACACCGCCGACCTGGCTGAAGCTTCCCCCCGCGAGCACGTCGCCGTTGGGCAGCACGAGGACCGTGCGCACGCTGCCCGCCGAGGTGCCGCCTCCGAGCGACGCGAACGTGCGCGCCACCGGGTCGTAGACGGCGATGTTCCTGGAGAGAACCGAACCAGCGAGGGAGAACGAGCCACCGCAGACGATGCGCTCGGCCAGCGGCCCAGGGCCGTCCGGATCCCAACGAGCGATGGCATCGACGCGGCCGTCGATGCCGGGCACGCCATCGCCGGGCAACCAGGCGGCACATTGGCCGAGCGTCGGCGCAACAAGAGCGAGGACGACCAGCGTCGCGAGAGTCGGGGCGTGTGGCATGGCGAGACGAGAACAAGAAGCACGCCACGCACTGGCGTCGATCCCCCGTGCGAAATCAGGGAACGGAAGGCGCGCGTTCGCCCCGTTCGTCGCCCGGCCGTCGACGGTCCGCCGACGGCGCTGCGCCCAGTTCGCCGTCGCGACGTTCCATCTGGTCGCGCAGCGCCGCTATCCTGCTCGCCCTTCCGACCCAACGATCCGCATGCGCGACAAGGTTCTCATCGGTTACGGCCAAGGCTTCTGGGGCGACTCGATCCTCGGCCCCGTGCGCCTCGTGCGCGAAGGCCCGCTCGACTACCTGGCCCTCGACTATCTCGCCGAAGTCACCATGAGCATCATGCAGAAGCTCAAGGGGCGAAACCCGAAGGCCGGCTACGCCACCGACTTCGTGGCGATGCTCGACCGCACGCTGCCCGACATCATGCAGAAGGGCATCAAGGTGATCGCCAACGCCGGCGGCGTGAATCCGCAAGGCTGCCTGCAGGCCGTGCTCGAGCTCGCCCGCAAGAAGGGCATCAAGGGCCTGAAGGTCGGCATCATCGAAGGCGACGACATCCTCGCGCGCGTGCCGGAGCTGCTGAAGAGCGGCCACGCGCTGAAGAACATGGACGACGACCGCCCGCTGACCGACGTGCAGAGCCGCCTGCTCAGCGCGAACGTCTACATCGGCGCGTTCGCGGTCGCCGAGTGCCTCGCACAGGGCGCGCAGATCGTCATCGGCGGTCGCCTGACCGATCCGGCACTGGTCGCCGGCCCGATGATCCACGAGTTCGGCTGGAAGGCCGACGACTGGGACAAGCTCGCCGCCGGCACGATGGCCGGCCACATCGCCGAGTGCGGCGCCCAGTGCACGGGCGGCAACTACACCGGCTGGCGCGAGGTGAAGGATTTCGTGCGCATCGGCTACCCGATCATCGAGGCGAGCCCCGACGGCACGTTCGTGGTGACGAAGCACGACGGCACCGGCGGATTGATCAACCGCAACACGGTCGTCTCGCAGCTGCTCTACGAGATGGGCGATCCGCGGCGCTACCTCGGCCCGGACTGCACGGCGGACTTCACGTCGGCGAAGGTCGAAGAGGTGGGCAAGGACCGCGTGCGCCTGTCCGGCATCAAGGGCGGCCCGGCGACGCCGACCTACAAGGTCTCGCTGAGCTACCAGAACGGCTTCAAGACGTCCGGCCAGCTGACCATCGCCGGCCCCGACGCGGTCGCGAAGGCGAAGCTGTGCGCCGACATCGTCTGGGGCCGCCTGGCCCTCGACGGCTGCACGTTCGAGGAACACCAGAAGATGGTCGAGATCGTCGGCGCTGGCGTCTGCCACGCCGGCATCCTCGAGACCAAGGACCCGGCCGAGGTCGTGCTGCGCATGGGCGTGAAGTGCGACGACGAGGACAAGGTCGACCGCTTCGGCATGGAGATCGTGCCGCTGGTGACCAGCGGCCCGCCCGGCGTCACCGGCTATGCGGGCGGGCGGCCGAAGGCGACGGACATCGTCGGCTACTGGCCGGCGCTGCTCGACAAGACGCAGGTGAAGACGACGGTTCGCGTGGAGGTGTCGTGATGGCCAAGGTCAAACTGGGTTCGTTCGCGTTCGCGCGCAGCGGCGACAAAGGCGACGGCAGCAACGTCGGCGTGTTCGTCACCAATGCGAAGGACTACGAACTCATCAAACAGCAGCTGACCGTCGCGCGCGTGAAGCAGCACTTCCACGCCATCTGCAAGGGCGAGGTCACGCGCTACGAAGCGCCGAACATGTTCGCGCTGAACTTCCTGCTGCGCGACTCGCTCGGCGGCGGCGGCAGCGAGAGCCTGAAGACGGATGCGCAGGGCAAGACGCACGGCCTCGGGCTGCTCGAGATCGAAGTGGATCGCTGAGCTGGGCTGAGCTGGTCTGGTCTGGTCTGGGCCGCGGCGACGACGCCGTCGACGCCATCGGCTGGTATCTTCTCGACGTCACCGACGTCGGACTCGACGACCTGCAGATGGCCTTCCAGAAACACCTCAACCGCTACCGCAGTCCGATCATGTCCACCGCCGAACGCATCCGTCAGGAAGGAGTGACCGAGGGCATCTCCAAAGGCATGCCCAAGGGCCAGACCAAGACCCTGCTGCGCCAGATGCACAAACGCTTCGGGCCGCTGCCCGACGCCGTCGTCGCCCGCATCCAGGCCGCATCAGAAGCCGAGCTCGACCGCCTCACCGACCGCATCCTCGACGTCGACAGCCTCGA
>JBILEY010000046.1:0-19498 GCA_044351865.1 Planctomycetota bacterium | reverse complement strand
GTTGGGGAGTCGCACGTCGCCGACCGTCGACATCACGTTCCCGCCGGGGCAGTGGCGCCAGAACGTGGTGCTGCAGTTGTCTCCGATGAGGGAGACGCGAGGGCGGGTCGTGGGCGTCGATGGCACTCCGGGTGCCGGTCGAAGCGTGAAGGCCGTGCGGCCCGGTGTCATGGCGATGCCCTACATCACCGAGGCGGACGCCGACGGTCGATTCGCGTTCGAGTTGCCGAGCGGCGTGCGCTGGAGCTTGTCGAGTGGCGGCAGTTCGGTGGAGGTGGTGGCGGGCCAGGAGGACGTGGTGGTCGTCTGGGGCGAGCCGGAGAGCTGGTCTGCGACCGGTGTGCGTCTCGAGATCGTCGGCGCGAACGGACGCGACGCCGGGTTCCCGTGGTGCGAGTGGTGGCGGTTGCAGGACGACACGATCGTGCGCGAGCTGGTGCAGCTGCGCGTCGTCGACGGCCAGTCGTGGCTCGACGAGCCGCGCCACGCGCCGTGGACGTTCGTCGTGCACGACGGCCCTGCCGCCGCGCACCACCAGTTCGTCGCTGGAGCTCCGCCGAGCGAACTGCGGCTCGAGCTGCAGCCGCCGGCGTCGCTCGACGTCGCCGTCCGGCGCGCGGGCGTGCCGCTGCGCGGCCTCGACGTGCTGGTCGAACCGTGCGGTCCGAGCGAACGCGCGGTCGGCGACGGCAACGGCGTGTTCCGGGTGTCGTACGTCACCGCCGGCCCCGCGTTCGTGCGCGTGCGACGCGGCGCCGAAGTGCTCGCGTCGCGCGCCGTCGAGCTCGTGCCGGGGCAGCGCACGGCGCTCACGATCGAGGTGCCGTGACGATCGGAACGTGCTAGAGAAGGCGTTCGCGCTGCAGCGGCCGTCGACAGGGCGAACCTGAGGTTGGCCACGAGCGCCGCTCGTCATGGCCTACCATCCATCCCTTCTCGTCGCGAGCCTCGCGCTCGTTCTCTCCACCGCGATCGCGCGGGCCCAGGATGCCCCTCGCCCGCCGGTCGCCAAGCAGGTGCCGCACGTCCAGGAGTGGCACGGCGCCCGCTTCGAAGATCCCTACTTCTGGCTGCGCGCCAAGGACAGCCCCGAGGTGCGTGCCCATCTCGCGGCGGAGAACGCCTACACCGCGGCGATGACGGCGGGGCAGAAGCCGTTCGAGGAGACGCTGTACCAGGAGTTCGTCGGTCGCGTGCAGCTGACCGACCTCGGCGTGCCGACGCGGGTGCGCGGCTACTGCTACTACAACCGCACCGTCGAGGGGCTGCAGTATGCGATCGCGTGCCGCAAGCCGGCGAAGGCGGACGGCACGATCGACGAGGCGGCCCCGGAGCAGGTGCTGCTCGATGCCAATGCGATGGGCAAGGATCTCGCGTACTTCGACATCGGTGGCAGCGAAGTCAGCGACGACGACCAGTGGCTCGCCTACTCGACCGACACCACCGGCTTCCGGCAATACGTGCTGCACGTCAAGGACCTGCGCACGGGGGCCGTGCAGAACGACCTGGCGGAGCGGGTGACGTCGTTCGAGTGGGCGGCCGACGGCAAGACGCTGTTCTTCACCACCGAGGATCCGGTGACGAAGCGCAGCGACACGCTGTGGCGCCTGCCGCTCGGCAAGCCGCCCGAGAAGGTCCATGTCGAGGCCGACGAGATGTTCCGGATCGGGGTCTCGCGCACCCGCGACCGCAAGTGGCTGCTGCTGGCCATCGGCAGCACGGACACCGCGGAGTGGCGCGTGCTGCCTGCCGATGTGCCGGGCGGCGAATGGCGGTCGGTGCTGCCGCGCCAGAAGGGACATCGCTACCAGGTCGACCACCGCGAAGGCTCGTGGTACGTCACCAGCGACCTCGGCGCGGTGAACTTCCGCGTCGTGCAGGTGCCGGTCGGCAAGCCCGAACTCGCCAGCGGCAAGGAGATCGTGCCGCACCGCGGCGACGTGCAGGTGGAGTCGTTCGACGTCTACGCGACGCATGCCGTGGTGACGGAGAAGGCCGCGGCGCTGACGCGCTTCCGAGTGCTCGACTTCGCCACCGGGGCGTGGCGCGAGCTGACGTTCCCCGAACCCGTCTATGCCGCGTTCGGCGGCGGCACTCCGGAGTTCACGTCGACGACGTTCCGCATCGGCTACCAGTCGATGGTCACGCCTTCGTGCGTCTACGACGTCGTGCTCGCGACCGGGGAGCGACTGTTGCGCAAGCAGACCGTGGTGAAGGGCTACGACCCCGCGAAGTACCGCAGCGAACGGCTGTGGGCGAAGGCGCGCGATGGCGTGCAGGTGCCGATCTCGATCGTCAGCAAGGAGGGGCACCCGCGCGACGGCAGTCGGCCGCTGTGGCTCTACGCCTATGGCAGCTACGGCTTCGGCATGCCGGCGACGTTCGACGCCAACCGCATCAGCCTGCTGGACCGCGGTGTCGCGTTCGCCATCGCACACATCCGCGGCGGCGACGAGATGGGGCAGCAGTGGCACAAGGACGGCATGCTGATGAAGAAGAAGAACACCTTCTTCGACTTCATCGACTGCGCCGAGCACCTGATCGCCACGAAGTGGACGTGCGCCGAGAAGCTGGCGATCGAAGGCGGCAGCGCCGGCGGCCTGCTGATGGGTGCGGTGACCAACCTGCGGCCCGACCTGTTCGCCGCGGTGCACTCCGCGGTGCCGTTCGTCGACGTGATGAACACGATGATGGACGCGAGCCTGCCGCTGACCGTCGGGGAGTACCTCGAGTGGGGCGACCCGAACGACAAGGCGGCCTTCGACTACATGCGGTCCTACAGCCCCTACGACAACCTCGAGCCGCGCCAGTACCCGGCGATCCTGGTGACCACGAGCTTCAACGACTCGCAGGTCATGTACTGGGAGCCGGCGAAGTACGTGGCCAAGCTGCGCACGGTGAAGCGCGGCGACAAGGAGCTGCTGTTCCGCTGCAAGCTGGAGGCTGCAGGCCACGGTGGGGCTTCGGGCCGCTACGACCGCTGGCGGGACGAGGCGTTCGAGATGGCGTGGATGCTGCGCCAGGTCGGCGTCACGAAGTAGCGAACGCCGTCACTGCCGGCGGAACGGCAACGGCGCGCTGCGCGGCATCGTCGCCGGATCTTCGTCGGCGGTGGTCGGCACGCGGCGCAGCGCGAACGACAGGTCGACGCCGACCGGCAGCAGGCCCCAGGCGGCCGGGTGCAGTTCGGTGCGATCGCCGGTCAGCACGAGGCCGTCGCCGCCCCATTCGTGGCTGGCGAGCCAGACGCGGCCAGTGCCGTCGAACGCGTAGAGCGAGTAGCGCGTGCCGGCCGGCGCGCCGTCGTCGCGCCAGTGCAGCACTGGCGGGGTCGTCGCCGGCGACGTCGGCAGCGGTTCGCGCCACGTGATCGCCGTCGGCACGCCGGCGGGAACGTGCACGATGCCGCCGGTCAGCGCGCGGTGGTTCGCGGGAGCTGGTGCGAGTTGCGGATCGAACGCGGGGCGGAACCAGGCGACGAACACCACGCTGGCGGTGGCGATCGGCAGGGCCAGCAACCAGCGTCGCCAGCGCGCGCGCGGAGCGAGGCGCACGAGGCCGGCGGCGAGCAGCACCGCCGCCGGACCGATCGCCGGGAACAGCAAGCGCGCCTGCGGCTGCGGCGCCGTCCAGTTGAACTTCGCGGCGCCGGCGAAGACGAGCAACAGCGACAGCAGCAGCAGCCACGAGGCGCGCGGCGCGCAGGGTACCTCGCCGCGGCGTTCGTGCGTTCGCAGCGCCAGCGTGAGCCCGAGCAGCGCAATGGCGGTGACGCCGATGCCAACGCCGACCAGCAGGGCATGCGGCCGCAGGCTGAACCAGCCGAAGCACCCGAGCAGCGAGACGAAGACATCGGGCAGGAACGTGCCGGACCACCACGCCCAGCGCAGTTCCGGCGGGATCGGCTGGAACGCCATGTCGTGCACGGTGAGTGCCAGCGGGTCGCCGTAGAGCTGTGCGTTGCGCACGAACCACCAGCCGCTGAGTGCTGTGGCGATCGCGACGGCGAGCGCGCCGATAGCGACGGTGCGCGCGACCTGGCCGTTCGCACGCGCGCGCACGAGCACGACGACGAACACCACCGCGGCGAGCGGCAGCAGGAACAGCGTCGTGAGCTTGGTCAGCAGCGACAGCCCGAGCAGCACGCCGAGGGAAACGCCGTGGGTGATGCGCAGCGCTTCGGCCTGCAGCACACGCACCAGTGCCAACGTCGTCGCCGTGGCGAGCGTCGTCGCGAGCACGTCGTTGTTCAGCACGCCGTGCAGGAACGAGAACATCGGCAGGCCCGCGACCAGCAGCGCCGCGAGGTCGGCGATGCGGGGCTGTGCCGGGCACAGCGCGCGCCCGAGGCGATGCACGCAGAACAGCGTGAGCGCGCCGAGCAGCACCGAGACGCAGCGCAGCAGCCACAACGTGCTGTCGCCCTGGCCGGAGCCGTGCAGATACTTCAGGTGCCGCGACGGCTGCTCGGGCACGCCGAACGCCGGGTTGATGCGCGGACCGAACACCGTGTCGTCGCGCCCGCTCGCGACCAGCGCCGCACCGAGCAGCGCGTAGTACAGCGGCGGATGGTGGGCGAGTGCCGCGCCGTCGGTCTGCGGCAGCCCGCGCGTCGCGACCAGCGCCGGCGCCAGCGGCAGGCTGCGCGCGTTGCCGACGTGCCATGCGTACGCGTAGTGGTCGCTCTCGTCCGGCCCTTCGAAGCTCGGCGTCGTGCGCGCGTAGCCGAGTGCCAGCACCATGTGGCACAACAAGGCGAGCCAGAACAGCGACCGCGGCATGGGCGCGCACTCTACGGCCGGTGCGAACGGGCGCAGCAGGCGAGCGCTCGACCGCGTGCCTTGACCCTTCTGCGGAGCATGCCTAGCGTGCGGTCGCCACTCGTCGCCCCGATGACCCACAGCGCGTCCGTTCCTGCGTCGGATCCTGCAGCCGCTCCGGCGTCGGCGCGCACCATCGCGCTCGACCTGGTGCTGGCGGTCGCCCTCGGCTCGTTGTGCTACTGGTGCTCGTGCCTGCTGGTGTGGCCCGATACCACCAGCAAGGGCTTCGGCATCCAGTGGGAGATGATGTCGCAGGACCCGTTCGGACTCGTCGGCCAGCTGCCGCAGCGCATCCTGGCGCCGCTGCTCGGCTGGCTGTCCGGCTGCGGCGGGCAGCCGCACTACGTGCCGTTCACGCGCGGGCTCGCCGTCTTCTTCCTGGTGACGATCGCCTTCTTCTGTCGCCGCCGCGGGGCGAACTGGCTCGACGCCGCGCTGGTCACGGCCGCCGTCGCGCTGACCTCGCCGATCCAGATGTACAAGTTGCACTGGGTCGGCTACAGCGACCCGCTGCAGTACGCCCTGTGCTTCTGGATGCTGCTGGCGAGCAAGCGCAGCGCACCGCTGTTCTGGGGGCTCTACCTGCTGAACCTTCTGACGCACGAACTGGCGGTGTTCCTGCTGCCTTGGTTCTGGTTCGTGCGGCGAGAGGCTGCGATGCCGTGGCGCCGCGACGCGATCGGTGTTGCGGTCTCGGTCGGGGTCTACCTCGCCTTCTACCAATGGGTGAAGGCGAACGCGCTGCAGCAGGCCTACAGCGCCGACTACTTCCTGTCGCACCCGCTGTTCCCCGGTGGCTCGGTCGTCGTCTGGGCGCTCGCGGGCGTGCACTGGGTGGTCGCGTTCGGCCCGATCCTCGCGGTGATCGCCTGGCAACAGCACCGGCCCGAGTTCGGGCGCGAACGTCGGCACCTGTGGCTCGTGCTGGCCGGCATCGTCGTCATCTTCTGCATCGCCTTCGACTGGAACCGGCACTGCAACCTGGTGGTGATCCCGCTGGTGCTCGCTGCGCTCCGGTTCCTGGCGGCGGGCCACCGCGTGGCGTTCGTCGCGCTGGCCACGCTGGGGGCTGTGCTGATGACGGTCTGGAACCCGTGGCCGCCGGTGTCCTGGCCGACGCACACCGTCGTCGACCCGGCGATCCTGAACGGCGTCGTCGTGCTGCTGCCGGACGGCAGCTATGGCTTCGGCCCGTTGCGAGCGGCGTTGCAGGGCTGGCTGCCGGTGGTGTGGCCGAGACTGGCAGTGATCGGCGCCATCGGTGCAACGATCTGGGCCACCGGCTTCGCGCTTGCGCGCTGGCGGAAGAGCCCCCTGGGCGTCGCAGGCTGAGATCGAGACGCCGAGCCCCGCACGCAGCTCGGCTCGTTATCATCCGCGCCCTTCGCGCGCCTTCCCGGCAGCGCCAAAGCCAAGCCAACCAACTCCATGTTCCTTCGCACCACCCTCGTCGTCCTGTGCGCCGCCGCCGCGGCCAGCGCGCAAGTCTCGATGACCCTCCTCGGCACGCTCGACGTGTCGCCCGCCACCACCGCCGGCAGTCCTTCGTACATCGGCAACAACCCGACCGCGATCGCCTGGAACGGCACCGACCTGTTCGTCGGTGGGCTCAACGCCTCGGGTCTGGTCGCCAACACGGCGATCGTCAAGGTCAGCACGCCGCTGACGACGCCGGTGTTCGGCACCGCGTTCGGCGTGCTGTCGACGCCGAACTCGCGCGGCTACACCGGCCTCGCCGTCCAAGGCAACGTGCTCGCCGCGTCGTGGGACGACGGCGCGGTGTCGCCGAACGGCATCACCGCCTGGGACCTGAACGGCGCACCGCTGTGGGCGCGCTCGACGCGCGGCAGCAGCGGCGTCGCGTTCGATCCGGGCTTCTTCGGCGCGCCGGCGGCCAGCGGCGTCGGCTGGACGACGTTCGGCTCGGGCCGTCGCGCCCTGCAGGACACCGTCAGCGGTGCGAACGTCTACGACGGCACCAACGGCATGATCATCCTGGGGCCGGCGCCCGACAACGGCACCACGTGGCGCGACATGGCCTTCGACCCGGAGACCGGCGACATCTGGCTGCGCATGGGCAACAAGGTGCTGTCGGCGCTGCGCGTCGGCGACAACGCGGTCGCCAACAACCAGGTGGCCGTGCAGGCGACCTCGGCGCTGACGATCCTCTCGCAGAACATCGCGTTCGTGCGGCAGCCGATCGGCAAGGTCGTGTTCTGGAACGACCGCGCGGTGCAGAACGCCGGGCAGAACTTCTTCGACGTCGTGCGCTGCGTGCGCGCCAGCGACAACCTGCCGATGGTCGTCGACTGGGGCACGTTCGCGCCGGCGACCGGCAACGCCGCCTACGACTTCTCCTACCACGAAGCGAGCGGCACGATGGCGATCAGCGACCTGCTGAACCGCCAGGTGCACATCTTCCGCGTCTCGGTGTTCAACGAGTTCGGCATCGGTTGCTCGGGCCAGGGCGGCTTCGCGCCGCAGCTGCGCGCGGTCGGCGACGCCTGGGCCAACGGCCTGATCGACTACCGCGTGACGCAGGCGGCGCCGCTGTCGCTCGGCCTCTACGTGTTCGGCGACACCCCCGTGCAGGTGCCGCTGCCGTTCCCCGGCGGCTGCGACCTCTACGCCGCACCGCTGGCGGTCCTGACCGGCCTGTTCGTCACCGCGCCCGGCGTCGACGGCTCGGGCACGGGCAGCCTGCCGCTGCCGATCGCGCCGGGCCTCACCGGCCTGTCGCTGGTGGCGCAGGCGGCGATCCTCGAGAACGGCGACCTGAACACGCTGCGCACGACCAACGGCGTGCAGATCATCCTGCCGTGAGCGAGCGCGCTGCGGCCTACAGCAGGCCGCGGCGCTTCAGCAGGGCCTTGGTGTCGAGCGCACGCCCGCGGAACGCGGTGAACATCGACATCGGCTCGCGCGTCATGCCGCGGCTCAGCACCAGGTCGCGGAAGCGCATGCCGTTCTGCTCGTTCATGCCGCCGTTCTCCACGACCGCGGCGAACGCATCGGCCGCCAGCGCCTCGCTCCACATGTAGGCGTAGTAGCCCGCCGAGTAGCCGCCCGGCCAGACGTGCGCGAAGTAGGTGCTGCGGTAGCGCGGCGGCACCAGCGGCGACAGCACCGAGCCCTTCTGCAGCGCATCGCGCTCGAACGTGGCGACGTCGTCGACCTTCGCCCCGGCCGGCAGCGAGTGCCACGCCATGTCGAGGATCGCCGCGGCGACATACTCGAGCGATCCGAAGCCCTGGCCGAACGTGCGCGCGGCGCGCACCTTGTCGACCAGGTCCTTCGGCAGCACTTCGCCGGTCTGCCAGTGCCTGGCGCAACGCGCCAGCACCGCCGGGTCGAACGCGAAGTCCTCGTGGAACTGCGACGGGAACTCGACGAAGTCGCGCGGCACCGAGGTGCCCGACAGCATCGGGTACTGCACCTGGCTGAACAGGCCGTGCACACCGTGGCCGAACTCGTGGAACAGCGTGGTGACCTCGTCGAAGCTCAGCAGCGTCGGCTGGCCTGCGCCGGGCTTCTGGATGTTCATCACGTTGACGACCACCGGCTTCTGCCCGGTCATGCGGCTCTGGTCGGCGAAGTCGTTCATCCACGCACCGCCGCGCTTGCTCGGGCGCGCGTAGTAGTCGGTGTAGAACAGGCCGATGGCGCGGCGGTCCTTGTCGAACACCTCGTAGACGCGCACGTCCGGGTGGTACACCGGCAGGTCCTTCCGCTCGTGCAGCTCGATGCCGTAGAGCTGCTTCGCCATGAAGAACATGCCGTTCTGCAGCACCGACTCGAGCTCGAAGTACTGCTTCACCACGCCTTCGTCGAACGCGTAGCGCTCCTTGCGCACCTGTTCGGCGACCCACGCCCAGTCCCACGGCGCGAGCTTCTGGCCGGGCTGGTTCTCGTCGAGCCACGCCTGCAGCTCGGCAGCCTCCTTGTCGGCCTTGGCGACGATCTGCTTCGCCATGCTGGCGAGCATCTGCTCGACCGCGGCGGCGCTGCCGGCCATCTGGTCGGCGAGCACGTAGTCGGCGTGCGTCGCGAAGCCGAGCAGCTTCGCGCGTTCGGCGCGCAGCGCCGCGATCTGCAGCACGAGCGCCTTGGTGTCGTGCTCGTTGCCGCGGGCGCAGCGCGCGTTCGAGGCCTCGAACACCTTCTGCCGCGTGCTGCGATCCTGCAGCGACGACAGCACACCCTGCGAGGTCGGCAGCTGCAGGTTCAGCACGAACTTGCCCGGCTTGCCGGCGGTCTTCGCCGCGTCCGCCGCCGCCGAGATCGCGCTCGCATCGAGGCCGGCGAGCTGCTTCTCGTCGTCGAGCACGACCGCCAGCGCCTTGGTGTCGGCGAGCAGGTGCTCCTGGAACTTCGTCGTCATCGTCGACAGCTGCTCGTTGATCGCGCGCAGCCGCTCCTGCGCCGCCGGGGCGAGGCGCGCGCCGTTGCGCACGAACGCCGTGTGGTAGCGCTCGACCAGGCGCTTCTGCTCGGCGTCGCCGAGCTGCTCGCGCGCCGCGTGGACCGCTTCGACGCGAGCGAACAGCTTCGCATCGAGCCAGATCGCGTCGGCGTGCGCGGCGAGCTTCGGCGCCACTTCGGCCTGCACGCTCTGGATGATCGGGTTGGTCGTCGACTCGGTCAGGTTGAAGAACACCTTGCTGACGCGCGTCAGCAGGGTGCCCGCCTTCTCCAGCGCCTCGATCGTGTTCTCGAACGTCGGCGCCGCCTGCTGCGTCGCGATCGCGACCACTTCGGCGCGATGCACGCGCATGCCGTCGATCAGCGCCGGCAGATAGTGGCCGTCGCGGATCCTGTCGAACGCCGGGGTGGCGTATGGCAGTTCACTCGGGGCGGCGAACGGATTGTCCTTGGGCAGCGCCGTGGCGGTCATGAAGTCCTGGGCGACGGTGGAAGCGGGGGTGGCCGCGACGGCGGCCAACAACAGCGTGGGGATGGCTATCGGTCGCATCGCCGCAGTCTACGGAGCCGCGTCGGCGGTTCGCACGAGCGAGGTGCTTGGCAGGCGAGGTCTGGACGGCACGATGCCACGTGTCGAACGAGGCCCACCGCAATGTCCAGAGCACGAACCACCACCCGGATCCCGACGATCGCCTTGCCGCTGTTGCTCGCTGCGTGCCAGCAGGCCGGCTTCGGTGAGGCGCCGAAAGCACCGCCGCGCAACGACGAAGCCTATGGCGCCGTCGTCGAGAACGACTTCGCTGCGGTGAGCGCCTGGCCGATCTCGACCCTCGGGCTCGACGTCGACACCGCGAGCTACCAGAACGTGCGCGACCTGCTGCGTCGCGGACAGCTGCCGCCGGCCGATGCGGTGCGCGTCGAAGAGTTCGTCAACGCCTTCCCGAGCCGCGTCGCATCCACCGACGGCGACGAGGTGCTGGCGGTCGCCCACGAGTTGCAGCCGTGCCCATGGCAGCCGGAGCACTGGCTGCTGCGCGTCGCCGTGCGCGCGAAGGACGCGTCGGCCGAGCAGGTCGCAGCGCCGGCGCGCCTGGTGTTCCTGATCGACGTCTCCGGTTCGATGAGCGAGCCCGACAAGCTGTCGCTGGTGCAGCGCGGCCTCGCGGTGCTGATCGACGCCCTGCAGCCGCAGGATCGCGTTGCGATCGTCACTTACGGCGATCGCGCCGAAGTCGCCGTCGCCGACGCCACTGCCGCCGACAAGGAACGTCTGCACAGCGTGGTGTCGGGTCTGCGCGCCGGTGGCAGCACCAACGGCGCCGAGGGTCTGCGCACCGCGTGCAAGATCGCGGCCGCGATGCCCGGCGCAGGTCCGCGTCGCGTCGTGCTGGTGACCGACGGCGACTTCAACGTCGGCGACAGTTCGCCCGAAGCGCTCGGCAAGCTGCTCGCCAGTGCCAAGGGGCCGGACACGTTCCTGACCGCCGTCGGTTGCGGTCGCGGCAACCTGAAGGCCACGAACCTCGCGGCGGTGGCGAAGGCGGGCGACGGCAGCTTCCACTACCTCGACGGCATGGCGGAGGCGAAGCGTCTGTTCGGTGCTCGGTTCGCCGGACCGCTCTCGTGCGTCGCCCGCGACGTCAAGGTGCAGGTCGAGTTCAACCCGGCGAACGTCGCCAGCTGGCGCCTGCTCGGCTACGAGGACCGGGTGCTGGCTCCGCGCGACCTCGCCGATGCGAGCAAGGACGGCGGCGAAGTGGGGGCCGGGCAGACGGTGGTCGCGCTCTACGAGCTGGTCGGCAAGGGGGCGGTCGCGAACGGCGGCGTCGCCCTGCGCTACGGGTCGGGTGCGCAGCAGGGTGGCGTGCATCTGGACGAGGTCGCGCAGATCGCCGTCGCCTACCGGCCAGTCGCCGGCGACGGCGCGCCACGCCAGCGGCGCGTGGTCGTGCCCGCCGGTCCAAAGGCGCCGTCGCCGAGTCACGACTTCCTGGTCTCGAGCACGGCGGCGGCGTTCGCTCTGCAGTTGCGCAACTCGCGCTTCCGCGGCGAACTGGACTGGGCCAAGCTCGTGCGCATGACCGATCGGCTCGACCACGCGGACGTGCAGCAACACGAGCTCGCCGAGCTCGTGGCCACCGCCGAACGGTTGTCGCGTTCGTCCGACTGAGGGCCGAGGAGCAATCCAGCATGCGGCCGCTCAGAGTCATGTCTGGCGGCTGCCCTCGCAGCCGCGCAGAGGCTTCGAGAGGATCCTCTCCCAGCCCCTGAGATCGAGCTCGACGTTGTCGGCTCCGCTGCGTCGTCTCCTTGGAAGCGGGCCCGTTCGCCGCGAACACTCGTCCATGCTCGAACTCGCCGTCGCCCCCATTCGTACGCAACCGTCTGCCGCAGCGTGCCAGCTGCGTGCGGCCGGGCTGCGCTATGGCGCCATCTACTTCGCGCTCTATTCGCTGCCGTGGCCACTCGGCACGATCCCGGGCACGGAGCCGGTCGGTGCGTGGTGGTCGCAAGGCCGCGATGTGGCGATCGAGTGGTTCGGCACGCACGTGTTGGGATTGCGCGACAACCTGGCGCCGTTCCCGACCGGCAGCGGCGACACGACGCGCGACTGGGTCGCGTTCGTGCTGATGGGGTTGTTGGCGCTGCTGGCGACCACGGTCTGGTCGGCGTTCGCTCTGCGCGGCAACGGTCGATGGCTCGGCCGCCTGCTGCACACGTGGCTGCGTTACGTGCTCGCCGCCGCGATGCTTGGCTACGGCGCGGCGAAGTTCGGCGAAGGGCAGTTCCCGGCGATCGACGTGCGCAGCCTCGAGACGCCATGGGGCGAGTGCTCGCCGATGGGCGTGGTCTGGCGCTTCATGGGGACGTCGCCTGCGTACACCGCCTGCGCCGGTGCCGTCGAGTGCCTCGCCGGCTTGCTGCTGCTGTGGCGTCGCACGTCGACCCTCGGTGGCCTCGTCGCCGTCGGCGCGATGACGAACGTGCTGCTGCTGAACCTCTGCTACGACGTCCCGGTCAAGCTCTACGCGGCGCACCTGCTGCTGATGGGCGCGTGGGTCGTCGCTGCCGACGCACCGCGGCTGCTGGCGGTGTTCTGGCGGCACGACGCCGTAGCTGCCGCGCCGGCGCTGCGCGCAGCATGGTCCTGGCGGCCGCTGTTCGTGGTCAGCCGCATCGTCAAGTACTCGCTGGTCGCCTGGCTGCTGTTCGGCGAGGCAAGGCAGCTCGCCGATCGCATGACGCGTCCTTCGGAGAGCCTGCTCGCCGGCAGCTACGAGGTGGTTGCCGCCGAGGGGCCCGGCGCCGAGCGGCTGGCGGCGCTGCACTGCTACGACCAGACGCGCTTCGGCCGGCCGACGCACTGGCTGATGGGGATGGACGCCAAGGGCAAGAACGTCTTCGGCGGCGCGTTCGTCGTCGACCTGGACGCCGGCCGGCTCGGTGCGCCGCCCGGGACCCAGGCTGGTGGGCCGCAGGCGCCGGTCGCTGCCGACCTGCCGTCGGGGTCGTTCACCTGGCACGACGGGCACGAGACGCTGGAGCTGGCCTTGCCGCGCGCCGGCGGTGCCGTCTGGCAGTTGCGGCTGCGGCGGCGGCGGCCGGAGTCGTTCCCGCTGCTGCAGCGCGGCTTCCGCTGGGTGCAGGAGCATCCCTACAACCGCTGAGGCGGGCGATGCGCACCGCGGTGGGGGAGTCGGTGGCGTTCGTTCGATAGAGTCGCCCGCGTGACCACCGAGCTGGACCTCGCCACCGCCTACGACTTCGGCAACGCGCTGCTGCTCGGAGCCCTGCTCGGCATCGAGCGCGAGAAGCGGAACATGCGGGAGGGCTTCGGCGTCGCGGGCCTGCGCAGCTTCGTGATGTTCGCGATGCTCGGCGCGATCGGCGGCTTCCTGGCCGTCCACATGCAGATGCCGTGGGTGCTGGTCGCGACGATCGCCGCGGTCGCAGCACTGGTCGTCGCCGGCTACGTCACTGCGGCGAAGGCGAGGCCGCACGAACTCGGGCTGACCACCGAACTGGCGGCGATCGTCACCTGCCTGCTCGGCGCGTTGTCGACCAGCGGCCATCGCGAACTGGCGATCGCGCTCGGCGTCGGCATCGCGGCGCTGCTCGCCTACAAGCAGCCGCTGCACGACCTCGTCGGGCGGCTCGGCTGGGACGACGTGCTGGTCGGCCTGCGCCTGCTGCTGGCGCTGTTCCTGGTGCTGCCGCTGCTCGAGGACCGCGCCATCGATCCGTGGGGCGCGATCAACCTCTACAAGCTGTGGCTGCTGGTGCTGCTGATCTCCGGCCTGTCGCTGGTCGGCTACGTGGCGACGCGCTGGCTCGGCCCGGGGCGCGGCATCGCCATCACGGCGCTGAGCGGTGGCCTCGTCAGTTCGACGGCGGTCACGCTGGCGATGGCGAAGCAGAGCCGCGAAGCGGAGGCGCACCCCGAACCGCTGGCCGGCGGCATCGCGCTGGCGTGGGCGGTGATGTTCGCGCGCGTCGTCGTGCTGGCTGCGGTGGTGGCGCCGGCGTCGTTCGTGCTGCTGGCGCCCGCGTTCCTGGCGATGGCGGCGGTGTGCGGCCTGGCCAGCCTCTGGCTGTTGCGCGGTGCCGTCGTGCCGACGACCGCGGGTGCGCTGCTGCCGGTGAAGAACCCGTTCTCGCTGCTGGCGGCGTGCAAGTTCGCGGCGCTGTTCGCCGGCGTGCAGTTGCTGCTGAAGCTCGGCCAGCAGCACCTGCCGCAGAGCGGCATCCATGCGGTCGCCGCGCTGGCGGGCCTGACCGACGTCGATGCGATCACCGTGGCGATGGCCGAACGCGCCAAGGCGGTGCCGGCGGACCTCGGCATGGCCGTGGTCGCGATCGCGGTCGCCAGCGCCAGCAACACGCTGGTCAAGGCCGGCATGGCGGTCGGCATGGGGCGCGGCCTCGCGCGCAGCGTGCTGCCGGTCACCGCGGCGAGCCTGCTGGTCGGCGGCGTCGTGCTGTGGGCGACGGCCTGAACGGCGCGCGCCGTCGGCACCGCAGCCCGGAAAGCAGACGACGCGATGGTGCACTCGGCACCACCGCGTCGTCGTGTCTCCAGCGAGCGATTCGGCCCGCGAACGGGGAATCGATCGCAGAGGCGATCAGCCCTTCATCGCCTTCTTGGCGGCCTTCTCGGCGCGCTTTTCCTTCAGGGACTTCTCGGGCTTCTTCTTCTCTTCCTTCTTGCCTTGTTGGCCCTTGGCCATGGTTGCCTCCGGTGGAACTTCAGGGTGAGGGTTCGTGCGTGGCCGCGTGCCGCGCACGTTCGCTTCGCGATCGACACAGATTGCTGTCGACGCGACGGAGAATCCAGTGGGCAGCATGTGGCATGCTGCGGCGCGTGAGCGAACGTCCTGTCGATCCACCGCCGAGCCAGCCGCAACCGAACAACCCGCTGCACGGCGTCACGCTGGCGGCGATCCTCGAGTACCTGGTCGCGACGATCGGTTGGGATGCGATGGCGCGCGCGGTCGACGTGCGCTGCTTCACCCTCGAGCCGAGCATCACCTCGTCGCTGAAGTTCCTGCGCAAGGTGCCGTGGGCGCGCACCAAGGTGGAAGAGCTCTACCTGCGCACCAAGGCGCGGCAGCAGCGTTCGTGACCTGCCGTCAGCGGTCGGTGCCGGACTGGTCGGCCCCGCCGCGCGGATCGGCGACGCGACCGGCGAACAGCACGAGCCCGGTGCGCACGTCGCGCAGCACGAACGCGAACGGCCGGTCGGCGACGAACTGCTTCGGCTCGCCGGCCGGGGCGCTGGTGCGCTTCATCACCACCGCCGTCGCCGCCGCCGCCTCGACGCCGTCCTCGTCGCACTGCACCCAGGTCTGGTGCACGACGTCGGCGACGACCAGCTTGTTCGACGGCTCGATGCCGCGGAAGTCGACCTCGCCGTCGCCGAAGGCTGCGCGCAGGCCCAGCGCCTGCAGCGGCTGCTTCAGCCGGTGCCGCGACGCGGTGCGGAAGCGCGGCAGTTGCACGTGCACCCGCTCGTGCTGCATGGCGGCGAGATGCTCACCGGCCAGCGCCATGCGTTCGACCGCCGCCAACTCAGCGCCGTCCTTTGGCACCATGAACTCGGCCTGCAGCGTGCCGCCGGCGAACGGCAGCGCGACCGCTTGCCATTGCGCCGTCTCGGCGAAGGCGAACTCCTCGGTGGCATGCATCGTCGGCACCGGCACCGTCGCCTTCGGCGTCAGCCGGAACGGTGCGTCGCTGGTGCGCCCCTTGGCGAACGGATGCAGCCAGGCGCCCTTCAGCCACAGGGCGTTGGTCACCACCAGCGCCGTCGAGGCGTCGACGAGGTCCTTCGGCAGCAGGTCGCGGATGCGATCGTTCGTCACCTTGGCGATGTGCGCGTTGATCTGTTGCCTCGCCGCTTCGGGATCGCGCTGGAAGTCGACGTCGTGCTGGCCGGCGAGCAGCGACTGAGTCAGCACGCGCACGTAGTCGGCGACCAGCGGTTGGCCCTTCTGGTTCCACAGATCGTTGGCGAGCCGCAGCGTCGGCGCGTCGGCGTCCGGCTGGCCCTCGCTCACCAGCGAACTCGCCCGCAGCAGCGCATGCACGGCGTCGTGCAGCCGCTTGCCACGCAGTTCCTTCGGCAGCTGCAGCACCTGCACCAGTTCGTCGTGCGTCGTGCCGCGTGCACCCGGCTCGAGCAGCAGCAGCGCCAGCGCGATGCTGGCCGGCGACGCGGTCGGATTGCCGCCTGGTTGCAGCTGCGCGTGCAGGGCGGCGCCGAAGCGATTGCAGGCGGTGGCGAGCAGCTGGGCGTCGGCGGTCACGGGGTTGGGGTCCTGGGCGAACAGGCTCGCACTGGCGAGCAGGAATGCGGAGATGGTCGTCTTCATGGCGGGCTTGTGGTCGCGAGCCGGGCCCGAACGCCGTCGCTGGGCCGTGGTTCCCGCGCGCAGCGTTCGTGGCCCGGTCGAGCCCGTCGCTATCGTCGCACGGCGAACGCTCATGCCGAAGAAAGCCGCCTCGTCCCGTTCGCCGCGCCCGGCCAAGGCTCGTGCCCCGGCTGCGCGCAACAGGGCTCCAGCCGTCGCCGCCACTGCTGCCAAGACCTCTGCCGATGCCGTGACCCGCTGGCTCGCCAGCTGCCGCCACGCACTGCGCGCCGAACTCGACACGCTGCGCGCGCTCGTCGCCGCCGCCGAGCCGCGCCTCGTCGAAGGCATCAAGTGGAACGCGCCGAGCTACGCGTTCGCCGGCGACGATCGGCTGACGTTCAACCTGAGCGCCAAGGACCGCGTGCGGCTGATCTTCCACTGCGGCGTGCAGAAGCGCGCCACGACGGGCCGCCTGCCCGTCGACGATTGCGGCCTGCTCGAATGGGCCGCCGACGACCGCGGCATCGCCACGTTCCGCAGCGCCGCCGAAGTCGCCGCGGCGAAGAAGGCTCTGACGCAGCTCGTGCGCGACTGGCTCGCGGCGACCTCGGGGTAGGAGTGGGCTGGATTCGACCTGTCGTTTGCGTGTCGCGTGCTCCGGGCCACTTGGCAGGATCTGCCATGCATGGCAGCATGCGAGAATGGCAACGGAACAAAAGCTGACGACGATGAACATCTCGCTGCCGGAAGGTCTGCGAGCGTTCGTCGAGAAGCAGGTGCGCTTGGGTGGCTACACCTCGGCAAGTGAGTATCTGCGAGAACTCCTTCGCGCTGCGCAGTCGACGGTTCAGGTCGAGGCCAAGCTGTTGAAGTCGATCGAGCGCGGGGGGCGCATCGAGGTGGATGCTTCCTTCTGGGAAGCGAAGGAGAGCAGGATCGCATCCATCATCCGGCGTCACGGACACAAGAAGGCTTGACTCGGCGTGTGCATCTGCTGGCAGCGGCGAACGAGGAGATCGACGAGCAGCTCGGTTGGTATGCGATGCACGCGGGTCCACGAACCGCGCAGCGATTCGTTCGTGAGCTCCGACTCGTCTTGCGACGTCTTGCTTCGTCGCCTGGACGGGGGCGTGCTCTCCTGACGGCTCGTCCGGAGCTCGGTGGGGTGCGCTATTGGCCTCTCCGCAACTTTCCGATGCTCGTCTTCTTCAGGGAGGTGGCCGACGGCATCGAAGTCGTCCACGTGCTGCACGCCGCGCGCGATCGTAGGGGTGTCGTCGAGTGACGAGGAGCCTCAGACCGCGAGCTTGGCGAGATCGGCGACGCGGTTCATCAGCGCGTGCAGCCGGCCGAGCAGCGCGTGGCGGTTCTGGCGCAGGGCCTGGTCCTCGGCGTTGACCATCACCGCGTCGAAGAACGCGTCGACCGGCGCCTTCAGTGCCGCACAGGCGATCAGACCGCCCTGGTGGTCGCCGGCGTCGAACTTGGGGTTGGCCACCGCTGCGACCTTGGTCAGCGCCGCGTGCAGTTCCTGCTCCTTCGCATCCTGCAGCAGTTCGGTGCGCACCGTCGTCGGCACGGCACCTTCGCTCTTCTTCAGGATGTTGCCGATGCGCTTGTTCGCCGCCGCCAGCGACGCCGCCTCGGGCAGCGCCGCGAACGCGCGCACGGCGGCGAGGCGCTTTGGCACGTCGGCCAGCACCATCGGCCGCAGGCTCAGCACGGCGTCGATCTCCTGCGGCGTGTAGCCCTGGTCCTTCAGCTGGGCGGCGAGGCGATCGAACACGAACTCGACCAGCGCCGCCGTCGGGTCCTGGATCAGCGCGCCGAACGGGCCCTTCGCCGCCGCGATCAGCGCCGTCAGTTCGACCGGCAGCTGCTTCTCGACCAGCATGCGCACGACGCCGAGCGCGTGGCGGCGCAGCGCGAACGGGTCCTTGTCGCCGGTCGGCACCTGGCCGATGCCGAACAGGCCGACCAGCGTCTCGAGCTTGTCGGCGAGCGCCACGCAGACGCCGACCGCATTGCGCGGCAGCTGGTCGCCGGCGAAGCGCGGCTTGTAGTGGTCTTCGATCGCCTCGGCGATCGCCGCCGGCTCGCCGTCGTGGCGCGCGTAGTAGCCGCCCATGATGCCCTGCAGCTCGGGGAACTCGCCGACCATGTCGGTCAGCAGGTCGGCCTTCGCCAGCTCCGAAGCACGCGCGGCCTGCGCCGCGAGCTCGCCGCCGCCGAGCAGCTGCGCGATCGCCGCGGCGATCTGCTGCACGCGCAGCACGCGTTCGCCCTGGGTGCCGAGCTTGTTGTGGTAGACGACCTTGGCCAGGCCCGGCAGGCGGTCGCGCAGCGTCTTCTTGCGGTCCTGGTCGAAGAAGAACTTGGCGTCGGCGAGGCGCGGCCGCACGACGCGTTCGTTGCCGCCGATCACGGCGCTCGGATCGCTCGGCCGGATGTTGCTGACGACGAGGAAGCGGTTGGTCAACTTGCCGCGCTGGTCGAGCAGCGGGAAGTACTTCTGGTTCTGCTTCATCGTCAGGATGAGGCACTCCTGCGGCACCTGCAGGAACTCCTCTTCGAAGCGGCACAGCAGCACGTTCGGCCGTTCGACCAGCGCCGTCACTTCGTCGAGCAGCGCCGCATCGTCGATCGGCACCAGGCCTTCGGCCTTCGCCTTCGTCTGCAGCTGGCGTTCGATCTCGGCGCGGCGCGCGGCGAACGACGGCAGCACGGCGCCGTCCTGCTCGAGCGTGCGCGCATAGGCGTCGGCGTCGGCGATGGCGAGCTCCGGGTTCTTGCTCTCGAAGCGGTGGCCCTGCGTGCTGCGGCCGGCGACGAGGCCGAGGCCGCGAACGGGCACGACGTCGGCGCCGTGCAGCGCGACCAGCCTGTGCGCCGGGCGCACGAACTTCACGTTCGACCAGCCGTCGGCCTGCTGGTAGGTCATGACCTTGGGGATCGGCAGCTTCGCCAGGGTGTCGTCGAGCGCCTTCTGCAAGCCGGTCTCGATGGCTACGCCGGCTTCGACCTTGTCGAGGAACAGGGTCTCCGCCTTGCCGTCGATCGCGCGCTTCAGGCCCGGCACCACGCTGGCGTCGGCGCCGAGCGCCGCCAGCTTCTTCAGCAGCACCGGCGTGGCGTTGCCCGCGGCGTCGAGGCCGACGGCGACCGGCACCAGCTTCACCTGCACCTGCTTGTCGGCGCCGCGCGCCAGCACGTTCGTGAGGTGCACCGCCAGCCGCCGCGGCGACGCGAACGTGGTCGCCACGGCGTCGCCGGCGACGAGGCCCTGGGCCTTCAGGCTGTCGACGAGCACCGAGCCGAACGCGTCACCGAGCTTCTTCAGCGACTTCGGCGGCAGTTCTTCGACGAACAGTTCGACCAGCAGGCTCTTCGTGCTCATGG
>JBILEY010000320.1:0-6330 GCA_044351865.1 Planctomycetota bacterium | reverse complement strand
CGAAGAAGCGCAAGCCCGCCTCGCCGCCGACGCCGAGCTGCAGAAGCGCGCGCAGCCGCTGCTGCGCGAGATGCAGCAAGCGCGCCGCCGCGGCGACCAGAAGCGCGTCGCCGAGCTCGCCACCGAACTCGAACGCATGGGCCTGCCGCTCGGCCAGCGCGCCGCGCGCGGCCGCGAAGGCGACCTGGTGCGCGCCAGCGACCTGGCACAACCCGCCCCGCCCAACCACCTGCTGCGCCAGTTCGGCCAGTCCGATCGCGAGACGGTCGACGCCATGTCGACGGTGGCGACGGTGCCGCAGGTGCTGACCTTGCTGAACGGCTTCCTCGACCAGCGCGTGCTCGAAGGCCAGTCGGCGCTGAAGGCGGCGATGGAGACGGCGCCGAACGGCGAACGCCGCGTGCGCATCGCCTTCCTGGCGACGCTGAACCGCGAGCCGTCGCCGAAGGAGGCGACCGACTGGCGCAAGGCGATCGCGATCCACGGCGAGGCCGTGATCAAGGACCTCGTCTGGGTCCTGTGCAACAGCAACGAATTCCGCTTCCTCCGCTGATCCGAGACCGACCCCGAGGACCACGACCATGACGCTCAAGAACCTGATCCGCGGCACCGATCTCGCGACGCGCCGCTCGTTCGTCTCCGGCATGGCCGGCTCGCTGCTCGGCGTCGGCGCCGCGGCGACCTTCGGCCCGCGGGCCTTGGCGCAGGCGCTGCTGCAGGACCCGCAGCCAGCCGCACAGACCGGCCCGCTGGTGCTCGGCCGCGCCACCGCCAAGCACGTCATCTACTGCTTCATGCGCGGCGGCATGACCCACATCGACACGTTCGATCCGAAGCCCGGCAAGGTCACGCAGGGTCCGACCGAAGCGCTGAGCACGCGCGCCGACGGGGTGCAGATCGGCCAGTACTTCCCGAAGCTCGCCGAGCACATGAACAAGGTGTGCATCGTCAGCTCGATGTCGAGCAAGCAGGGTGCGCACCCGCAGGCGCAGTACCTGATGCGCACCAGCTACGAGCTGCGCGGCACCATCCAGCACCCGAGCCTCGGTGCCTGGTGCCACCACCTCGGCGGCCGCCACACCCAGACGCTGCCGGGCCACGTGCTCATCGGCGGCGGCGCCGACATGCCGGGTGCCGGCTTCTTCCCGCCGGAGTTCCAGCCGCTGCCGATCGGCAGCGCCGAGGACGGCCTGCAGAACGCCAGCCTGCCGCGCGGCGTCGACGAAGAACGCTTCCAACGCCGCCTGCAGAAGCTGCAGCAGCTCGACCAGGCGTTCGGCGAACAGCACGGCCAGCGTGCGGTGCAGTCTTACAGCAAGACCTACGCGGAAGCGGTCAAGCTGATGCGCAGCAGCGACCTGACCGCGTTCGACCTCGACCTCGAGTCGGCGGCGATGCACCAGGCCTACGGCCAGACGGGCTTCGGCGCCGGCTGCCTGCTGGCGCGCCGCCTCGTCGAGCACGGCGTGCGCTACGTCGAAGTCGTCAGCGACGGCTGGGACACGCACGCCGACAACTTCGACCGCGTCGGCGATCTGGCCCCGGCGATCGACCAGGGCCTCGCCGCCCTGCTCGCCGACCTCGACGCGCGCGGCCTGCTCGAGCAGACGATGGTCGTGCTGGCGACCGAGTTCGGCCGCACGCCGGACATCGACCAGGACCAGGGCCGCAACCACTATCCGCAGGCGTTCAGCTGCCTGCTCGCCGGCGGCGGCGTGAAGGGCGGCCAGCGCTACGGCCGCACCGACGCCGAAGGCCGCCAGGTCGTCAGCGAGCCGACGTCGATCCAGGACCTGAACGCGACGATCGCGCATGCCTGCGGCATCCCGACCGACCACGTGATCACCTCGCCGTCGGGCCGGCCGTTCAAGGTCGCCGACAAGGGCACGCCGATCACCGAGATCCTGCGCGGCTGAGCCACGCTGGTAACGAACCCGTCGACGCCGCGGCCAGGCCCTGCCTTGGCTATCGTGCTGCCGCGCGTCGCCTGACCCCGACGCTTCGAATCACCCCCTACCCCATGCGCATCTCCTTCCTTTCGCTGTTGCCGTTCCTGCTCGTCGCCACGCCGGTGCTGGCGCAGACGCCCGAGAAGCCCGCTGCCGACAAGCCGGCCAAGGCCGAGAAGCCGGCGGCGGACACCAAGGCCGCAGCCGTCGACTTCGAGAAGCAGATCTGGCCGATCCTCGAGAAGAGCTGCATCGAGTGCCACTCGACCGCGGCCCCGGGCCCCGACGGCAAGATGAAGAAGCCGAAGGGCGGCGTCGTGCTCGACAGCAAGGACGGCATCACCACCAGCAAGAAGGGCAAGCTGATCGCGGCGAAGAAGCCCGACGACTCGATGCTGTTCACGTCGATCTCGCTGCCGGCGGACGACGACGACCGCATGCCGCCGAAGAAGAAGGGCGCGCCGCTGCCGCAGGACCAGCAGGACCTGATCAAGAAGTGGATCGAGGCGGGTGCGGAGTTCGGCACCTGGACCGGCAAGAAGGCCGACGACAAGGCGAAGGACGCGCCGAAGGGCAAGGAAGCCGAGGCGGGCGGCGACAAGGGCAAGGACAAGCCCGCCGACAAGCCGAAGGGCAGCGAGAAGGAGAAGGAGGCCCCGCACGTGCGCCTGCAGAAGGGCCTGCAGCCGGTGCCGGCGGCGACGCTGGCGGCGTTCGCCAACGGCCCGTTCCTGGTCCAGAGCCTCGGCGACGAGAGCCCGCTGCTGCGCGTCGGCTGCGCTGGCCGCAGCGACGAGGTCGACGACGCGGCACTGCGCACGCTGGCGCCGATCGCCACGCACATCGCCGAGCTCGAGCTGGCGCGTTCGCGCGTCGGCGACGCCGCGTGCGAGACGATCGCGGCGATGCCGCGGTTGCTGCGCGTGGACCTGCGGCAGACGCAGGTCGGCGATGGCGGCGTGGCGAAGCTGGCGGCGTGCAAGGAACTGCGCGACGTCAACCTGTTCGGCACCAAGACCGGCGACTACGCGATGGCGGCGCTCGGCGGGCTGAAGGCGCTGCAGAATGTCTACGTGTGGCAGACGGAGGTGAGTGCGGGCGCGGTCGTGCGGCTGCGCGAGCAGGTGCCCGGGGCGCGCGTGGTGTTCGCGGCGGAGCTGCCGGAGCCGATGGCGGAAGGGGCCGCTGGGGCCCGTCGTCGCGCGCAGAAGTGAGCTGGGTGCTGCAGCCCGATCATCCCCGCGTTCCGGTCATCGCAGAGTCCTGGTGGATGAGGGCGTTGCCGATCAGCTCGCGGATCGCCCGGTCGTGGTAGATGGGCACCTCGCGCCGGATCGCCTGGCCGAGCACTTCGTTGGTCGGGCTGCGATCCCTGACGTAGCGCACGATGTCGGCGAAGCAGGCGGCATAGCCCTCGCAAAGCTTGTTGAGGTAGCGGGGCTGCGCCCGCAGTTCCTGCTGCTCAAGGAGTCGACCAACGCACCGCCGCAGTGGGCGCTGGCCATGGCCGCAACAGCGGACTTACCGGCCGGACGGTGAAGCCGGCTGGCGCTCTCGCGAGGCCTGCATTCTGTGCAGAAGAATCCCCCCGGCCGCGGCCCGAGCGACGGCCGTCGGCAGCGTCTTATCCCACTCGTCCGACTTACCCGTCGGGTACACCATCGCTTCCAAGTCCTTAAGGCTCAGGCCCCCCTCAATCTGCCGGATCCCGAGCAGCACCAGCAGGTGGCAGGCTGCACCACGGACCTCGTTCTGTGGATCATTCTCGAGGAGTCGACGAGCTCCACGAGCAGCACCCAGCAGCGCCTTGTCACTCAAGCCGGTCAGCGCAACGTGCGACAACAGCTCGATGGCCGCGAAGCGGGCGGCGGCATCGTCACTCCCAAGGCACGGCTCCAAGGCCTTCACGATGCTGCCGAGGGAAGCCTCCATCGCCTTGCGCCGCTCTGGTGTGGGCACCTGCCCGACAAACCTCGACGAATCGTCGACGATGCCTGAAAGCGCCACCCACGCGTGCAGGGTGCAGTCACTCCGCAGCATCGCGACGAGAGCATCAACTGCGGGCAGCCCCATTCGCCTGCAGAGGCCAAGCGGGCTGTTTCGCGCATCGATCTTTTGCCACTCGACCTTGGCGGTCTGCGCACGCAACAGGAACGGGACAGCCCTCGACCCCATGGCGAAGAATGCCGCCCTCGCCGACTCGGCGGTCGGCTCATCGGCATCCGTCAGCTGAAGCAACCACTCAACCAACGTCTTGCCGCGGAACCTGTTCGCCGGATCGAGAGCGCCATCGAGGGAAGGTGGAGTCGGGACAGCCGACCGCGCCCGAACCAGAGTCGCGAGCTGATCCAAGGGGTCCTGAGCCCGAAGGTTCCAGCTCAGGGCAAGGGCCAGCGGAAGCACTCCAAGGACCCTGAGTTCGTTCCTGCTCATGCTCCGGGATCTGTCGGTTAGCGAGGCCACAGGGCTTTACCCCGCTGCGGTGTAGCCCGGTCAAGCTTGAAGGACCTCGGCCGCGACGGGCTCGTCGACCGCCTTGCAAACCCCGCGCTAACGAGCATTCCTCGCCAAACTCCTGCGAGCGAGCGAGGAGGCGGGACTGTCGACCAAGGTCCAGATCGTGCCGTCCCATTCCCACGGCAGCTGAAGCACCCGGAGCCTGCGCTGCCTAGCGGCGCCAGAAACAAGGGAAGCGCCCAGACGTGCCGGACGGCGATTCAACTCCGATGCCGCCGATACACGGGGCTCCCGGAGGAGAAAACTGGTCGGGGCGAGAGGATTTGAACCTCCGACCTTTGCGTCCCGAACGCAACGCTCTACCAAGCTGAGCCACGCCCCGACCGGGCGAAACCACGCCTCGCGGCGCGGATCGAGGCGGGGAAAACTAGCCATCGAGCGAACTGGGGTCAAGCGCGCGCCCACCTTTCCCCGCACGGGCGTGGCATCGGCGGTTCCGCCCCGCCGACGCGCGCGTACCGACGAACGGTCGAACGGACGAACGGCAGCGCGCGGCCATGCCGACCTCGGCTTGCAGCGAGGCGGCGTCGGTCGCAACCGACCGTGCGCGACGCCTGCAAGCAGACCGCCCCACCTCGATGCAGCTGCGGCGGCATGGCGCGACCGTCGGTCCATCCGCACCACGCACCACCGCGTGTTCTGCCGGGCGCCCGTTCCCCTTCATCGCCGCCGGCGGCGCGCGCGAGGTTGGCAGCACGAAGGGATGCAGTCCACTCGCGCGGAGCCGACGCAGGACCACCACCGACGCAGCAACACCACCACCGACGCGAAGCGATCGCGCACGGCCCGAACTTCGCGCCACGCGCGAGCCCGCATCGCGTTGCCGCGCGGCAACAACAAGCGGTGCGCGGCTCTCCCCTCTTCGCTAACGTCCACGCGCCGCGCTTCGTTCGCGCCTCCTCGCCTTCGTCCGCTTCGACCACGCGCAGACGACCAACTCGACGAAGCTCGACGAACGACCTCACGCCCGCCACCGCCGCCACCACCTCCGCCCGCCGCACCAGAAGCGCATGCGTTTCCTCCTGCTGATCCCCGAGGTCCGCGAGCTGCTCGCCGAAGGCGACCACGCGGGGCTCATGCAGGTCCTGCAGGAGATGCACCCGACCGACGTCGCGTCGGTGCTGAACGGGCTGCAGACCGACGAAGTGGCGAAGGTGCTGTCGCTGTTCCCGACCGACACCGAGCGCGACGTGTTCAGCTACCTCGAGCCCGAGGTCCAGGAGCAGTACATCGCCGGAGCCGGGCGCGACCGCGCGCAGAAGGTGCTGCAGTCGATGCTCAGCGACGACCGCGCCGAGTTCCTCGAGCGCTTCGATCCGCGCGTGCGCGACCAACTGACCTGCATGCTGCCGACGGCCGCGCGCGAGGACCTGCTGCGCCGCAGCACGTTCCGCGAAGACCAGGTCGGCTCGTTCTTGAGCACCGACTACGCGGTGCTGAACCCGCTGCTGACCGCGCGCGGCGCCGTCGCCGAGCTGCGCCGGCAGGCGCCGAGCAAGGAGACGATCTATTACAGCTACGTCGTCGACCGCTTCGGCAAGCTGGTCGGCTTCGTCTCGCTGCGCGACCTGATCCTCGCCGACGAGACCACGCCGGTCGGCGAGATCATGAAGACCGACCTGGTGTCGGTGACCGCCGAAGCCGACCAGGAAGAAGCCGCGCGCGTGATCCGCGACTACGACCTGATCGCGTTGCCGGTCGTCGACACCGCCGGCCGCCTCGTCGGCATCGTCACCCACGACGACGCCGTCGACATCGTCGAAGAAGAGGCGCAGGAAGACTTCGAGAAGATGGCAGGCGTCACCGGCGACAGCGAAGGCGAGGACTTCCTCGCCGAGCCGGTGCTGCGCCAGTTCCGCCGCCG
>JBILEY010000319.1:0-6333 GCA_044351865.1 Planctomycetota bacterium | reverse complement strand
CCGACGCCAGCGGCGGTGGCGACCTGCGGCAGCAACACGAAGAACGGCGACGCGAGGTCGACGTGCACGAGGAACCCGAGCCCGACGTCGACGCCGGCGAGGACCTCGCCGCTGGCCAGCGCACACAGCCCGAGACCGTTCGCCGGCGCGCCGAGCGTGCGCACGACGAACTGCGGATGCCCGATCACCGGCGACGACTCGGCGGTGATCGGATGAGGACCGGCACAGCCGGCCGTGCCGGTGCCGTAGGCGGCGACGCCGACCAGTGGGCTGCCGACCGGCACGATCTTGAACACCCTGCCCGAGTAGTCGCACACGTAGAGCTCGCCGAGGCCGTCCTCGCCGAAGGCGGTCGGTCCGACCATGACACTGCCGGGCGGCGGCGCCAGCTCGACGGTGCGATCGACGAACTGCGTGACCGCGGCGCCAGCGCGGCGGAACGACCAGAGGCGCACCATCGACCAGTCGGCGAAGAAGTAGGTGCCGCGCAGGTCGGGGATGGCGACGCCGCGGTAGACGTAGCCTCCGATCACGGAGTGGCTGGTCGCCGGCCCGTACTCGTAGAGCGGCGTCGTCAGGCTCGGCGCGCCGCAGATGCACACGGTGGAGCCGTTGCATTGCGATCCCGTCATGCACTTCCAACCGTAGTTGCGACCGCCGCTCCCGGCCGGCTCGAAGTCGATCTCCTCCTGGAAGCCACCGACGTCGCCGATCCACAGGTCTCCGGTCAGGCGATCGAACGAGAAGCGCCACGGATTGCGCAAACCGAGAGCCCAGATCTCGTCGCGCGGATCGCCCGGGCCGACGAACGGATTGTCCACCGGGATCCCGTAGGGCAGCGGCGACTGCGGATGGTCGACGTCCAGTCGCAGCATCTTGCCGAGCAGGCTGTCGCCGCGCTGGGCGTGGTTCTGCGGATCGTCGAGCCACAACGGCGGGGTGCTGCCGCCATCGCCCGTCGACACGTAGAGCATGCGATCCGGACCGAACGCGATCATGCCGCCGTTGTGGTTGCCGTGGATGCCCGGCACCTCGAGCAACGTGACGCCGCTCGCGGGATCGGCGATGTTCGGATTCGCCGCAACGACCTGGAACCGCTTCAACACCTGCCGCGGGAACGGGAACCCGCTGTGCAGCACATAGAACGTGCCGTTGGTGGCGTAGTCGGGATGGAAGGCGAGGCCGAGCATGCCCAGCTCGCCGCCGTAGGAGACGATGCCCTGGTTGGTCAGGTCGAGGAACGGCGTCGGCAGCAGCGCGCCGTTCTGGACGATGCGGATCCGCCCCGGCAGCTCGACGACGAAGATGCGGTTCAGGTCGCCGGGCGGCGCCGCGACGAGCACCGGCACCTGCAGTCCGCTCGCGACCAGCTGCAGCTGCAGCGGCGTCTGGGCGGCTAGGGATCGCGAGGAAATGGCGCCTGCGACCAGATGGCACACCGCGACGACGAACCAACAGGACAGCATTCGCATGGATCGGGAGTCCCGTGAAGACGCGCAGCATAGCCCCGCGCCATGCCGAGGCGGTGACCAGGCCACCACCTTCCGCTCGCCACGATCCGCTCCGACTCCTAGCCTCTCCGCCCCCATGAGCCGCCAGATCCTGGTCACCAGCGCCCTGCCCTACGCGAACGGGCCGATCCACCTCGGCCATCTGGTCGAGTACATCCAGACCGACGTGTTCGTGCGGTTCCAGCGCCTGCGCGGCCACCGCGTCGCCTACCTGTGCGCCGACGACACGCACGGCACGGCGATCATGATCCGGGCGCAGAAGGAAGGGCGCACGCCGGAGCAGCTGATCGCGGACATGGCGGTGCAGCACCAGCGCGACTTCGCCGCGTTCGGCATGTCGTTCGACCACTACGGCTCGACCAACAGCCCGGCCAACCTGGCGATCGCGACCGGCATCTGGCAGCGCTTGCGCGAGCGGCACCTGGTGGTCGAGCGCTCGGTCGAACGGCTCTACGACCCGGTGCAGAAGACCTTCCTCGCCGACCGTTTCGTCGTCGGCGAGTGCCCGCGCTGTGGCTCCGCCGAGCAGTACGGCGACAGCTGCGAGAAGTGCGGCTCGACCTATCCGGCGACCGAACTGAAGAACCCGCGCAGCGTGCACTCCGGCGCCAAACCGGAGCTGCGGCCGAGCACGCAGCTGTTCGTGCGCCTCGAGCCGCTGCAGTCGTTCCTCGCCGACTGGACGCAGAAGAGCGGCGCCCTGCAGAGCGAGGTCGCCAACTACCTCGCCGGGCACTTCCTCGACAAGCCGCTGCAGGACTGGGACGTGTCGCGCCCGGCCCCGTACTTCGGCTTCGAGATCCCGGACGCGAAGGGCCAGTACTGGTACGTCTGGTTCGACGCGCCGATCGGCTACATCGCGGCGACCAAGGAGTGGTGCGACCGCACCGGCCAGTCGCTCGCGGGCTGGTGGCAGAACCCGCAGTGCGAGGTCGTGCACTTCCTCGGCAAGGACATCACCTACTTCCACACGCTGTTCTGGCCGGCCCTGCTGCACGTCGGCGGCTACCAGCTGCCCAAGCGCGTGCAGATCCACGGCTTCCTGCGCGTCGGCGGCGAGAAGATGTCGAAGTCGAAGGGCACCTTCGTCACCGCCGAGCGCTACCTGCAGCACCTCGACGCCGAGTGGCTGCGCTACTACTACGCGAGCAAGCTCAGCAGCAAGATCGACGACCTCGACTTCCAGGAGGACGAGTTCGTCGGCAAGGTCAACAGCGACCTCGTCGGGCGCGTCGTCAACCTGGCGAGCCGCTCGGCGCGCTTCGTCGAGGCGACGGGCCTGTCGGCGAGCTACCCGGCAGACGGCGGTCTGTTCGCCAAGGCAGCGACGCAGAGCGAAGCGATCGCCGCCGCCTACGAGGCGTGCGACTACCGCGAGGCGATGCGCCTCGTGATGCTGCTGGCCGACGCCGCCAACGAATACGTCGAGCACAAAGCGCCGTGGACGCTGAAGAAGGACCCGGCGAAGGCGCAGGAACTGCAGGACGTCTGCACGGTGGTGCTCAACCTGTTCCACCAGATCGCCGTCTACCTGCAGCCGGTGCTGCCGAAGCTCGCCGCCAAGGCCGGCACCCTGCTCGGCAGCGCGTGCGATCGCTGGGACCTGGCGCAGCGGCCGCTGGTCGGCAGCAAGGTGGCGAAGTTCGAGCACCTGATGACGCGCGTCGAAGCCGACAAGGTCAAGGCGATGTTCACGCCAGAACCGTCGGTAGCGCCGATGCCGACACCGCCGGTGGCCACCACCACCGCGCCAGCGGCACCAGCTGCGGCAAGCACGGGCGCCGACGCCAACGACGCACTGCAGAAGGAGCCGCTGGCGCCGCAGATCACGATCGACGACTTCCAGAAGGTCGACCTGCGCGTCGCGCTCGTCGTCGCGGCGGAAGCGGTGCCCGAAGCGAAGAAGCTGCTGCGGCTGACGCTGAGCCTGGGTAGCGGGCCGACGCGCAACGTGTTCGCCGGCATCAAGAGCGCCTACGAACCCGCCAAGTTGGTCGGGCGGCTGGTCGTCATGGTCGCCAACCTGGCGCCGCGCCAGATGAAGTTCGGCCTCAGCGAGGGCATGGTGATCGCCGCGGGCACCGACGGCGAAGTGTTCCTGCTGTCCCCTGATCAGGGGGCGAAGCCGGGGCAGCGCCTGCACTGATCGCGGCGGCGGCGGCGCTCGCAGCAACACCGGGCAGAGTGGAACCGGGCAGAATTGAAAACGGGGCCGGCTGATGCCGCGCCCCGCTTCGTTTCTGGCGATGACCCCCACCGCGGCGGTCGCTAGGCGACCGGCGGCGGGGCGAAGATCACTTCTTGGCCTTCTTCGCCTTCTTCGCCGTCTTCGCCTTCTTAGCCTTCTTCTTGGCAGCCATGTGCTGAGTCCTGGTTAGGGTTTTGGTGGGTAAGACCGGCGGGCCACCACGAGCCATGGGAGCCTCCGCAAACCGGCCACACCGTAGATCGGCAATCGCCTCGCCGGAATTCACACGGAACTCCCGTGGCATCGCGGGGATAGCGACACGAGCCGCGTTCGGGCTAGTTTGCGAATCGCTACTTACGTCAATGCTCATGCTGCGGCAGCCACCTGAATGACGCCTCGCCAGCGAGCTGGAACCGACCCCGGATTTTTCTTGTCGGCCCCATGGATTTTCCAGCACCGCTGCGGCTGGAAACAGCGCGGGCCACGAGGAGCACTGCGCTCGTCGTGGCCCGCCGACTGCGTTCTGCGACGCGCCGCCGTTCAGTCGAACAACTTGTCGAGCGTCTTCTTCGCGTCGGTGCCGTACTCCTCGCCCAGCCCCGCGTCGTCGCCTTCGCGCTCGGTCGCTTCGCGGTAGATGTCGGCGAGCTTCTTCGCCGTCTCGCTGGCGTAGAGCCGAACCATGCCGACGGTCGTGCGGTCGTCGAAGAGGATCGTCAACAACGTGCGGTCCCCGACGAGCGACAACTGGATGTTGTCGCGCTCGCCCTGGTGGAACATCGCCGTGAACTCCTCTTCGCCGAGCAGGCGCGCCATCTCCTTGGTCGCCGCGAACGAGCCGGCGACCAGCGCCGAGATCGTGTCGATGTCGATGGTGCGCAGCTCGCCGCGCTTGGTCACGAGGTGGCCTTCCTTGTCGATCAGCAGCGCGCACTTGGCGCCCGACAGGCGCAAGAACTCGGCGAGCAGCTTGTCGATGCGATCGATGTCCTCCTTGTAGAAGGTCAGGCGATCGTGGCGCAGACGCTCGTTCTGCGACATGCGTTTCTTGTCAGCCATGGCGAAGCCTCCCCGCCGTCACATGTTGCCGAGGTAGAAGTAGGCCACGCCCGCGGCCGCAGCCATCAGCAGCACGGTCAGCGCCACCACGACGCCGGTCGCACCACCCTTCTTGGCTGGAGCCGGCGCCCCCGCGGCAGCTGCCGCGACCGGGCGACGTGCCGCCGCCGCAGGCTTCGCCGCGGCGCGGGGAGCCGCTGCCGGGGCCGGCGCCGCAGCGGGCGCCGCCGCCGGAGCTGCCGCCGCCGGCTTGCGACCAGCGGCCGGAGCCGCGGGCTTCGCCGGTGCCGGGGCCGGGCGCCCGGCAGGCGCCTTGGTCGCGGTCGCCGCCGGAGCCGCCGCCGCGGCAGCCCCTGCCGCCGCGGGCTTCGCCGCCGGCTTCGCAGCACCCTTCTTCGGGTTGCGGCCGTCGATCTTCTCGATGCTCTCGAGCACCATCGCCGCCAGCGTCTTCAGCGTCGGGAACACGCCCTCGCCGGTGTACGCGACCGCTTCGAAGGTCGGCACGCCGAACTTGTTCATCCGCTTGTCCATCTCGGCGACGGGCATCGCGTTCGGCAGGTCGCGCTTGTTGTATTGGATGACGTGCGGCAGCTCGCGCACGTCCTTGCCGTACTCGGCGAGGTTCTCGATCAGGTTGGCGTAGGACTCGATGTTCTCGTCCATCTTGTCCGGGTCGGAGTCGGCGACGAAGATCACGCCGTCGACGCCCTGCAGCACCAGCTTGCGGGTCGAGTTGTAGTAGACCTGGCCCGGCACGGTGTAGAGCTGGAACTTCGTCCGCATGCCGGCGACGTTGCCGAGGTCGAGGGGCATGAAGTCGAAGAACAGCGTGCGATCACCGTCCGTGCTGATCGACGTCAGCTCGCCCTTGTTCTCTTCGGGCGCCTTCTGATGGACGATCTCGAGGTTGGTGGTCTTGCCACTCATGCCCGGGCCGTAAAAGACGACCTTGCAGTTGACTTCCTTCAGCGCGAAGTTGATCTGGACCATGGTTCGACGGCTGCCAGCTGGTGAACGTCGCCCAGCCGCCGCAGCGTGCTGAGCCAACGCCCGTTCATCGGTTGCGATGCGGGGAGCGCTTGAGGGGCGGCTCGACAAAACCCGCAGCGGCGACGCGCCGCACGGCGGGGCCGGCCCTCAGGCCAGGCGCGACGCGCGACGGATGCGGGACGCGGCGTCCTGCACCTGCTTCTGGGCGCCGGCGATGTCGGCGAACTGGTCGAACAGCACGACCAGGAAGCTGTCGGTGAGGTCGAGGAAGACCGCCTTGCCGTGGGTGGCGTGCACGGTCAGCTGCGAGCAGCTGCCCATGTTGCCTTCGCCCAGGCTCTTGTTGGCGGTCATCAGCAGGTAGGACGACAAGCCAGCGACGACGTCGGCGCCGATCGCATCGTCGAGCGACGACGCGGCCATCAAGCCGTCGTTGGTCAGCACCGCGGCCCCGCGCACCCCGGGGGCCCGGCGCAACTCGACCACGGCATCGTGGATCTTGCTCATGTTCCGCTCCCTTCGGCCGCGTGCAGCGCACCGGCGACGATCTCCTGCAGTTCCGCCATCACCTGCGTGAGGTCG
>JBILEY010000318.1:0-6343 GCA_044351865.1 Planctomycetota bacterium | reverse complement strand
CATGCCGAGCCCCTGGTCGGCGTTGTGCACCCCTTGCCGCGAAGTCGTGAGCCCCGGCGCCGTCAGCTGTTCCTGCGTCGTCTGCCCCGGCGATGGGGCGAACGGCGTCGATGGCGCGACCCCCGCGTTCGATCGCGACGGCCCCTGCGCACGGAGTGCGGGAGCTATGGCGACGGCCGCGGCGAGCAGCGTGATGGCGAGACGGGCGAGAAGGCGCAAGGCGAGAGCCTGGGTGCGAAGCGAGGTGCAGTTTGGCGGCGCGGGCCGCCGGGCGAGGTGCTGAACGCTAGCTGGTCCCGGCCCCCCGACAAGGCGCGCGAGCAATTTCGTGTCCCCGGTTGAGGCCGCGGTCGACCTGGGGTTCCTGCCGCGGTCGGAACGGTCGCTTGTGCCACCCCACCTCGTTCGTATGCTGCGCCGCGCTTGGTCCTCGGGCGGCCGCCGGCGACATCCGTCGCGGGAGGAAAGTCCGGGCTCCCCAGGGCAGGGTGGTGGGCAACGCCCACCGTTCGCAAGAACAGGGACAGTGCCACAGAGATCAGACCGCCGGACGGCCGGGCAACCGGCGACGGCAAGGGTGAAACGGTGAGGTAAGAGCTCACCGCGCCGCGGGCGACCGCAGCGGCACGGCAAACCCCACCCGGAGGAAGACCGAATAGGAGGATCGCGCGGCCCGCGCTAAGGTCCTCGGGTAGGTCGTTGGAGGCCGTTCGCGAGAACGGTCCTAGAGAAATGGTCGCCATCGCCTCACGGCGACACCAGAACCCGGCTTACGAGGACCAAGCACCTCATTCCCGCGCCGGGGCCGGGGCGCCAAGCGCTCACGGCGCGTCTGGCGGCGGCGGGGGCGGCGGCGCGCCCTGCCGGCGCAGCGTCTGCCGGTAGCGCTCGAGGATCACCAGCGCGGCGACGCTGTCGGCGAGGTCCTTGCGGCGCTTCGCCTTCAGGCCACCGTCCTTGAGCCGTTCGTGCGCTTCGTCGGTGCTGTGGCTCTCGTCGACGGCGACCACCGGCACGGCGAGCGCCTGCTGCAGCTGCGTCTTGAACGCGGCCGTGCGCTGGGCGCGCTGGCCCGCCTGGCCGTCGAGCAAGAGCGGCATGCCCAGCACGACGACCTGCGCGTCGCGTTCGCGCACCAGCTCGGCGACCGCGCGCACGACCTGGGCCGGATCGCGCGCGTCGATGCGCGGCAGCGGCACGGCGATGGTGCCGGTCCAGTCGGTGGCGGCGAGGCCGGTGCGGGCGTCGCCGAAGTCGACGGCGAGCACGCGGCGGATCGGCGCGTCGCTCACAGCAGGTCCTCGCGGCCGCTGGCGCGCACGTGCTCGACCAGCTGCTTCAGGTCGGCGGCCTTGTCCTTCGGACACACCAGGACGACGTCGTCGACGGCGACGACGACGAGATCGTGCACAGAGAACAGCGCCACCGTGCGCGCCCCTTCGGCGTAGACGACGTTGTCGCGGCTGCCGAGCTGCAACGCGGCACTGCCGGGGCCGAGCGCGCGCACGTTGCCGTCGCCGTCGCGCGCGCCGACCGCGCCGAGTGCTGGGAACGAGCCGACGTCGTCCCACTGCAGTTCGGCGGCGACCACGGTCACGTGTTCGGCGTGCTCCATGACGCCGAAGTCGATCGACGTGCGCGGCAGTTCCCCGAACGCGCGCACCAGCGCCTTCTTCTTGCCCGCCCGCACCGCGGCCAGCATCGCGTCGGTGCCGCGCGCAAGGTCGGGGTTGCTGGCCGCCATCGCCGCGCGGATCGCGTTCGTCGTCCACACGAAGATGCCGCTGTTCCAGTAGAAGCCGCCGCGGCGCAGGAATCGCTTCGCGGTCGCGAGGTCTGGCTTCTCGCGGAAGCGCCGTGCTGCGAACGCCGCCGGCACGAGGTCGTCGCGGCGCGGGCCCGCCTCGATGTAGCCGTAGCCGGTGGCCGGGAACGTCGGTGCGACGCCGAACGTGACCAGCGTGCGGTCGTCGGCGGCGAGCCGCGCGCCGCGGCGCAGCAGCTGGTGGAACGCGCGCGTCGGCGCGATCACGTGGTCCGCTGGCATCACCACCATCGTCGCCCGCGGATCGCGCGCCGCGATGTGTGCGGTGGCCAGGGCGATGCACGGCGCGGTGTCGCGCGCTTCGGGTTCGACCAGCACCTGCGCGCGCGGGAACTGCGGCACGACGCGCGGCAGCAGCTTCGCCAGTTCACCGTTGGTGACGATCCACGTGCGTTCGATCGGGCACAAACCGGCCACGCGATCGAGGGTGGCCTGCAGCATCGAGGTGCCAGTACACAGCGGCAGGAACTGCTTCGGCCGCCGCTTGCGGCTGGCCGGCCAGAAGCGCGTGCCCGAGCCGCCGGCCATGATCACTGCGTGCAGGTTCGCCATCGGGGGCAGTGTTGCGGTGGCGCCGCGGGCGATCAACGGTGGGCGCTGGCCTCCGACGAGACGCCGATGACGGGCCGATGACGTCGCTGCGCGGTGGCCGGATCCCGCGTTGCGGCGTCGCGCCGGCTCAAAACCTCGGCGGGGCTGCGCGTTCGGTGGCCGGCGGCATCGGCACGACGCGGCGGCGCGCCGGCGGCGACTCGGTCAGCCAGCGCTTCTCCGCCTGCAGGTTGCGCAGGTAGCCGTGCAGGTAGAAGGTCACCAGGTTCTTCGCCAGGTAGTCGACCAGCGGCATGAACAGCGGGTCGGCCGAGCTGCCGAGCAGGTTGTCGAGCGCCATCTCGATCGCCAGGTAGCCGTCGAGGCCGAGCGAGCCCTTGCCCTTGGCGGTGATGACGTCCGAACGCACCTCCAGCTGCTCGATGCCGACGCTGCGATCGGCCAGGGCGAAGGTCACGTCGAGGCCGTGGAAGCGCGGGCGGTCGGCCGCCGGCAGCTGCGCGTAGATCGCGGTGAACAGCGGCACGACGCCGAGGTCGGCGTCGACGATCTTCATGCTGCCGCGGCCGCGGGCGTCGACGATGTCGTAGCCGTCGAGGGCTGCCAGCTGCACGACGCCGCTGGCGCGTCCGGAGTAGGGCGGGTTGCTCCAGCCGCAGGTGTCGAGGAACGAGTAGACGTCGATGCCGGCGTAGCGCAGATCGGCCGACAGGCGGCCCTGCGGCAGCGTCGCCGTCGGCAGCAGGTACTGCAGCGCCGCCTGTTCGGGGCTCGCGGTGTCGAGCGTGCCCTGGTGCCAGCGCGTGGACAGCACCGGCATCACCAGGCGCTCGGCGTCGGCGGCGAACTCCGCCTGCACGCGCTCGAACGGGTGGCCGAACAGCCGCAGGTTGGTGTTGCGCAGCACGCCGCGCAGGGCGCCGCCGGCGCTCGACACACGGCTTGGCGCCAGCGTCACCTGGCCGTGGATGTCCTCGACCATGATGCCGTCGGGGCCGTCGCCGAGCCGCAGGTCGAGGCCGCGCAGGCGCAGTTCGCCGGCGATCGACGTCTCGAACGGCTGCGTCGAGAGCCTCGTCGGCTGCAGGAAGCCGAGGCGCAGGCCGGTGATGTCGGCGCGGCCGTTCGGATGTCGGTTCTTGATCGCCGTGTGCAGCGGGTCGGCGAACAGGTTGGCGAAGCCGTCGTCGATCAGCACGTCGTTGGCGTCGACGGTGAACGTGATCTCGGCGCGGTGGTCGGGGGCCGGCAGCGTGCGCACGCGGCCCTGCGTGCAGTGGAACGGGGCGCCGCCGAGCTCGGCGCGCACGTCGGTGAACGTCAGTTCGCCGTCGGCGACCGCCAGTTCGCCGGTCATGTGCTCGGCGGGATGCGGCAACAGCGTCGCGTCGGAGCGCACGTCGACGAGGTGGACGGCGAGGCGCAGCCGGTCCGGCACCGCCTGGGTGTCCTCGTAGCGGCAGACGAGGTCGACGCGCCCGGACGGCGCCAGCGTCTGCCAGGTGGCGAGGCTCAGGGCGTCGAGTTCGTCGAGCGTGCGCCCGAGCTGGTCGTCGAGCTGCAGGTCGCGCACGACGAAGGCGAGGTCGGTCTGCCGCTCGGGGCCGAACACCAGGTGGCCCAGCATCGCCAGCTGTGCTTCCTGCGCCGCGTCGTGCTGCACGCGGCCGCGCAGTGCGTCGAAGTCGACGCGGGTAGCGCTGCCGGCACCTTGCACCAGCACCTGGCCCTCGAGGCCAAGGGCACGCCAGGGCGCCACCGGCAGCTGCAGGTCGAGACCGCGCAGTTCGAGCACCGCGTCGTGCGACAGCGGCGACTCGGGTCGCGCGCGGCCGACGCGCACTTCGCCGGAGAACGTGCCGCGCGGCGCCGCCTGCTGCCACGGCGCGTCGAGGTCGGGCGCCAGCACGGCGACCGCCTGGCGCAGTTCGTCGTCGACGGCGACGTCGGTCAGCGTGATGTGGGCGGCGAAGCCCGGGCCGTCGGCGGCGCCGGTGGCGATCGGCAGCAGGCCCTTCATCGCCAGCGTGCCGTCGCCGTGCTGGCCGCGCAGGTCGAAGCGCACGTCGTCGTCGTCGGCCGTCACCTCGCCGGTCAGGCCGTCGAGGCGGAACGGGAAGCCGGCCCACTGCATCGATGCTGCCTGCGGCCGCACCGTCACCGACCAGACGCCCGGCAGGACGCTGTTCGGGCGCACGGCGACGTCGACGTCGGCGGTGCCGCGCGGCGCGAACTTGTCGTAGAGCGCGCCGTCGTCGTGCAGCAGCGCCGCCAGTGCCTGCCGCAGTTCCGGGCCGAAGCCGACGCCGCGGGCGCGGATGTCGAGGTTGGTGTCTTCGCCGCCCGGCTTGTTGGTGTCGACCACGCCCTGCAGCGTCACCGTTCCGGGTGCTTTGGCGTCGCCGCTGGCGTCGATGGTCGCGTGCACGTCGTCGATCAGCAGGATGTCGTCGCGCATGCGCACGCGCCCGCGCGCGCCCTTCATCGGCAGCGGGAACGCCGCGCGCGACCCTTCGGGGCCGAAGCCCTGGTAGCGCATCGCCACGTCGCGCAGCGACAGGTCGAGGTCGGTGAGACCGCCGCGCACATGCGGGTTCTGCAGGTAGATCTCGAGGTCGGCGCGGCCGGTGGTCGGCTGCAGGGCGCGCCGGATCTCGACGCCGACCGGGAACAGGCCGAGTGCTTGCAGGACCGCGTCGTCGATCTCGACATCGGTGGCGTGCAGGCGCACGTCGAGCTGCGGCTGCTCCTGCCGCAGCGCCGTCGCCTTGGCGGCGACCTCGATCTGGCCGGCGCTCGTCTTCTGCAGCAGACGCATGCGCGCGGTGCCGCCGTCCTGGTTGCCGACCTGCAGTGTGATCGCGGCGTCGCGGACCAGCGCTGGGATCTCGCCACCACGCAGGTGCGTGCCGGTGAGTTCGATCTCGGCCAGCAGCTGCGGCTCGGCGCCATCGCCGGGCAACGTCGCGACCACCGACAGGCGCTGCATGGCCCCGCCGAACTGGTAGTCCGGCAGCTCGGCGCCGGCGAGCGCGCAGAAGCGCGCGGCGCGTTCGCGCGTCAGTTCGATGCCGGCCCCGGCGGTCGCCGCGGTCATCTCGAGGCCGAGCTGGCCGCGGCCGGTGGCGAAGTCGAAGGTGCCGCCGAGGGTCAGCCGGGCGCCGAGTTCTGGCCACGTCACCTGGCCGGTCAGGCGCGCCTTGCCGTCGGCTTCGGGCTGCACCAGCAACTCGACGTCCTGCAGCACCAGCGGCGGTGCCCCGCTGCGCAGGTGCAGCGTCGCCTTGCCCCGCCGCAGCACGATCGCCGGCAGGCTGGTGGGGCCGCCACCGCCACCGGGCTGCGCCAGCAGCTTGGCCGCGGTCGGCAGTTCGGGGCCGAGTTCGATGGCGAAGCCGTCGACGGCGACGCCGTGCACGGCGACCCAGGGCCCGCCGAAGGTGGCGCCGACGTCGATCGCGGCGTCGTCGATGCGCAGCAGGTCGGCGCCGCCGCTCGGGTTGGCGACGCGCAGGTCGAGCAAGCGCAGGCGGCCATCGCCGAGCTCGAGCTGGGTCCTGCCGACGTGCACTGCGGGCCGCAGCAGCTTGCCGAGTTCGTTGCGCACCAGCTCGGTGGCCAGGGCCGAGCGATCGAGCATCGTCCAGGTGACGCCGCCGAGCACGGCGACGAGCACGAACGACCACAGCAGGATGCGGCGCCAACTCATCGGGCACAGAATCTAGGCACGCGATCGCGCGTGGGTAGCGGGATTTTCGCACGCCGGCGCCATCCTGCAGCGTTCCGCGGTTCCTGGGCCCATGGGCTGCCGCGTGCTTCGCCGTCCACGCGCACGACGCGGAAACGGCGTCAAAACAGCGGTTTGTCGCCCGTTCTCGGCTGTTCGCACTTTGGCGGGGATGGCGACGGCACACACCTTGTGTCGGCGGGAAATGGCGAGTTCGGGCTCGCAGGGCCGGTTTCTCG
>JBILEY010000317.1:0-6348 GCA_044351865.1 Planctomycetota bacterium | reverse complement strand
GAAGTGGAGTTCGCGCGACCTCGACGAACGCCGCCGCTGGGACGACTACCAGCAGGCCTACGAAGAGGCGCTGACGGCGACCAGCACCGCCGCGGCCCCGTGGTACGTGATCCCCGCCGACCGCAACTGGTTCCGCGACCTGGCGGTCAGCGAGGTCCTGGTCGAGGCGCTCGAGGGCATGCAGCTGCGCATGCCGCCGGGCGATCCGGGCATCGCCGGCCTCCAGGTGACCTGACGGAGAGCCGATGCCCTGCTATCCTCCCCGCCCGCATGTTCCGCCTGCCCCTGCTGCTCGGCCTGCTCGCCTGCCTCGGCAACGACCCGATCTCGGTCGGCTTCGGCAAGCTCGCCGGCTTCGACTACACCGAGGGCATGACGCTGCCGACGGAGGTCGCGGACCTCGACGAGAAGGTCGTCACCTTGCGCGGCTTCATGCGCCGCGAGGTGCCTGGCAGCGGGCCGATGAACGCGTTCCTGCTGGTCAACGACGCCTGCGGCTGCACCGGCACGCCGAAGATGAACGAGATCGTCTTCTGCACGCTGCCGGACGGCGTCACCACCGACGAGAAGACCGGCTTGGTCACCGTGACCGGCAAGCTCTACGTCGGCGAGGAGAAGGAAGAAGGCGTCGTCGTCATGCTGTACCAGATGGACGCCGACTCGGTGAAGTGAGAGCGTGAAGGCCGTGCGCATCCTGTTGCTCCTCGCGGTCGCGACGCCGCTGATCGCCTTCTGGCCCACCGGCCAGGATCCCGCCACCACCACCGACTGGGCGAAGGAGGTCGAACGCGCGTGCACGACGCCGCGCCTCGGCCTGCGCATTGCCGCCAGCCGCAAGGTCGCCGCCGCCGGCGACGCGGCGGTGCCGGCGATCCGCGCCTTCGTGCAGCAGCGTGGCCAGGACCAGCTGCCGGTGACGCTGGCGGAGGCGATGGCCGACGATCCGGCGAACGGACCGCTGACGCTGCAGCTGCTGCGCGACTGGTCGAACGACCGCGCGTTCTACTGGCGCGCGTCGGCGCTGCGCGGCCTGGCATTGCGCGGGCCGAAGCTCGAGAAGGCGCAACAGGACGAACTGCGCCCGCTGTTCGTGTCGTTCCACGACGACGCGGCGTGGCTGATGCGCGCGCACGCGCGGCTCGGCACGGTGCTGCTCGGCGACGCCGCGGCCTACGCGCTGCCGGAGGCCGATCCGCGGGCGAAGGCACGCTTGCACACGCAGGTGCTGCTGCGCGGCCTCGTGCCGCCGCTGCAGCCGATGCTCGACGCACTCGCCGACCAGCGCACCTGCCTCGGCATCCCGTGGGGCCAGAACACCGCCGCCGAAGTGCACAAGGCGCTGAAGAACTGGCTCGGCGAGGACCACCCGCTGGCCAAGAGCGGCGACTCCTTCCCCGACGTCGCCACCGGCCTCGCCGCGATGCGCGACGCGTTGGCCAAGAAGTCCGGGCAGGAGCTCACGGTGCCGGCGGTGCGCACCGACACGGTGACCGGCGTCGTCGGCGGCTTCGAGTTCTTGTCGTGCAAGCTCGGCGACCAGTTCGTGCAGTGGACCAACGACGGCACGCTCTGGTTCGGCATCGACGCCAGTGCGCGCGTGCAGCTGCCGGCCCCGGTCTGGGACGCACTGTCGAAGGAACGCACAGCGCTGCCACTGGCCGGCAACCTCGGTGTCGTCGTCTGCGACAGCCTGCGTGCGAAGTGGCCCGAGCCCGCCGTCGACGTGCGCGTGGCGCCGGCGGCACTGCCCGTTCCGGCCGCCGACTGGCTCAAGCGGCTGGCGGCGGCGATCGAAGAAGCCGGAGAACCTCGCGTCGCCGCGCAGCTGCGGACCGGCCTCGAGCAGTTCGCCGCGCGCTGACCCAAGAGACCCATTCCGAATGTGTGGCATCATCGCCGTGTTGCGTCGTCCGAACCGACGCACTCCGCCGTCCGTCGAAGCCCTGCGCACGCTGCTCGCGGAGGCCGAGACCGCGCTGGCCGACGGCAAGGACCGCCAGCACCTCGCCGCCGCGGCGACGTCGCTGACGCTGCTCGATCGCGAGCTGAAGGGCGTGGCCGGGCTGTGGGCGCTGCTGCAGGCACCGGCCGCTGCAGCCGAGCTGGCGGCGCGCGCGCAGGCGCTGCAGAACACGGTGACCGCGTTCGAACGTTCGCTCGACGCCAATGCCGTCGGTGACGACGCCGACCCGGCCCTCGAGCAGCGCAACCAGGCGCTGGTGCAGCTGAAGGACGCGCTGTGGGCCGTGCTGCGCGATCGCCTGCCGCACGCCACGGCAGTGCGCGAACTGGCCAACGGCGACGTGCCGCACCAGGCCGCCGCCGCCGCGTTCGCCAGCCTGCAGACGGCGCTGTCGGCGCTCGACCGCCTCGAAGTGCGCGGCCGCGACTCGGCGGGCATCTCGCTGCTGGTGCACGGCGTCGATCCCGAGTCGCCCGAACTGCGCGCGCTGCGCGCTGGCCGCGACGGCGACCCGCTGTTCCAGGACGGCTCGGTGCGCATCGCCGACGGCTGCCTGAACTTCGTCTACAAGCACGCGGCCGAGATCGGCGAGCTCGGCGACAACGTCAAGGCGCTGCGCGCCGCGGCGCGCGCCGACCGCCTGCTGCAGGCCGCCCTGCGCGTGCCGACGGCGCAGGCGCTGGTGCTCGGGCATACGCGCTGGGCCAGCGTCGGCATCATCAGCGAACCGAACGCGCACCCGCTGAACCACGAGGAGACGAACGGCGAGGTCGGCCCGTACGTGATCGGCGCGCTGAACGGCGACGTCGACAACCACCACGAACTGATCCGCCGTCACGGCCTCGCCATCGCCGACCCGATCACCACCGACGCGAAGGTGATCCCGACGCTGGTGTCGCGCGAACTGCGCACGGGCCAGCCGCTGGCCGAAGCGTTCCGCCGCACGGTGGCGACTTTCGAAGGTTCGGTGGCGATCGCCGCCGCCAGCAGCCGCGAGCCGAAGCGCCTGCAGCTGGCGCTGCGCGGCTCGGGCCAGGCGCTCTACATCGGCGTCGCCGAGGACACGTTCGTCGTCGCCAGCGAGCCGTACGGCGTCATCGAGGAGTGCGAGCGCTACCTGCGCATGGACGGCGAGACGCCGGGCAATCCGCAGAACGCCGCCGCGTCGCGCGGACAGGTGATCGCGCTCGACGGGGACCAGGCCGGCGAACTGGCCGGCATCCGCCGCGCCGCCTACGACGGCACGCCGCTGCCGGTCGTCGACAGGAACCTCGCGCGCGCCGCGGTGACGACGCGCGACATCGACCGCGGTGAGTTCCGCCACTTCCTCGCCAAGGAGATCGGCGAAGCGCCGCTGTCGCTGCAGAAGACGCTGCGCGGCCGCATCGTCCGCCAGGACGGCAAGCTGCGGGTCGCGTTGCCCCACGCGTCGCTGCCGCACGCGGTCGAGCAGGCGCTGGTGAAGGGCCAGATCGCGCGCATCCTGGTCATCGGCCAGGGCACCGCCGCGGTCGCCGGCCAGGCGGTCGCCGGCGCCATCGCCGACGCGCTTTCGCGCACCAGGATCGCGGTCGCGGCGATGCCGGCGACCGAGCTCAGCGGCTTCGCGATGCGCGACGACATGCGCGACACGCTGATCGTCGCCATCTCGCAGTCGGGCACCACCACCGACACCAACCGCACGGTCGACCTCGTGCGCGGCCGCGGCGCGCCGGTGCTGGCGATCGTCAACCGCCGCGGCAGCGACCTGACCGACAAGGCCGACGGCGTGCTCTACACGAGCGACGGCCGCGACGTCGAGATGAGCGTCGCCAGCACCAAGGCGTTCTACGCGCAGTGCGCCGCCGGCCAGCTGCTGGCGCTGGCGCTGGCCCGCGCTTGCGGCTCGTTCGACCCGCAGCAGGAGCACGAACTGCTGCAGGCGCTGCTCGAGCTGCCGACGGCGATGCGCCAGGTGCTGCAGCAGGACGCAGCGATCGCCGCGATCGCGCGCGCGCTGGCGCCGCAGCGGCGCTACTGGGCGCTGGTCGGCAACGGCAAGAACCGCGTCGCCGCCGCCGAGGTCCGCATCAAGCTCAGCGAGCTCTGCTACAAGTCGATCGCCTGCGACGCGACCGAGGACAAGAAGCACATCGACCTGTCGTCGGAGCCGCTGATCCTCGTCTGCGCCGCCGGCCTGACCGGCTCGACCGCCGACGACGTCGCCAAGGAGGTCGCGATCTACAAGGCGCACAAGGCCTGCCCGATCGTGATCGCCACCACCGGCGAGGCGCGCTTCGCCGCCGCCGCGGCGACGATCTTCGTGCCACCGGTGCACCCGGCACTCGCCTACGTGCTGTCGACGATGGCCGGCCACCTGTTCGGCTACCGCACGGCGCTGGCGATCGACCAGCTGGCGCTGCCGCTGCGTCGCATGCGCGGCGCCATCGAAGAAGCGTTCGCCGAAGGCCGCCCGCAGCAGGACGTGTTCTCCGTGTTGCGCCCGCACCTGCTGCCGGCGTGGACGGAGTACAAGAAGGACCTGCTGCTCGGCCGCTACGACGGCACGCTCGAAGCGCGCACCGCGGCGCGCCTCGGTTCGCTGTGCAACTACGCGCTCGGCTTCGTGCCGCTCGACGTCTACGCGATCGAGTTCGGCGAACAGGGCTCGCCCGGCGTCGTCGTCGATCGCCTGACCGAGGAACTGACCACCGCGATCGACCAGCTGACGCGCCCGGTCGACGCCATCAAGCACCAGGCGAAGACGGTCACCGTCGGCATCTCGCGCAGCGACGAGGCGGTGCTGACCGTGCCGCTGGTGAAGGCACTGTTCGCCGCCGGCGCCGTGCGCGACCACGTCGGCTACCGCGACCTGCGGGCGCTCGCCGGTCTCGATCCGGCCGTCGTCGAGGTGCTCGGCAGTACCCGCTACAAGATCGAAGGCGACTTCGAACAGGGCCAGGCGCGCGTGCAGGTGACCGACCAGCGCGGCGTCGCGACGACGCTGCGTTCGCGCACGACCGGCAACCCGACGCTGCGCGGCACCAAGCACCTGGTGGCGATGGAGCGCCAGTGCCTCGTCACCAAGGGCCGCAGCGACGGCCGCACGGTGCTGCTGGTGCCCGAGGTCGACCAGAACAAGCCGGTCGGCATCACCCTGCTGCACGTGCGCTTCCGCGACCAGCTCGACGCCGCCACGCTGCGCGGCGTTCTCGGCGGCTACCGCAACCGCTACGCGGCGCTGTCCGACGCAGTGACCGAGACCGAGCCGACCTTCGACGAAGCGCTGCTGGCGCAGATGCCGGTCGTCGACCTGCTGTGCGAGCCGATCAACGCGCTGGCCGACCGCTGGCGCCACGGCACGCTGCAGAAGCGCTGATCGGCGCCGCGAGCCGCGGCTCGTTCGACGGCTCGCTGCTGCGAAAAGCGCGACCGTCGCCGGCAACTGCCGGCCCTCGCGCTTCCACCGCGGCGGGCCGCACGTATCCTGGTCGCCCGCACATGCCCGTTCCCCTCATCGATCTCACGCGCGACAAGGCGCAGCTCGCCGAAATCGAAGCCGCCGTCGTCCGCGTCGTCCGCAGTGGTCAGTACATCCTCGGCCCCGAGGTCGAGAACCTCGAACGCGAACTGCAGCAGTACCTCGGCGTGAAGCACGCGCTGACGATGTCGTCGGGCACCGACGCGCTGCTGGCGCCGCTGATGGCGCTCGGCATCGGCCCGGGCGACGAGGTCGTGCTGCCGACCTACTCGTTCTTCGCCACCGCCGGCGTCGTCGCGCGCGTCGGCGCCAAGCCCGTGTTCGTCGACGTCGAGCCGACCTGGCTCAACCTCGATCCGCAGCGGCTCGAGGAAGCGCTGAAGGCGTGCAAGCGGCCGAAGGCGGTCATGGCGGTGCACCTGTTCGGCGCGTCGTTCGACGTCGACGCCGTGCTGGCCGTGTGCCGCAAGTTCTCGGTGCCGCTGATCGAGGACGCGGCGCAGGCGATCGGCACCAAGCACAACGGCCGCATGTCCGGCGGCGACGGCCTGTGCGCCGGCTGGTCGACGTTCCCGACCAAGAACATGGGCGGCATCGGCGACGGTGGCTTCCTGACCACCAACGACGACCAGTTCGCCGCGACCTGCAAGCTGCTGCGCAACCACGGCCAGGCCGAGCTCTACAAGCACCACAAGATCGGCGGCAACTTCCGCATGGACGCGATCCAGGCGGCGCCGCTGCGCGTCAAGCTGCGCGGCATGGAGCAGGTGACCCTGCAGCGGCGCGAGAACGCCGCGCGCTACCGCCGGCTGTTCGCCGAGGCCGGGCTGATGGAGTGGTGCACGCTGCCGGTCGACACCGACCGCCACGCCTACCACCAGTTCGTGCTGCGCGTGCCGAAGGCCCAGCGCGACCCGGCGATTGC
>JBILEY010000316.1:0-6355 GCA_044351865.1 Planctomycetota bacterium | reverse complement strand
CAGCGAGAACGACTTCCGCGTCGGCTTCCAGAAGCGCGAGCAGATGCTGGCGATCGTGCAGAAGAAGCGGCCGCTGGCGATCGTCGACCGCGCCGGCAAGGGCGACTACGGCACCGTGTTCGTGCAGGGCGCCAGCGCCGTCGCTGCGCCTGGCACGCCGCGCGAACAGCGGCCGAGCGCGCGCGACCGCGGCGCCGACGTGATCCCGCAGTTCACCATCGCGGTCGAGCAGTACAACCGCATGTGCCGCGTGCTGGCGAAGGGGCTGCCGGTGCGCGTCGCCGTCGAACTGCGCACGAGCTACTTCGAGGACGACCTGAACGACCAGAACGTGCTCGCCGACCTGCGCGGCGGCGACCCGGCGATCGGCGACGAGGTGGCGATGATCGGTGCGCACATCGACAGCTGGCAGGCCGGCACCGGCGCCACCGACAACGGCTGCGGCAGCGCGGTCGTCATCGAAGCGATGCGCCTCGTCACCGCCTGGAGCCAGAAGCAGGGCGTGCGGCCGCGGCGCACGGTGCGGGCGGCGCTGTGGAGCGGCGAAGAGCAAGGCCTGATGGGCTCGCGTGCGTGGGTGGCACAGCACCTCGGCACCGCCGACGACAAGAAGCCCGAGCACGCGCGCATCGCCGGCTACTTCAACCTCGACAACGGCACCGGCCGCATCCGCGGCGTCTACCTGCAGGGCAACGAGGCGGTGGCGCGCACGTTCCGGCGCTGGCTGGTGCCGTTCCACGCGCATGGTGCGTCGACGCTGACGCTCGACGACACCGGCGGCACCGACCACCTCGCGTTCCACGCCGTCGGTGTGCCCGGCTTCCAGTTCATCCAGGATCCGGTCAGCTACAGCACGCGCACGCACCACTCGAACATGGACGTGTGGGACCACGCGGTCGCCGACGACCTGAAGCAGGCGTCGGTGGTCATGGCGGCGTTCGTCTGGCAGACGGCGCAGCGGGACGCGCAGCTGCCGCGGCACGTGCCGCCGCCGCCTCGCCGGCCGCGCAGCGAAGCCGCGCCAGCGATCCGCTGATCGGCACGAAGGAACACGGCGAACGCGCAGCCGTCGATTGCGCGTTCGCCGGGCGGCGCCAGAATGCGCAGCATGACCGTCGCCGCCGCCCGCCCCGTGCTTCGCCGCGCCTTGATCGCGTGGCCACTGTGGGCGATCGCGGCGCTCGCCGGCTGCAACCTGATGCCGCCCGAGCCCGAGCCGCTGCGTGGGCCGGCGCCGCGCACGATCGCGATCTCGCCGGCGGTGCCGGCCGCGTTCGCCGAACAGCGCGCGCTGCTGATGACCGGGCTCGGCGAAGCGCTTGCCGCGCGCGGGCAGCGGGCGATGGCGATCGCGGTCGTCGAGCAGATGCTGGTCGACGCCGGCGTCGACGCGGCGACGGCCACACCGCAGCAGGTGGCCGCCGCCACCGGCGCCGACGCGGTGCTGGTGCTCGGCGTCGAACGCTTCGAGGTCGCCGGCGAACGCCCGCTCGACCACGCGGCGTGGGACCTGTCGTGGCGCCTGCTCACCGCCGCCGGCGGCACGCAGTGGCGCCGCGAAGCGCGCGGCACGTGGCGCGCGAGCGACGTCGACCAGGGCGAACGCATGCCGTCGTTCGAACAGCAGAACCAGCCGACGATGCACCCGATCGGCGGCCCGACGGTGCCGGTGTTCGACGACGCGATCGACCTGGTGTCGTGGCTGCACCGCAGTGCGCTCGCCTACCTGCCGCGCGGCCGACGCTGACTTCCCCATGCAACTCGCCGTCTGCACCTATCCCGGTCTGTCGCTGCAGGCCCTCGCCGTCGAACTGCCGGCCCCGCTCGGTGACGCGCCGAGCCCGTCGTGGCTCGTCGAGCTGCTGCGTCCCGGTGCGCCCGCACCGGTCGCCGGCAGCGAAGCCCTGCGCACAGCGGTGCGCGACCTGCTGCGCGCGCACGGCTACCGGCCGACGGGCCGCGGCAAGCCGTCGTCGGAGTACCTGGTCGGCGCGGTCGCCGACGGCCGGCTCGGTTCGATCAACGCGGTCGTCGACGCCGGCAACGTCGCGTCGCTGCACAGCGGCCTGCCGATCAGCGTCGTCGACCTCGATCGCTGCCGCGAACCGCTGCGCGTCGAAGTGCCGCCGCCGGGCAGCAAGTACGTGTTCAACCGCAGCGGCCAGGAGATCGACGTCGGCGGGCTGCTGTGCCTCGCCGACGCCGACGGGGCGTGCGCCAACGCGGTCAAGGACGCGCAGCGCACGAAGACGTCGGCGACGACGCAGCGCGTGCTGGCGGTGGTGTGGGGGAGCGCGGCCCCGGATGCCGGGCATGCGCCGGCGACGGCGCGCTGGCTCGGCGAACTGTTCGTTCGGCTCGGCGCGCGCGTGCAGTCGGTGATCGGCGGATGAATCGGGTCGCGCTGCTCCTGGTTGCCTTGGGGGTGTTGGTCTGGTGGCCGGCGCTGCTGGGCCAGCCGGTCTACGACGATGCGATCAACTTCGAGCAGAATCGGGCGCTGCGCGAACTCGATCTGCCGGCCTTGCTGGCGGAGCCCTTCTTCCGCGAGCACCTGCACTATTGGCGGCCGCTGACTTCCTGCGCCGCGGCGATCGCGTGGCGGGGCGGGTTCGCTTGCGTGCACCTGCTCGCCCTGCTGCTGCATGCCGTGTCGGTCGGCTTGCTGCTGCGCATCGCGCGGGAACTCGGTGCCGAGCCTCGTGCCGCGCAGCTCGCCGCGGCCCTGTTCCTGGTCTCCCCGGTGCTCGTCGAGAGCCTCGGCTTCGCCTCGGCGCTCGGCGACGTGCTGGCCGGTGCGTGCCTGCTCGGTGCCGTGGCGTGCGCGCTGTCGCCGCGCGCCATCGGCCTCGTGGCCGCCGCGCTGTTGCTGCTCGCGGCGTTGCTCGCGAAGGAAACCGCGCTCGCCATGGTGCCGGTCGTGTTGTGGGTGGCGAGCCGCTCGCACGGACGCGCCAGGGCTTGGTGGTCGTGTGCCTCGGTGGCGTGCGTGTTGCTCGGCTGGTGGTCGCTGCGCACCTTCGTCGTCGGAGTTCCACTTGGCCCCGCGGGCTCCTCGGGAGCGTTCGACCTCGGGGAGCGGGCGCTGGGCGCGGTGGAGGTCCTGGGCCGCTTGCTCGCGCTGACGGCGTGGCCGTGGCCGGCGACTCCGTTTGCCGAGCAGGGCGGCGGTGGTGCGGCGTGGTTCGTCGGGCTGCTGCTCGTCGTGGCGGCGATCGTCGCTTGCCGCTTCGCTTCGTCCGCTCGGCTGCGTTGGCAGTTGCCCACCGCGTTGCTGCTGGTCCCCGTCGCCTTGCCGGCTGCTTTGTGGCCAGCACTCGGCGAGTTCCCGGTGCAGGAGCGCTACCTCTACGTGCCGGCGGCCGGCTTCGCGCTGCTCGTGGCGCCCTTGCTGGCGCGCCGCTGGTGGGTCGGCCTCGCCGTCGTCGTCGTGTTCGGTGCGTTCGCGCATCGCCAGATCGGCATCTGGCGCAGTCCGCGTTCCTTCGTCGAGCATGGTCTGGCGACGGCGCCCCACCTCGCCACGGTCCAGGTCATGGCCGGCGATCTGTGGTTGCGTGAGTCTCGGGAGCAGGGCGAAGCGGCGGTGCAGCAGGCGCGAGTGCACTACGAAGCGGCTCTGCGCGCGCGCTTCCCGGCGCAGCCGGCGCTGGCCAGCGAGCGAAGGGCCGGTGCCTTCGCCGGGCTCGGCTGGTGCGCGAACTCGTCGGCCAGCACGGTGTTCCCGCGCGACCTGGAACGGGTGCTCGGCTTGTTCCGGCAGAGCCTGATCGAGAAGCAGACCGCGGTCGCACACGTCGGTCTTGGCGTGGCCTTGGCCCAATCGCGACGGTTCGCGGAGGCCGAAGCCTCGCTGCGGGCGGCGCTGCGTCTGGACGAGCGCTTGCCGGAGGCGTGGTTCAACCTCGGCGTGCTGCAGCTGGAGGTCGGCGATCGGGATGCGGCGCGGCAGTCGTTCGCCGCGGCCCTGCGGTGCAACCCCGATCTCGAAGCCGCGCGCGAGCACTGGCGCCGCCTGGGCGGCCGCTGAATCGCGGGGCTGCCGAGTCGCGAACTCGGAGGGCGAGAGAGGATCCTCTCGAAGCCTCGGTGCGGCTGCGAACGCCGCCGCCAAACCTGCTGCGGAGAGCCCGGAGCCCGACTTCTTCTCGGGCTGTCAGCTCGCCATCCAGCGCGCTTGTTCCTCGGCCGCCTTCTTCTTGTAGTCGGCCTTCAGTCGCTCGCGCAGGAACTGCCCGTAGAGCGCCTGCACGATCTCGTGCAGCGCGAACCAGTTCGCCGAACGATCCGCGGTGCGATCCACGTCCGACTCGCACTCCTCGCTGTCCTCCGGCAGCTTGACGCTGTTCAGCGTCAGGGTCGGCGCGTCGAGCACGGCGCTCCACTGCCGGCTGCCTTCGGCGATCAGCAGGCGCGCCTTGCGCAGGCGGCGGCCCTGGCGCAGGGCGGTGCGCGCTTCGGCGGTGCGCGTCGGCAGGCCGCGGCGCAGCGTCTGCTCGGTTTCGTCGTCGCTCGGGGCTGCGAACGACAGGAAGTCGTCGAGCGCGATGCCGACGACGCGGCCGCCGGGCAGCGTGAACTCGCCGCCGTCCGCCTCCCAGCGGAACCACAGCCAGGTCAGGAACTCCTCGCCGAGGAAGCCGTGCGTGTCGGCGCCGTCTGGACCTTGCGTCATGCGTTGTTCTCCCCGCTCTTGCCAGCCATGGCTTCGTCGCGTTCGTCGTCGTCCATGCGCAAGCGGCGGTGGCTCTCGAGGCTGGCTTCGCCCTTCTGCGTGTTCGGCCAGCGCACCGGCTCGCAGCGTTCGAGCTGGTAGCGCGTCTCGTCGTCGAGGCCGGCGCGCAGCCCGGCCTGCAGCGGGTTGCTGCGCTCGAGGGCGGTGCCGAAGCTCTCGAAGAACAGCTTGCCGAACGCTTCGCGCGCGGCCTTGCTGGTCGCGAACAGCAGCACCGTCTGCTTGTCGAAGAACAGCAGCGCGTCGACCAGCGTGATCGCCGGCAGCACGCGCGGCAGCATCTTCTCGGTCAGGTCGTCCTTGAGCTCGCGCCGTTCGCGGGCCGACAGCTTCTTGCCGCGCGCCTTCTCGGCGGCGTCGCGGTGGATCTGCAGCCACTTCTTCGGCATGGTCTTCTTGTCCATGCGGATGCGCAGCCAGGTGCCGGCGCCGCCGTCGAGGTCCTCGAGCGCGAACGTCTCGCCGGTCGGGTCGGCGGGCGTGACCCAGCCGATCGACACCTCTTCACTGGCGGCGTTCTCGATGCTGCGGAAGCGCCGGGTCGCCAGCGCCTCGGCGAACGCAGCGTCGGCGGGATTGGCGATCTTGCCGTCCCAATGGAATGCGACGACGCCGCCACTCTTGCGGAAGGAAGCCATGGCCTGCCCGGGTGTTGCTCGAGGTGGCAGGGAGAGGGCGTCCCTGCGGCGCGTGCGGCAGCGCCGTTGGCGCTGCCGGCTCACCGGCGATCCGGTGGCATGGTGGGTCGGTCGAAGGTCGGCGCCGCGTCGGCGCCAACGGTGCGCTCACTTCGGCGCGTCCGGCTTCTTCTCCGCGTCCTTCGGCGGCGTGACGACTTCGGCCTTCTTCACGTCGACGCCCTTGACCGTCTCCATCTGCATCAGCGCGGCCTTGGTCTGCGCCAGCTGCTGCTCGAGGTCGGCGAAGCGCTTCTTGCTGGCGTCGTCGGTGGCGCCGCGGAGCTTCTCGACCTCGGCGGCGAGCTTCTCGATCGTCGCCTGCAGCGTGGCGGCGTCGACCGTCTTGCCGGTCGCCTGCGGGCGGAAGATCTTCGGCAGCATGCCGATGGTCGCTTCGTCGCGCGCCACCAGCTGCACCTGGCCCTTCATCGCCATCTCGAGCACCTGCTGCACCTTCATGCCGTCGTCGGTCAGCGGCACCAGGACCGCGTCGACCTGCAGCTTGTCGAGTTCGTTGCTGGCGCCCTTCTCGAACGACGCGACCTGCAGCACCAGCACGCCGAGCGACGTGCGGATCGGCAGCGTGCGCTCGCCGACCTTGGTCGCGAACGCCATCTGCTCGATCACCGGCCCGAACTCCGAGTTGCGCGTGATCGTCAGCCGGCCTTCCGGCGATGCCCCCGGGACCACGCCGTGCTTCTTCACCAGCTCTGCGGCGGGAGTGCCGTTGGCGAGGTGCTGCACGACTTCCCCGGCCATGGCCATCGCTTCGCTGTCCGGGAACGCCGAGCAGGAGACCTCGGTGCGGATCAAGTCCATCAGGATGCGCTGCGCCCGCTGGTTGTCGTCGCCGCTGTTCGGCAGCGTGCGCACGTAGTCCATCACGGCGTCGAACTGCGGCCGGCGGAGCATGTTGCCGTTGACCATCAGCATGCCGTCG
>JBILEY010000315.1:0-6356 GCA_044351865.1 Planctomycetota bacterium | reverse complement strand
ATCCAACACCGCCAGCGGCATTCCCACATTCGAGAGACCCCGTCCCACTCGCGCGACGCAGCCCGAGGCAATGGCGATCGAGCGACGTAAATCATTTCGCCACAGCACATCACGGGCCCATTTGACAGATGGCACGCGAGTTGCCTTAGGTAGGGTGCAGACGAGTGAATCTGGCCCTGGGCGGGTGGCGAGCCCACCGGGGAGCAAGAGGATCAAGAGAGAGCTGTGTGGAGAAAGACACCAAGTGATCGGGACGTGGTTGGCGAGACCGCGGCCTGGTCATGTGGGTGAGCAGCGGTCGATCGGTCGGTGACTGGCGAGATTGCTGGCTGAGGGTGCGCGGGTGGGCTTCGGTTCGCCCGTGCGCCGCTGCTGCGAGCCCGGATGAGGGGCACCCCCCCGACTTCCACGCCCGGCACGAAAGTGCCGGGCGTTTTTTTATGCCCCGTGGGATCGCGCGGCAGAACCGCCCTGCGACGCGGCGCCGCGAGCCCGCCAGTCGCGAACACGGAAATGCCGATGGGACCGGCATGACGTGCTCGGTCGTCATTCCCTGCCACAACCGCGCCGACCTGACGCGCGCCTGCCTGCAGAGCCTGCAACAACAGGCCGAAGGTCCCCCGACCGAGATCCTGCTGGTCGACAACGCGAGCACCGACGACACCCCGGACCTGGCGACCGCGCCGAACGTTCGCCTGCTGCGGCAAGTGCGCAACCTCGGCTTCGCCGGCGGCGTCAATCGCGGCCTCGCGGCTGCCCGCAGCGACACGATCCTGGTGCTGAACAACGACACGTTGGCGGCCCCCAACCTGCTGCGCGAACTGCAGCGCGCGCTCGCCAGCGACCACGCGATCGCGGCAGTCAGCGCCGTGTCGAACGAAGTGAAGGGCCAGGCGCAGCTCGCGGTCGGTCGCCGCGGCGAGACCGCCGATGGCCGCAGCCGCATCGCCGACGAACTGGCTCCCGCACCGCTGCTCCAGGACGCGACCACGCTCGCCGGCCTGTGCCTGCTGCTGCGCCGCCGCGCACTCGACGAGGTCGGCGTGTTCGACGAACGCTTCGGCCACGGCAACTTCGAGGACGACGACCTGTGCTTGCGCCTGCGCCTCGCCGGCCATCGCCTGGCGATCGCCCGACGAGCCTTCGTGCATCACGAAGGGCATGCGACGTTCCGCGCGCTCGGGCTCGACGTGCACGCGGAGATCCGGCGGCGACGCCAGCAGTTCGACGCCAAGTGGCGGCAGGATCCGGCAGGAGCTGCGACCATCGCCGCCCTCGACGACGACGTCGAAGCGGCGGCACTCGCCGCGCGCGACGCTCGTTCCGTCTGGCCGCGCTGGGCCGACGCCGACTGGCATCTCGGCCGCTACTGGGCCCTGCGCCGCGACCACGCTCGCGCCATCGACCACTTCGCGGCGCTGCTGCGCCACTGCCCCGAACACGTCGATGCGCACCTGGCGCTCGGCGCGAGCCAGCTGCACGCCGGCCTCGGCGACCGGGCACAAGCGACGCTCGCCCACGTCGCGCGGCAGCCGCTGACGCCGCTGCAGCAGCAGTACCTGCTCGAACAGCTCGGCGTGCACGCCTACCGGAACGCGCGGCCGGCGGACGCGGAGGCGACGTTCCGCAGCGCGCTGCGCCTCGGCAACGACCCGCGCGGCGTGCTGCGCAACTGGCTCGGCCTGTGCCGGATGGCCGCAGCCGACCTGGCCGGTGCCTGCACCGAGTTCACCGCGGCGGCGGCGGCGGGATGCGCGATCGCCCACACCAACCTCGGCATCTGCGCCTTCCGCAGCGGCGACGTGGCGGCGGCGCGTTCCGCCTTCCGGCGCGCCAGCGAACTGCTGCCCGACGACCCGGTTGCGCAGCAGAACTACGCGACGCTGTGCGAGACCGCCGGCGCTGGCTGAGCGAGGCCCGCGCGCGCGAGCGCGACCAGTTCGTCGACGATCGCCGCCAGCGGCATCGCCGGCGTCCAGCCGATGGCCGCGCGCAGTCGCTCGAGCGCCGGCACGCGACGCGGCGGATCGACGAAGCCCGGCGGGAACACTTCGCCGTAGGGCACGTGGCGCAGCAGCGAACGGCTGCCTGCGCGCGCCAGCACGAGGCGCGCGAGTTCCAACACCGACGTCTCGCGGTCGCTGCCGACGTTGAACACCTGGCCCACCGCCCCGGGCGCCATCGCCAGGTCGGCGAGTGCCCGCACGACGTCGCCGACGTGCGCGAAGCAGCGCGTCTGCGCGCCGTCGCCATAGATGGTCAGCGGCTCGCCGCGCACGGCCTGCTGCAGGAAGCGCGGCAGCACCATGCCGTGGTCGCCGGACTGCCGCGGCCCCACCGTGTTGAACAGGCGCGCGACGACCACCGGCAGGCCGGAGTTCGCCGCGTGCCCGAGTGCCAGCCACTCGCCCATCGCCTTGGCGCACGCGTAGCCCCCGCGCAGGCCTTCGGTGGCGCCGGGACGCACCGGGTCGCTCTCGCGGAACGGCACCGGACCGTCGCCGTAGACCTCGCTGCTCGAGGTGATCAGGATCGGCACGTTCGCGGCGGCTGCCGCGGCGACCATCGCCTGCGTGCCGACCAGGTTGCTCTGCATCACCGCCAGCGGCTCGCGCGCGAGCCGGCGCACGCCGACCACGCCGGCCAGGTGGAACACGACATCGGCTTCGGCGCAGGCCGCGGCCGCGACCGCAGGCTCGGCCACGTTCGCCACGGTCAGTCGCAGGTGCCCACCGCGCAGCAATGGCGCCAGGTTGTCGCGCCGCCCGGTCGAGAGGTCGTCGACGACGTGCACCTCGAAGCCGCGGCGGCTCAGCTCCTCGCACAGGTGCGAACCGATGAAGCCGGCGCCGCCGGTGACGAGCGCACGACCCGGGCGCTGGCACAGCGGCGCCGACAGCGCAGCCGGCCGCTTGGTCGGCAGGGCTTCGTCGTTCGCTTCACCTCGCGGTGGCTGTCGCAGCATGGGTCGGTTCCAGGAGTCTCCGACGGCGAACGGAACCGCGGTCGGCGTGCGCAGCATTGGCAGTCCCCGGCGGCGAGTCCACGTCGCCACTGGGATTCCTGTGCACGGGTCCGACCGACGGGCGAACCGGTCCGGCTATTCCCGCCCCGGGCGCTCGCGGCCAACCTGGCGGCGCAGCTCTTCCAGTTGCTGGCGCAGCGCGGCGAGTTCGGCGCGCAGTTCGCCCAGCTCCGCCTCGAGGCTCGCCTGCGAACGCGGCGCCGCCGGCGCGGCCGGCGCGAGGGCGCTGGCGCGCGGCGCGGTGTCGGCCGCACGCACCCCATCCTGCGGCATCGGCGCCACGGTCACGACGACTGTGCGCGCGCCCCCGGCACCGCGCAGGCCGAGCGACAGCGAATCGCCGACCTTGCTGCGCGTGAGCACCTTGTCGAGCCCGTCGAGCCCCTGCACCGCGTTGTCGCCGATGCGCACGATGCGATCGCCCGGCGCCACGCCCGCGGTCTTGGCCGGCCCGTCGAGCACGCGGTCGACGACGATGCCGTCCTCGGTCTCGCGTACGCTGATGCCCAGGTAGCCGCGGCGCTCGGCGGCCGCCGGCGGCGTCACCGGCCGTACCGGCGCCGACTCGATCGCCGGCATCGGCCGATCCGGGCGACCAGCCCCACCCACCGCCGGCGGCTGGTTCACCGCTTCCGGGCGCTGCCCGAGCACGACCTCGAGCACCTGTTCCTTGCCCTCGCGCAGCAGGCGCACCGCCAGCCGTTCCCCGACCTTGCCGGCGCGCACGGCGGCGATGAACTCCTCGCGCGTGCCGGTCGCCTTTTCGCCGACCGCCAGCAACACGTCGCCGGCCTTGAAGCCGGCGCGGGCCGCCGGCGACTCGGGGATCACCTCGACGACCACGGCTTCGGTGCGTTCGTTGTCGAGGTAGATGCCGAGCCAGCCGTCGACGAACGGAGCCAGGAGTGCGAGGGAGACCAGCGCTGCGGGTACCACGTGCATGACGACCTCGGATTGGACCTAGGGGGTTCGGATGGCTCTACCGGGAAGGGGCAGCAGAACGGTGTCGCCGGTGCAACATTCCTGGATCGCCAAACAGCAGGCGAGCTCTTGACCGAGGCCTGGGGGATCCCTACAAACCTCGCCCTCCTGTCCGCCCCCTTCGTCTAGCGGCCTAGGATTCGTGATTCTCAGTCATGCGACAGGGGTTCAAATCCCCTAGGGGGTACCAGAGGCGCCCGCCAGGCCCAACCTGGCGGGCGTTTGTTTTTCCGGGGCGCAGTCCTTCCCCGCGCACGGTTTTAGGAGCGCACGGCCGCACCGAGGTCTCGCCCGCAGCGCGTTCGCGCTAGCTTCCGCGCCATGCCGTGGCTGCGCCGAGAAGACCAGGAAGATCGCGAACTGCGCTGGCTCGCGCCTTGGGCTCTGCCGAGCCAGCGGGCCGGCGGCCGCCGGCTGGCCGAGGCCGAGGATCCGCTGCGCACCGCGTTCCAGCGCGACCGCGACCGCATCCTGCACGCGACCGCGTTCCGCCGGTTGCAGCACAAGACGCAGGTGATGGCCGCGTTCGAAGGCGACCACTACCGCAGCCGCATGACGCATTCGTTGGAGGTGGCGCAGATGGGGCGCAGCGTCGTGCGCGCCCTGCGCGGCAACGAGGACCTGGCCGAAGCCATCGCGCTCGCCCACGACCACGGTCACCCGCCGTTCGGACACGTCGGCGAAGAAGCGCTGCACGCGGCGATGCAGGACCACGGCGGCTTCCGGCACAACGCGCAGAGCGCGCGCATCGTCGACTACCTCGAGGACCGCTATGGGCACGGGCTCGGGCTCAACCTCACGCTCGCCGTGCGCCGCAGCCTGCTGAAGGGACGCATTCCAGACGGCTTCCCGCTGAGCGCCGACCTGTTGCCGAAGCAACCCCCGCCGCTCGAAGCGCACGTCGTCGACCTTTGCGACAAGATCGCCTACCTGAGCCACGACCTCGACGACGGCCTGCGCGCGGAACTGTTCGGAGAAGCCGAAGCGGCCGAACTGCGGCTCTGGCGCGCCGCGGCTGCCAGCGCCGAGACCAACAACCGCCAGCGCATCGTCAGCGAAGTGGCGTCGCTGCTGATCCACGACCTCGTGGAGACCAGCGAACAGGAGCTGCGCGGCCCGCAGCCGCGCGTTCGCCACAGCGACGCGATGACGGTGATGGCCAACGAACTGCTCGAGTTCCTGCGCGCGCGCTTCTACCGCAGCGAACGGGTGCTGAAAGTCATGCACGACGGTGCTGCGCGAATCCGCGCGGTGTTCGCGGCGCTGTGCCAGGATCCGGGCAAGCTGCCGGAAGGGGCCCGCAAGCGGCTGGCGACCGACGGTCGCGAACGCACGGTCTGCGACTACGTCGCCGGCATGACCGACCGCTACCTGCAGCGCGCCAGCGAAGGCCTTTGAGGGAGCCGCGCCGGAAAAACAGCGCGCGGATCCATCGGGCCGAGGCCTGACGAATCCGCGCGCATCTGGTTACCCCGCAAGGATTTGAACCTTGACAAACAGGACCAGAACCTGTTGTGCTACCGTTACACCACGGGGCATCACAAGCATCGACCAACAAAGAGCTTGCGTCGAATCCGCCGGCCTGACCGAACCCGGCACCAGAGTACCGGCTCCGGTCGAAGCCACCGCCTCGACGCCACCACTCCGCAGTGAAGCACTTGGGTAACCAATCTGCTGCGCAGGCTGGTTACCCCGCCTGGACTCGAACCAGGAACCAACAGGACCAAAACCTGCTGTGCTACCGATTACACCACGGGGTAGTGGGCGCGGGAGTGTAGCGACGCATCGGCCGCACGCAAACACTTCCTGAGGCCTGCCCGACAACCTCGCGCAGCGCGCCAGGAGTCGAGCCGACGCCCGTGCACCTACGCCTATCGCCCCAGCAGCCGCGCGCTTGCATCGCGGAAGCGGCCGCCGCCAACATGCCCTCGATGCAAGCGACCCCGCCGCGACGTGCGCGTTCTCCACGATCCCTGCTGTGGAGCCTGACGTGCCTCGCGGCCTGCACCCCAGCGGCCTACCACGGCACCGCCCCGCCGTTCTTCCTGACGCCGCTGCCGACGGAACCGCAGCTCTTGGCCGACGGCAGCCTGGACCGCTCTGCGCTGCCCCGACTCGCCGACGAACAGGCCCCCGCCGACGGTCCGATCGCGGTGACGCTCGACCGCGCGCTGCGGGTCAGCGCGCTGACCCATCCGAAGGTGCGGTCGCTGCTGGAGACCGTCGTGCAGGCGCGCGCCAACCACATCACCGCCAGCCTGCTGCCGAACCCGCGGCTCGGCCTCGGCTACACGCTGGCCCCGTTCCCGGGCGGCAGCTTCGACGCCACGCAACGCCAAGGCGGGCCGCC
>JBILEY010000314.1:0-6386 GCA_044351865.1 Planctomycetota bacterium | reverse complement strand
CGCCAGCTCCGTCGCCCAGCCTGGCGCGAACAGCATGTCGAGGTGGATCTCGCTGACGTACTGCGGCGGCTCGTGCTGCCACAGCCACTGGAAGCAGGCGCTGCGGCCGGCGGCGATGCCGACGTTCTGGCCGCTGCCGACGACCACGACGTCGAGCGCGAACGAAGCGAGCCACGCGCGCAGCTCCGGTGTCGGCAGGTAGCCCTGGTTGCAGACGACGAGCCGGGCTCCGGGCTCAGCGGCGGCCAACGACGCGAGGCACGCGTTCGCCATCGGCAGGTCGTGCGGGCCGCGCAGCAGCAGCGGCAGCGTGTGGACGATGCGACGGGTGGGCATGCGAGGCCTACTTTCGCGCCAGGAGTTCGTCGCGGTGGGCGAGCGCGTAGCGCGCCATGGCGACCTCGAGCTGCCACTTGCACCGGTAGAACTGCTTGTCGAGTTCGTCGAGGCGCGGCTTCATCTCGTCGTAGCGCTCCATGACCAACAGGCGCCGTTCGTCGGGATCCGTCGGCAGCGGTGTCGGCGACAGTTCTCGACGCGCTGCCAGCCACACGTCGCGTACGGCCGGCGGGGCGATCGTGTGCAGGGCCGGTTCGAACGCAGCGATGCACTCGGCGTCGAGGCACTCGAAGGCGTGCAGGATGCCGCCATTGCAGGCGTAGCTCGATGCGAACGCGAGGCTGCGCAGCGCCAGCTGGGTCGGCGTCGGGTTGGTGGCGTCGTCGAACGTCAGGTCTTCGGGCGCGCCATGCAACCGCAGCAGTTGGTGGGCGGCCCTGTCGCTGACGTCCTCGCGACCGATTGCGATCGCCTGTTCGAGCAGGGGCTCGGCGTCGGTGCAGCCGCGAGCGACCAGTTGCTCGATGGTGCGCAGGAAGGCGAGGCGCGCGTACTGCTGCCGCGAACGCACGGCCTGCGGGTCCTCGCCTCCGCGTGCGGGTTCGTCGAAGCGTCGCGGCAGGTCGGCGTGCAGCGCGCGCAACTCCGCCTCTGGCACCGGAACGTGCGGCATCAGGCGCCAGCACCAGAACCACTGTGGTTCGTCGCGGAGCCGTCGCCAGAGCGTGAGCATCGCGGCGGCTGGCAACGGGATGCCGGCTTCGCCCATGGCGACCAGGTGGCTCATCGGCTCGCCGGCAAGCGTGGCCATGGCCCGGTCGATCGCCTTCTGCGGCACACTCGGGTCGAGCCGCGCGAGCGCCACGGCGACGTTTTCCGGCGCCTTCGGCTGGTCGAGCCGCGCCCGCAGTGCGGGTTCGAACGTACGTCGCACGTCTTCGCTGGCGCGGCCATCGGCGAACGCGGTCGCCAGGCCCTCGGCGACGTACTTGCCGCCGTCGCCGTCGAGCTCGCGCAGCAGCCGTTCGCGGAGCGAGGGATCGCCGGTTTCGGCGAGCCGGCGCAGCACCTGGCCGCGCTCGAAGCCGGTGAGGTGGTCGAGGCTCGCCACCAGCGAGCTGCGCGCGCGTTCGTGCAACTCGTCCGGCAGCTGGTCGATCAGCATCGCCAGGATCTCCGGATCGCGGCGGAACGCCGGGTCGGCGAGCGCACGCAGCACCGCCATGCCGAAGTGCTGCGGAGCCTCCTGCAGGCGGTGGCGCACCAGGTCCGCGTCGGCGCCGTCGAGCAGGCTGCGCACGAGTTCGTCGGGATCCGGTGGCTGCCGGCGATCCTGCGCGACGAGCCGATCGCGTTCGGCGAACCACGCCGCCGCGCCGTCGCGGAAGTCCGGATCGGTCATCCACTGGCCGTAGCTGCCGCGCGCTTGCCACGGCAGTCGTTGCCGGCACCACCACAGATAGCCGCTGAGGGCGAGCAGCAGGACGCCGGTGCCGATCGCTTTGGCGGTGATGGCTTCGCCGCTGCGCCACAGGCCGTAGGCGAGCATGCCGAACAGCAGCAGGTTGTAGGGCACGATCCAGTCGATGCCGCTGCGGCGGCCGCGCAGCAGCTGCACGCCGGCGGCGAGGAACAGGGCGCCGGTGCCGAGCTGCGAGAGGCGCGTCGGTTCGCCGCCGAGCAGCGCCACGAAGTAGCGGCCGAGGCGGAAGGCGCCGTCGCCGACCAGCAGCACCACGAGGATGCGCAGCAGCAGCGGCATGCGCCGGAAGCGCAGGTAGGGTTCGGTGTCGGACTCGCTCATCGTGGCGAGCGCGCGATCGCGCGCTGCGGGGCGCGCCACCGGCTCCATTGCCGGCGGCGCGTTCACGTCACAGCGGCGCGCTCTCGAACTTGCGCAGCCGCAGCTTGGCGGTGGCCTTCAGGGCCTTCGCCACGATCTCCTCGGTCAGGACCTTCTTGTCCTTGACGATCACCAGGCACTTGCCGTTCAGCCCGTTCGGGTGAACGCGGATGACACCGTCCAGCTTGCTCAAGACGTCACGCGTCTCGATGGCGGTGGACATTCAACCCAACTCGGCGATTGTGACTTCGAAGGCCGCGGCGGCCTTCGGCAGTTCGACCTCGGCCACCTTGGTGACCTTCACCTTGGTCATGCGCTGCTTCTTCAGCAGCTCGTTCAGCGTGTCCGCGTCCGGCACCTTCTTGCCGGGTGGGAAATAGCCCACGCCGGTGGTGTCGAACACGAGGTCCTTCAAATCGGGGTGTTTGGTGAGGATCGCACGGACCCTCGCGGCGTCGCTCGCCGCCCCTCAACCACCGAGGCCGGTGGTTTCGATCTTGCACAACTTCTCGGTGGCCGGCGGGGTCGCCGGCGCCGCGGGCTTCGCAGCCGTCTGGGCCGCGAGCGCGGTTCCGAGCACCAGCGCCGACAGCAGCGCGCGTGCAGCGTTTCGCATCGTGGAACTCACTTCGAAAGGGAACGGCCGCCCGAAGTGGGCGGCCGGGCGCAGTATCGGCACGGCGGGGCCCGAGGGCAACCGCCGCTGCCGCCGTCCGGTCGATCGTGGTCATCTTCCCCGACCCGCCGGGGCGGCTTTGCGGCCCGGAAGCGACGAACTAGCGTTCCCGCCGGAAACGCCGGCCGCGCAGCGCCGGCCCCATCCGACCATGATGCGACGCACCCTGTTCTGTCTCGCACTCGGCCTCGCCGCCAGTGCCCTCGCCGCCCAGCAGCAGCTCGTGCTGCCCGACAACCACTACCTGATGGAGAGCGCCACCCAGCTCGGGTGCACCGGCTCGACGACCTACTGGACCGCGACCACCGGCAGCCGCTTCCAGATCCTCTACGAAGCCTCGCACTTCACCGGCAAGGCCGGCGTGACCGGGCCGATCGTGCTGTCCAAGATCCGCTTCCGCGGCGAAGACGGCGAACCCAACCTCGGCGGCCAGGTCTACGCCAACGCCGTGATCTCGGTCGGCTCGACGTCGCTGACCGCGGCGACGATGACGAACACCTACGCGACCAACGTCGCGGCGGCGACGTCGACGATGTCGGCGCCGATCACGACGAACGTCACCGTGGCGCCGTCGCTCGGCTCGGTGCCGAACAACAACTGCATCGAGATCGACGTGCTGCCGCAGGCCTTCGTGTTCGATCCGCTGTCGACGCAACCGAACCTGCTGATCGACATCACGCTGCCGACGGCGCCGAGCAACCTGGCGCCGTTGGCGTTGATCCCGATGCAGGACACGGTCGCCACCGGGGCCGGCGTGCGCGGGCGCGGCCTGACCGCGACCAACCCCGCGGCGGCGACCGGCACGCTGAGCGCGACGCCGCCGGTCGTCGGCCTCGAGTTCCTCGGCTCCGGCGGCTTCGCCAATCCGACGCCCGCGCGGAACGAACGCTACGGCGCTGGCTGCGGCGGTGCGGCGTCGTCGTTCTACGAGACGTTCCAGAACGGCCAGCCCTTCGACCTGCAGGGATTGACGCTGACGCCGGACAACCCGACGGCACCGAACTTCTACATCGTGTCGAACGGGGCGCAGCCGTTCGACGCGACGAAGGTCAACGCCACGCCGAACTCCGCCGCGGACGATGCGCTGGTCACGCATCAGCTGGGATTCACGTTCGCCTACCCGGGTGGCACGACGACGACGATCAAGCCGTCGACCAACGGCTTCGTGTGGCTGAGCGCCACGCCGACGGCGTCGCCGTACATCTCGATCCCCGCCGACTTCCTCGGTTCGACCGCAACCAACCTGGCGCGCTTCTGTCTCTACTGGACGGACCTCAACGGCGCCCGCAACACGCCGGTGCAGCCGCTGGCCGGCCTGCACGTGCAGACCGACACGTCGGGTGGGGCGGGCAACGCCGTCTGCTACGTCACCTGGTTCGACACCGGGCTGTACCGCACGGTCTTCGGCACTGGCATCGGCGGCCACGCGATGCTGCGCTTCCAGTGCGTGCTGCACGAGGCCACCGGCGTGGTCGAGTTCCGCTACGGCACGATGCCGCCCTTCGTCGCGCACTGGTCGACGACGGCGAACTGCCACGGCACGCTGGTCGGCTTCAGCCGCGGCCGCATCGGCACCGCGCCGTCGGTCGATCCGCAGTCGCGCGACCTGTCGCTGGAGACGCCGCTGATCACCGCCATCGAAGGCACCGCCGGCAACATGGGCCAGACCTGCACGACCACGCCCGATGCCGGTGGTGCGGCCTACGGCGGCCGCATCTTCGGCGGCCAGACGGCGACCTACGGTGCGGTGAACGTGCCCGCCGGCTCGCTGCTGGCTGCGCAGCTGTTCGACGTCGTGCCGGCGCGTCCGGGTCTGCAGCTGCCGGGCATCACCGCGCCAGGTTGCATGCTGAGCGTCAGTGCCGGCGCCTACCTGTGGGAGTTGTTCTTGACGCCGGGCACGACGATCACCGGCACCGTGCCGGTGACGTTCCCGCATGGTCTCGAAGGCATCGATCTCTACTCGCAGGTCGTCGTGCTCGGTGGCCTGTTCGGCGGGCCCGACTTGATCACCGCGTCGAGCAGTGCGCTGAAGCAGACGATCGGCCTCGACTGATAGCCCGAGAAGGAACCCTGCTGCGGGCTCTCCGCAGCATGGTTGGCGGCTGCGTTCGCAGCCGCGCAGAGGCTTCGAGAGGATTCGGTCTCAGCCTGTGCGCCGGCTCGCCCGCTGAACGACGCCTCAGCCTGCCCTGGACGCCTCGAGACGGGGCCCGTCCACCGCGAGGGCGAAGCAATCGGCCCCGCTGCGTCGTCTCTTTGGAAGACGTGGAGAGCGAGTCCGAGCTGCCACCTCGCCGCGTCATGCCACGCGTCGGTCGTCGCAGCGCGCCTGGGTCAAGGGTGATGTCGGCGCTCGCGTGCAGCCGGAAGTCTCGCGTTGGGCTTCGCGCAAGATGGCATCGGAGGTGGCTCATTGCGGCGCGTCGCTTCTCATGGCTGCTGATTGATTCGCCGCTGCGTATCAAAGTTCGCCGCGCATTGCCCAATGCAGGACCTTTACCGATCGCATTCGCGTGGTAGCCTCCCTCCGCCTGCCCGGAGTGTTCCGGGCGATTCCACTAGGTAGATCCACTCGTTTTGAGATTCCCCATGCTTCACCGTTCCCTCGCAACGGCCGCGGTTCTCGCGCTCGCCGTCGCCAGCAGCGCTCAGGTCGCTTCGTTCTACACGTTCTCGCAGTCGGCCGGCACCTACGCGCCGATCACCGGCGGCACGGTCCTCGGCACGGCCACGGCGGCCAACACGCTGCTCGACGACGTGACCTTCACGGTCAACTCGTCGTTCCCGATCCCGTACGACCTGAACAGCTACTCGACGTTCCAGGTCCAGACGAACGGCCACATCTCGTTCGGCGCGGCCACGCCGGGCATCAACTACACGCCGATCAGCAGCACCGTCGTGACCCCGGGCTACGTCTCGGCCTGCGGCCGCGACCTGCAGGGCGGATACGTGTTCGCGTGCACGCGCACCCTCGGCAGCAACCAGATCACCGCGATCTCGGCCAACGGCCCGCTGCAGGTCGGTGACATCGTGACCGGCACCGGCATCCCGGCCAACACCACGATCACCGCGATCTCGGGCAACACCGCGACGATGAGCGCGAACGCCACGGCGACCAGCACCAACACCGCGGTCACGGCCACTGGCGCGTGGTCGGAGATGCGTTGGGAAGAAGTCGGCACCGCCCCGAACCGCGAAATCGTGTTCCAGTGGAGCAACTTCCGTCGCTTCGGCACCACGCTGACGACGACCAACGGCACCAACCTGAGCTTCCAGATCCGCCTGCACGAGAACGGCGAGATCCGCTGCGTCTACGGCAACTGCTCGCCGGGCGTCGGCACGACGTCGACCGCGATCCACCAGGTCGGCCTGCGTGGCCCGACCAACGCGTTCGCCACGAACGTCAACTCCATCCAGAGCGTCAAGGGCACCAGCGACTGGGGCACCGCGATCGCGTCCACGGTCAACACGCAGGGCCACCCGTTCAACACGGTCGTCCCGGCGAACGTGATCACGAGCGGCCTG
>JBILEY010000523.1:0-3831 GCA_044351865.1 Planctomycetota bacterium | reverse complement strand
CATCCTGCAGCAGCATTGCCGGTTCGAGTTCCGGCACGTGCCGTTCCCGGCCGATCGCAAGCTGATCGACATCGGCGACTACGTCGGCGACTGGTCGCGCTTCCACGAGCTGACCGGCTGGCGGCCGCGGTGGACGCTGCCCGAGGGGCTGGCCCAGACGGTCGCCTTCTTCCGCCAGCACGCCGAGCACTACCTGCGATGAACGACGCCCCGAAGCCCGCCGTGCCACGTCCGGAGATCGCGACGCCGGACGTTCCGATGTTCGACTACCGCGCGCAGCTGCAGCCGCTGCGGGCGCAGATGCTGGCCGCCATCGAACGGGTGCTCGACTCCGGCACGCTGATCCTCGGCGGCGAGGTCGAAGCGTTCGAGCGCGCCTTCGCGCAAGCCCACGGCGGTGGCCACGCGGTCGGCGTCAACAGCGGCACCGACGCGCTGGTGATCGCGTTCCATGCGCTCGGTGTGCAGCCGGGCGACGAGATCGTGACCGTGGCGAACACCGCGGTGCCGACGATCAGCGCGATCCGCATGGTGGGGGCGCTGCCGGTGTTCGTCGACGTCGATCCACGCACGGCGCTGATGGACCTCGGCCAGGTCGCCGCGGCGCTGACCCAGCGCACCAAGGTCGTGGTGCCGGTGCACCTCTACGGCAACATGGTCGACGTCGACCAACTGCGTGCGCTGCTCGCCGGCCGTGGCATCGCCATCGTCGAGGACTGTGCCCAGGCGCAGGGTGCTTCGCTGCGCGGGCGGCCGGCCGGCACGTTCGGCGACATCGCCGCCTTCTCGTTCTATCCGACCAAGAACCTGGGCGCCTACGGCGACGGCGGCGCCTGCCTGACGCGCGATCTTGCGCTGGCCGAACGCTTGCGCAGCCACCGCATGTACGGCTTCGCCGGCGCCTACTACGCGGAACGCGACGGCGTCAACAGCCGGCTCGATCCGATCCAGGCGGCGATCCTCGGCGTCAAGCTGCCGCACCTGCCGACGTGGGTCGAACGACGGCGGACGCTGGCGGCGCTGTACGACCGATCGCTGCCGAAGCACGTGCAGCGCGTGGTCGCCGCCGCCGACGTCGCGCACGGCTACCACCTCTACGTGGTCCGCGTGCCGGAGCGCGACCGGGTGCGCGACGAGCTGCGCGCGCGCGGCGTCACCACCGGCGTGCACTACCCGCACGCGATCCATCGCATGCGCGCCTATGCCGCACTGCCGTGTGCCGCGCAGAGCCTGCCGCACAGCGAAGCGCTGGCGCGCGAGGTGCTGTCGTTGCCGCTGTGGCCCGAACTGGGCGAAGACGCCGTGCTGCGCGTCGCCGACGCCGTCGCTGCCGTGGTGCGCTGATGCAGCACGACCACTACGACGCGATGCGCGCCACCGAGGACGCGCACTGGTGGTATGTGGGCAATCGCGCGATCGCCGAAGGCCTGGTGCGCCGTGCCCTCGGCGCTCGCCCGGCCGGGGCGCCGCCGCTGCGCACGCTCGACGCCGGCTGTGGCACGGGGCGCAATCTGGTCTGGCACGCGAACCTCGGCCTCGCCACCGGCCTCGACCGCGAGCCGCGCGCGCTGCAGCACTGCCGGCAGCGCGGCCACGAACGGCTCGTGCGCGGCAGCCTGACCGAACTGCCGTTCGCCGACGGCAGCTTCGACGCCGTGACCTGCTTCGAAGTGCTCTACCACGAAGCGGTGACCGACTGGCGCGCGACCGTCGCCGCGCTGGCGAAGCTGGTGCGCCCGGGCGGCGTGCTGCTGCTGCGCGAACCGGCGTTCCCGTTCCTCTACGGCGACCACGACCGCGTCGTGCACGGCGCCCGGCGGTTCCGTCGGCGGGAGTTCCGCGCCGCCGTGGCTGCGACCGGATTGCAGATCGAGCGCTGCAGCTACCAGAACGTCGTCACCTTCGTGCCGGCGCTGCTGCTGCGGTCGTTGCAGCGGCTGCGCGGCACGCGCGCCAGCAGTGCGCACGGCGATCTCGGCCACGATCCGGGGTTCGTCGGCAAGCTGCTGGCGGCAGTGCTGGGAGCCGAACGACACTGGCTGCGCGCGCTGCCGCTGCCGTTCGGTTCCTCGGTGCTGTGCCTCGCGCGCCGGCCGCAGTGATCGGGCGCCGTGATCGGCTCGGCGCCGCAGCAGCCCGCCGCTACGACACCAGCGGACCGCCGTAGACTTCGTGGTAGTCGTGCATCGCCGCGGTGATGACCTGGTGCGCCCTCGCCTTGTCGTAGGGCGTGATCGCCAGCGGCGTCGTGTCCGGCAGCAGCTTGTAGGTCGAGAAGTAGTGGCGCAGGCGCTCGACCAGCACGCTCGGCAGCTGCGCCAGGTCCTCGACTTCGCCCCAGACGAAGTCGTTCGACAGCACGGCGACGATCTTGTCGTCGGCCTCGCCGTTGTCGAGCATCGTCAGGCCGCCGATCACCTTGGCCTTGACCAGGATCTCGCGCGCGTTGATCGGACGTTCGCTGAGCACGCAGATGTCGAGCGGATCGCCGTCGCCCTTCTTGGCGCCGGGCGTCAGGTTGCCGACGCGGCGACCGCACAGCGTGCGCGGGATGAAGCCGTAGAGGCTCGGCGGCTGGCTGCTGGTGCGCTGCGGGCGGTCGACGCGCAGGAAGCCGTTCACCTTGTCGATCTCGTACTTCACGAGGTCGAACGGGGTGATCTCGACGTACGCCTGCACGATCTCCGGCGGCTTCGGCCCCGGCGCGATGCCATGCCAGGGATGCGGACGCCAGCTGTAGAACGGTTCGGGGAAGGACATGACGGCCGAGCACCATAGGGAGCCGCCGGCGCGGTGCTAGAGTTCGCTCGCACAAGGTTCGCGATCGCGGGACGTGGCCGTGCCACCGCCGCAGCACGCATGCCCGAACTGCCCGACGTCACCGTCTACCGTGAACGCCTGGTCGCCCTCCTCGCCGGCCAGCGCCTGCTCGACGTGCGCATCCGCAGTCCGTTCGTGCTGCGCTCGGTCGAGCCGCCGATCACGGCACTCGTCGGCCGCGCGCTGCAGGACGTGCAGAGCCTCGGCAAGCGGCTGGTCTTCGACTTCGGCGACGAACTCTTCCTGGTGCTGCACCTGATGATCGCCGGCCGGCTGCAGTGGCATGCGAACGAGAAGAAGCTGGCGAGCCGCATCGACCTCGCCGCGTTCGACTTCGCCAACGGCACGCTGGTGCTGACCGAGGCCGCGACCAAGAAGCGCGCCTCGTTGCACTTGGTGCAAGGCCGCTCCGGCGTGCAGGCGTTCGACCGCGGTGGACTCGACGTCCACGCCTCGTCGGCCGAGCAGTTCGCCGCGCGCCTGCGCCGCGAGAACCGCACGCTGAAGCGCGCGCTCTGCGACCCGACGCTGTTCCGCGGCATCGGCAACGCCTACAGCGACGAGATCCTGCACGCGGCGCGGCTGTCGCCGGTGACGCTGACCTCGCGCCTGCACGACGACGAAGTCGAACGCCTGCGCGTCGCGATCGTGCGTGTGCTCGACCACTGGACCGACGTGTTGCGGCGCGAAGTCGGCGACGGCTTCCCGAGCAAGGTCACCGCGTTCCGCCCCGGCATGGCGGTGCACGGCCGCGCCGGCGAACCGTGCCCCGACTGCGGCCGCGCTGTGCAGCGCATCCGCTACGCGGACAGCGAGTGCAACTACTGCGCGGTCTGCCAGTGCGGCGGGCGCCTGCTGGCCGACCGCGGGCTGTCGACGCTGCTGAAGAAGGACTGGCCGAAGACGCTCGACGAACTCGAGGAGCGCCGCCGGCCACAGGACTAGCCGCCGTCCGCTCGTTCGCGAACGGCTCAGCGCGACCAGTCGATGCGATCGAACAACGCCCACAGC
>JBILEY010000313.1:0-6437 GCA_044351865.1 Planctomycetota bacterium | reverse complement strand
AATCCGTCGCTGGCGAGCGTGCTGTCGCGCCCGCCGTCGGTGGTGTCGTGTGCGACGAACCCAGCGCCGGGTGACGACGGCCACGTGCACGCGGTGCTCGATGCGCAGGCACCGCCGGCGACGCTGCCGTTCGGGCCGGCGGAGTGGCGCCGCAAGGGCGAGAACGTCTGGTGCCGCGACTGCTGTGCGCGGCGGTGACGCTCAGCGCGCCGCCGCCGGCTCCTTGGCGATCGGCAACTTCGGGTTGGCCAGGATGCGCACGACGTTCAGGTGCTCGAGGCTCTGCATGACGACGTCCGGCTCGACGCCGTAGTCGATCAGGCACGCCACCTCGTCGACGCCGATCGCTTCGACCTTGTCGATCATGTCGAGGCACTTGCCGTGCGAGCCGAACAGGCCGCTCATGTGGAAGTACTTCTCGAACGACGCGTCGAGCACGTCGTCGACCATCTGCGGCGTGACCTTCGTCAGGTCGATGCTCTGCGCGTTCTGCAGGAACGGCACCGAGCAGATGTGCGCGGCCGCGAGGCTCAGCGAGCCCTGCAGGTAGCGCTTCATCGGGCCGCGCACGAGCTCGTGCACTTCGCCGTCGTCCTCGCCGACGAACGTGTGCAGCATCAGCGTCACCGTGCCCTTGCCCGCGTGGCCGGCCTGCCGCCACGCCGCGTGGTACTCGGTGATCTTGTCGGCGAGGCCGTCGAGCGTCTGGCCGAGCAGGTGGGTCAGCACGTTGGCGCCGAGTCGCCCGGCCTGCCGGAACGTCTCCGGATTGCCGGCGACGGTGATCCACAGCGGCAGTTCCTTCTGCACCGGCCGCGGCAGCGTGCGCACCTCGATCGCTTCGCCCTGCGGGTTCACGACCTGGTGGGCTTCGCCGCGCCACAGCTTGCGCAGCGTGTCGATGCCCTCGGCGAACGACTCCTTGCGGCGATGGAAGCGTTCCTGGTTGCCGCCGATGACGAAGTCGTTCGGCACCCAGCCGCAGGCGACGCCGAGACCGACGCGGCCCTGCGACAGGTTGTCGACGACGGACCATTCTTCGGCGACGCGGATCGGGTCGTGCAGCGGCAGCACGACGCTGCCGGCGCAGAGCTGCACACGCTGCGTGCGCGCCGCGAGTGCGGCACAAAGCACCGACGGATTCGGCGACAAGCCACCGAAGCTGTGGAAGTGGCGTTCGGGCGTCCACAGCCGCACGAAGCCGTGTTGGTCCGCCCACGCGGCGCTGTCGAGGATCAGGCGGTAGCGGTCGCGCACGGTCGCCGACGGCGCTTCGTTGGCGAAGTAGTAGAGGCTGAACTGCATGCTCATGGCGGGCGGGTGCGGGTGGCGAGGCCGCGGATGCGGCGGCACCAGCAGGATGGCACGCGCCGCGGAACGTGCGCCCGGGCCGAGTGCGTAGCGGGGCCGGGGCGTTGGCGGGTGGCGTTGGTGGTTGGGGCGCCGATGCAGGTTCGTGCGTTGGACGGCGGCGGCGCTACCTTGCTGCTCCATGGCTTCGTCGACGTTCCTGCATCGGGTCAAGCTCCGGAACTACCGCAGCATCGGTGCCTGCGACGTGCAGCTCGGACGGCTCAGCTTCCTGGTCGGTCCAAACGGCTCCGGAAAAAGCAACTTCGTCGATGCCCTGCGGTTGGTCGGCGACGGGCTGAACCGATCGTTGGATCACGCTCTCCGTGATCGCGGTGGCATCGGCGAGGTGCGGCGGCGTTCGAGTGGGCATCCGACCCACTTCGCCATCCGTCTCGAGTTCGCCAATGCCGAGATGAAGGGGCACTATGCCTTCGAGGTCGGGGCTGCCGCCAACGGCGCCTGGACGGTGAAGCGCGAGGAGTGCCATGTCTTGCCGACGGCGGAGCTGCTCCGGTATCCCGATGGCGTCGAGTTCGCGGTCGAAAGTGGGGTCGTGCAGCGCTTCTCGGCGATGCTGGGTGTGGCGCCCCCGGCGTCTTCGGACCGGTTGTTCTTGGTCAATGCGGCCGGTCACCAGCCGTTCCGCATGGTCTTCGACGCGCTGTCCCACATGGGCTTCTACAACCTGAACCCCGACGTGATGCGCGAGCTGCAGCCGCCGGATCCTGGGCACCTGCTGCAGCGCGATGGCAGCAATCTCGCCAGCTGCCTCGCGCGCCTCGCCACTGATCCAGCCAGGAAGCAGCGGTTGCTCGAGTATCTCGGACGCGTCGTGCCCGGTGTCGTCGACGTCGAGCCCGTCGCGTTCGGCCCGCTCGAGACCGTCGAGTTCCGCCAGCAAGTGCACGGCGCGAAGGACTCGTGGCGATTCCGCGCACAGAACATGTCGGACGGAACCCTGCGTGCTCTCGGTGTTCTGCTGGCCCTGTTGCAGCACGGCAACGGCCATCCCGTCTCCTTGATCGCGGTCGAAGAGCCGGAGGCAGCGCTGCATCCCGCCGCGGCCGGCATCCTGCTCGATGCCTTGCGCGAAGCCTCGGCGTCCACGCAGGTGATCGCGACCAGTCACAGCGCCGAGCTGCTCGACAACAAGGACTTGCCGGAGGATTCGCTGCTCGCCGTCGTCGCCGAGGCGAACGAGACGCGGATCGGCCCGATCGACGCGGTCGGCCGGGAGAGTCTGCGGGAGCGGCTCTACACTGCGGGCGAGCTGCTTCGCATGAGCCAGCTGCTGCCCGATCCCGAGCGGTCGCGGCCGCGGCAGCTCGAGCTGTTCGGTCGGGGCGATGCATGAACGTCGTCTGCATCGTCGAGGGCCACGGCGAAGTGGAAGCCCTGCCGGTGGTGGTGCGCCGGGTTGCTCAGGAACTCGGAGTGTTCGTTCGGGTGCCGCAGGCGATCCGGCAACCGAAGAGCAAGCTGCTCCGCGATGACGACCTGCGGCGTGCCGTGCAGTTGGCCGCGAAGCGGGCTGGGCCTTCGGATGCGATCCTGGTGCTGCTCGACGCCGACGACGACTGTCCGGCCGCTTTGGCACCGCGAATGCTGGCGACCGTGCGCGCAGAACGGCCGGATCGTCGGATCGCCATCGTGCTGGCTACGCGCGAGTTCGAGGCTTGGTTCCTCGCCGCCGCCGATTCGTTGGTGGGGGCGAACGGCTTGTTGCCGGGCACGAAGCCGCCTGCCGAGCCCGAACGTGTGCGCGACGCCAAAGGCTGGATGTCGCAGGCCATGGGGAGTCGATACTCCGAAGTCCTCGATCAGCCGCGGTTCGCGGCGCGCTTCGACATGGGGGCCGCAAGGTCCGCTTGCTCTTCCTTCGACAAGCTGTGGCGCGAACTCGCGTCCCTGCTGCAGGGCCGAGGTGGTGGAACGTGAATCCGGCACTCGCGCGATGGGGCTCGAGGTGAATGCCGGCTCGCGCCTTCGGTCGCTGACTGCGTCGCCGCGGCAGCACGGCGAGGTGCCGGAGAACGCCAAGATGGCGATCGACGGGCGCGAGCGGCGCAACGAGCTCTAGCGACGACGGGGTCGCGAGCGGACCCGACTGCTGCAGCTCTTGCCGCGGCCTCGGGCCAGGGGATGCGGGATCCGGCTCGCTGCGCAGCGCACCGGATCCCGACTGCGTCAGAACGGCGCGACGACGCTCTGCACGCCGTTGCTGGTGGTCAAGCCGAAGGCGTTCTGCCCGTTCGGCAGCGAGCCCGGCGTGATCAGCGAGATGGCCTGCGAGAAGATCTGCACGCCCGACGGCACACCGGCCGGGATCGGGAACGTGACCGACTGCGTCGCCAGGCCGACGCTGCCGATCGTCACGTCGAGCGACGCGATGTAGGCCCTGCAGCCCGGTGCGCCGAGGAAGCCGAGGTCGATGCCCGGCAGCTGGCCGATGCTGAAGATGAAGGCGGCGATGTGCACACCGCTGAACGGGACGTATTCCGGGATGTTCGTCGCGGTGAAGACGACGTTGCTGCCGCTGCTCGGCGTCGAGATCGGCGCCGGCGACGCGGCGAGCGCGATCGGGGCCATGTTGCTGCTCGCCTGCAGGAACGGCGTCGCCGTCGCGTAGTCCGTGTTGCCGCCGTCGATCGACGCGCCGGTCGGGCCGTAGCCGATCAGGTGCGCGCTGCCGAACGGGCTGGTCGCGTTGCCGTCCATCGTGACCCAGACGAGCGTGACCAAGCCGGTGGTCAGGTTCATCTGGAACTGCAGCGTGCTGCGGTTGACCAGGCCGGTCGGGTAGTTCTCGACGTCGTCCCACGTGATGTAGGCGATCGTTTCGGCGCCGACGATGGCTTCTTCGTACTTGACGCGACCGCTGCCGGCTTCCGCCGAGTTGAAGTCGTGCCACGAGAAGAAGCCGGTCGCCGGCGCGCTCAGGAAGCCGGCGACGCCGGGCTGGTAGTTGATCGGCTGGATGCCGTTGTTGGTCGCGTACGACACCATGCCGTTGCCGTGGATGAAGAACTGCGACCACGGGCCGACCGGCGACGGCATCGCGATCGACGGGGCCAGCGAGACCTCGCCGTCGTCACCGACCGCCAGCAGGGTCGCCGCACCGGTCGGGGCCACGTAGGTGCCGCCGCCCCATTGCACCAGGTACTCCGAACCTGCCGGCGTGAACGACATCGACTGGCCGTTCAGCGTCGGCGCGTTGACGGCGTCGGCGAAGTAGCGGTAGGTCGAGTCGCTGATCGAGTAGCAGCCCTCGCCGTAGGCCTGGTTGAAGGCCGTCTGGCAGTTGCCGCTGATCTGCACGCAGCCCGGGTTGGTGAACACGAAGTTCAGCGTCTTGCCGCCGAGGTCGCAGACGCCGGCCGCCTGGCGCTCGAAGATCGCGTTCGTCGTCGCGATGTTGGTGCCGGTGGTCAGGTCGATCGACGGCGTCGCGGCGATGCCGTTGCCTTCGCTGATGCCGGTGACGACTTCCTGGTTGACGCTGACGCCGGTGTTGCCGGAGTAGCTGAAGATCACGTCGCCGTTGGCGTAGATCTGCGCCTGCACGGTGAAGATCGGGTTGGTGGTGTTCCATTCCCACACGTTCGACCACGTGACGGTGAACACGCCCGGCGTCGTGTTGTTGTAGTAGATGCCACCGCCGTTGCTCACCAGCGACTCGAGGTCGACCCACATCGCGGCGATGCGCGGCGAGCTGTTGGCGGCGCCGAAGAAGTCGGCGTCGGTCGGGTAGCCGTAGTTCGACTGGCCCGAAGCGGCGCCGTTCGTCAGGTAGATGAAGCCGTTGGAGCAGATCTCGGCGTGCGTGTAGGTCGCCGACGTGCCGCCGATCGGGAACGCGAAGTTCATCGGCACCGGGTCGTACAGGAGGTCGTCGCCGTAGCCGGGCGTGCCCGTCGTCGTCGGCGCCAGGCTGCCGTACGGGGTCAGGATGCACTGGGCACTGGCCGTGGCGGCCAGGGCGGAGGCGAGAGCGATCAGGGAGAGGTGGCGCAGCATGAGCGTGCTTCGATCCTGGGGTAGAGGCCTCGATTCGAGGGGGCTGGTCGAGGCCGGACGAGCCGACGAGCGGGAGAGCCCGGCGGTATTCCATGCGACGTGGCGAACAGCCGCGAAGTTCCGCCCGAGTCCAAAGAAGAACGACTTGGTGCAGGGCGCGGTTGCCGACCTGGTCCAGGCCTCGCATGGAGGTCGCGAGTCCTCTGGGTATGGTGCGCCGCCATGAATCCGGTGCGTTTCGGCGTCGTCTGTCTCCTGGTCGCACTGGTTGCCGACGGCGCACAGGCGCAGCAGAAGCCGCAGCCGAAGGACAAGCAGAAGGCCGAAGCCGGCAAGGCCAAGGGCCAGGCGGCGAAGGTCCCGGAGGCGCCGAAGGACGACGCGGCGACGGCGAAGGACCCGGTGGTCGTGGCCCTCGACAAGTTCCGCAAGGCGAAGGTGTCGACCAAGGCCGCGGACTGGCGCTCGTCGTTGCCGGAGCCGCCGCTGACGCCGTTCGCCGCCGCCAGCGACTACCGGTGGCACGTCGAGACCAGCGTCGGCACCCTGGTGGTGACGCTGTTGCCCGAGGCGGCGCCGAAGCACGTCACCAGCGTGATCTACCTGTCGCGCTGCGGCTTCTACGACGGCCTGTGGTTCCCGCGCGTGCTGAAGGGCTTCATGGCGCAAGGCGGCAGCCCGGACAGCACGCAAGTGGGCAACGCCGGCTACACGTTCGACGGCGAGTTCCTGACCGGGCAGAAGCACGACCGGCCGGGCGCGCTCAGCGCCGCCAACGCCGGCCCGAACACCGACGGCTCGCAGTTCTTCCTGACCTTCGTGCCGACGCCGCACCTCGACGGCATGCACACGGTGCACGGCTTCGTCACCGACGGGCTCGACGTGCTGAAGGCGATCGAAGCGCGCGGCGTCGACAAGGACGGCGACCCGCTGCCGGAGAAGGTGACGATCGTGCGCACGTGGATCACCGTGGTGCCGAAGGCGGCGGCGGGCGAGGCGCCGGCGACGGGCGGCAAGGACACCGGCGACGGCAAGCCGGCGAAACCGGGGGCGAAGAAGGGCTCGCC
>JBILEY010000312.1:0-6450 GCA_044351865.1 Planctomycetota bacterium | reverse complement strand
CGTCGCCGCCCCCCACTCGCTCGGCGCCTTCGCCCCGCGCTCGCTGCCAGCAACCAACGCCACCCGCACCGCGCGCAGGTTCTTGCTGTCGGCAGAACCACGCAGCACCACCGTGCGGTCGGCGACCGCGGCGCGATCGGCCGGCGCTTCGATCGCGAGCCCCTGCACCAGCCGCGCCGCGAGCTGGGCCCGCAACTGCTCGTGCCGCTGCGTCAGCACCACGTCGCCGGGCCGCAGCTCGGCGGCGCGGCGGCACAGATCGAAGGCCTGGTCGAGATCGGTGGCCGCGAGCTGCTCGGCTCGGCGCCCCAACGCCCCCGCCAGCGGCGCCTTCACGTCGTCGAGCTTCGGATCGAGCTGCAGCGCCTGTTCGAACGCAGCGATCGCCGCGTCGAGCTGCCCCTTCTGCGGCAGCAGTTGCTGCCCCTTGGCGAAGGCGGTGCGCGCATCGGCACGCGGATCCGCCGTCGGCTGCACCGGAGGCGTGTTCGTCGGCGGCCTGGCCTTGTCGGCATCGGCGTCGGTGGAAGCTCGTGGAGTGCCGTTGCCGCCCTGGCTCGCATCGCCCGACGCGCCCGGCCACAGACCGGCGGCGTACGTTCCGCCCGCCGCCAGCAGTGCGGTGGCGCCGAGCCCGAGCAGCCAGCCGCCGGCGCGCGAACGCTGCGGCCGCGGACTCTGCCGCGTCAGATCCTCCGACTTCGGCGCGTGCGGCCCCGCCGGCTCCGGCTCGGTCGTTCGCCCCGCGGCTTCGGTCTCGACGATCGCCTTGATCTTCAGCACCGTCTCGCGCGGCGGCGGCGTCACCAGCCCCTGCCGATCGCGCAGCGTGCCCGTGGCCGGATCGAGCAGCACCGAATCGTCGTCGTCGATCGCGAGCTTCTTCAGTTCGCGCAGCAACGCGCGCGCATCGGCGAAGCGATCCTGCGGCAGCCGCTGCACGCAGCGTTCGAACAGCGCGTGCACCTCCGGCCGCAGGTCGGGGCGTTCCTGCCGCAGCGTCGGGTACGGCTGCTCGGTGACCCGCTTCATCACCGCCTGCCACGTGCCGGCCCCCGAGATGCCCGTGCGGCCCGTGACCAGGTAGAAGAACGTCGCCCCCAGCGCCCAGATGTCGGCCGCGGCGGTGACGTCCGTCGTCTCCCACTGCTCCGGCGGCATGTACTGCGGCGTGCCCATGATCTGCGACGCCGCCATCGAGATGCTGCGGCCGTCGATGCCGCCCTGCGACTTCGCCAGCCCGAGGTCCGCGAGCTTCACCTCGCCATCGAGCGAGATCATCACGTTCTCCGGCTTCAGGTCGCGGTGCACGATGCCCTTCTGGTGCGCGGCGGCGAGCCCTGCCGTCACCCCATAGAGGATCGCCAGCGCTTCCTTCTCCGGCAGTGGGCCCTTGCGCTTCACCCGTTCCGCGGCGGTCTCGCCGCGCACGAACTCCATCACCAGGTAGTGCAGGCCGTTCCTCTCCTGCACGTCCATCACGCGCACGACGTTCTGGTGCGCGATGCTGGCGGCGAGCCGCGCTTCGCGTTCGAAGCGCTTGACGAAGTCGCCTTCTTCTTGGAGGAGCGCTGGCTTCAGGCACTTCACCGCCACGTCGAGGTCGAGCTTGAAGTGACGGCCGCGGTAGACCGCCCCCATGCCGCCGGCGCCGACCTTGGCGTAGAGCACTGCGGGCTCCAGCACCTTGAAGCCCTCGACCACCGGCGCGTCACGCAGCAGCGGGTCGGCGAGCAGTTGGGCCCGCGCCTTCTCGGCGGAGAGCCGCCGGGTTTCCTCGGAGGGGGGAACGGAATCGTCGGCGGCGGTCACGCGGGTACGAGGGCGAGGGGCTGAGTTCGGTGGCTTCTTCGCGGCGGGACCATACCCGCCGGCCTCCTGGGCACCCAACAGCGCGGCGACGGCGGGCCGCAAGCAGGGGCCAAGAGGGCGCGGGCGCCACCGAGCGCGTGCCACGCACCCGAGGTTGCCGCGGAGCGCGAGCCTCAGCCAGGCGGAGCCCCACCCGCCTGCTGCCGCCGCGCATAGCCCCACGCCGCCAGCAGCAGCACGCCGCCGAGCACACCACTCGCCAGCACCCGCATCGGCGTGTCGACTTCGCGCAGGTCGTGCAGCACCACCTTGCCGACGACGACGACCAGCATGCACAGCGCCGTCCAGCGCAGCGGCACGAGGCCGCGCCAGAAGCCGATGCCGAGCAGCACGCCGGCGAACGCCAGCGAGTAGAGGCTGCTGGCGACGGCGCGCGGGCCGAACGACCACGCCGCGGCGACGTCGAGCACTTCGAGCAGACCGCCGACGTAGAGCCCGACCAGCGCGGTGCCGGCCAGCACGACGCGCGGCAGCGCGTGTTCGACGGCGAGAGTGCGGAAGCCGAAGGCCGACAGCGCGACCAGCGACAGCACGGCGCCGGTGCGCAGGTTCCACAGCGGCAGTGCGGTGACGGCGTCGGCCCCGTCGCGCATGCGCAGCCACGCGCTGCAGGCCCAGGCCAGCCAGATCGCGAGCCCGACGGCGTGGCTGGCGACCGCGGTGCCGAGCAGGAAGCGATCCGCGCGGCGCGCCGCGAGCCACACCGCCAGCGTCGCCAAGGCCCCGACCAGCGACAGCGTGATCGCCGATTCGGCCGAGCCGGCGCTCGACAGATCGCCGCTCGGTTGCAGCGTGATCGCGACCGACACCTGCGCCAAGACGAGGCCGGCGGCGCGCGCGAACGGCAGGTTGCCGAGCAGCAGCATCGCCACCGCCGGCACCAGCACCACCGGCAAGTACGGCCACGCCGTGAGTTCGCCGGCGTGCAGCCGCGTCACCGGCACCCACAGCAGCACGGCTGCGAACGCAGCGCCGAGTTCGGCGACGCCGGTCCAGCGGCGCCAGACGAACAAGACACTGCCCGCGGCGGCGACGGCGAGCAGTTCCTGCGGCGCCGCGGCGAAGTCGCGCGCATCGCCCCACGGGAACACGAACCAGAACGCCGCCAGCGGCAGCAGCATCGAGCCCGGCCGCGCGAGCCACGCGCCGAACGCTTCGTCGTGGCGACGCACCGCGGCGCCGAGTGCCAGCAGCGACGCCGCCGGCAGCAGGTGGAACCACGGCGCGTCGAAGCGCGTGATGCCGAACACCAGCAGCGCCACGTGCACACCGAGAGCGCCGAGGCCGATCGGCACCGCGCGCACGAGGTCGACCGATTGGCGACGCAGCGCCGCGAGCAACTCCGGTGCGGCGAGGCCGAGCCAGACCAGTTCGAGATGGCCGGCGAACGACCAGAACGTCGGTGCCGGCCCGTTCCAATACCACGCGACGACCAGCACGCTGGTGGCGACGACGGCGAGCAACCGGCACGTCCACCACTGCCAGCGAGCATGCACCCACGCCGCCCACGTGTGCAGCAGCAGCAACAACAGGAAGAATGCCGTCGGCGTCGGTGACGGATTGCCGACCAGCACCGGCGCCGCGTAGCCGCCGGCGAGCGCCACCGTCGCCATCGCCTGCTGCCCACTGAGCCGCGCCAGCCACTGCGCGAGTGCGGTGCTCGCCAGCATCAGCACGAGTGCGACCGGCGGCGACAGCACTTCGAAACGCAGGCAGCCGAGCACGCCGGCGAGCCAGCACAACGCGATGCCACCGCCCCACAACAGCGCCGTGTAGCGCGGCAGCACGCGCGTTCGCAGCGCGAAGCCGAGCGCGACGAACAGGCCGCCGCCGGCGTAGATCACGGCGGTGCGCGCGGCCGGGCCGAGGTGCGTCCAGCCGAGCTGGCCGAAGTAGGCGGCGGCGAGCACGACGGCGGCGATGCCGACGCGGCCGAGCACGGCGAGGCCGAGGAAGCGTTCGAGGTCGCGGCCTTCCGCGCTGGCCGTTCGCCGCGCGGCGGCGGACGGCCGCGGGCGAGCGGGTTCGGCAGCGGCGGCAGCAGCGGAGTCCGTCGCTTCGCCGGGCAGCGGCGGCGGTGCCGGCCACGGCGCGGTCGAGCGCGGCGGGGTTGGCGGCGCCACCCGCGGCGGCGTCGGCACGTCGCGCGCAGCGGACGACGCCGCGAAGGCGGCGGCAGCGTCCGACCCAACACTGCTGCCCCCGGCCGTCGCCGGCGGCGAACCCGCACGCGCCGCCAACGCGGCTTCGAGCCGCGCGATGCGCGCCTCCAGTTCGTCCACGCGCCGCTGCAGGGGTTCGTCGTTCATCGTCGCCCGAGCACACGCCGGCGATGCCGCCAGTCGCCTTCGTCGTGTGCGCAGACCGGGTGTAGCCGCGCCCGGCCAGCGCGCCAACCTCGTTCCCGTCTTCGCCCAGCCGGCAGCGCGCGGCCGCCTCAGCAGCGGTCGAAGAACGTGCCCGACGTGCCGGCAGCGACGCCGTCGCCGTTCTCGTCGCGCAGCCGCGCGGCTTCCAGCAGCAGCTGCATGGTGTTCAGGCTGGTGCGCTGCTGCAGCGTGCTGAGGCTGCCTTCCTGGAACACGAAGCGGCCCTGCCGCAGCGAGAACGCCATCTCGAAGATGCGATGAACCTGTTCGTCGAGCGCCGTGCGCAGGTCCTCTGCGCTGACGGTGGCGCTGCGTACCAGCGCGTCGCCGAGCAGCTGCTTGCCGGCCGTCGCGGCGGCGAGGCTGTCCTGCAGCTGTTTCTCGCTGAGATGGTTCTGCGCGACGAGGATCGTGCCGAGGCGCATCGCCGGGTCGCGCTTGTTGGTGATCGCGTGCACGACGCGGCCTTGCTCGAACTCGAACACGATCATCGCGCCGTCGCCCTGCAGCGTCAGCGTGCCGGTCTTCTGCAGCGAGCTGATCATGCTGACCAGGTCCGGCACGCCGAACGTCTCGATCGTGCCGCGCACGCCGCCCGGCTCGTTCGCTTCGGCCGGTTCGGTCTTCACGTCGGGCTTCGCGAGCACCTTCGCGTCGGTCATCGCGACCGTCTTCGCGCCGGGCTTCGCATCCGCTTGCGGGCGCGCGGCTCCGCCTCTGCCGCGCACCACCGGTGCCGTCGCCGCCGCCGTGCCGAACGTCGCCTCGAGCAGCCCCGTCAGTTCGTCGAGCTTGCGCAGCTGCCAGCGCAGTTCGGACATCGTCGCCACCACCTCGGGCACGGCCCGGCCGTGCAGGCAGGCGCGCTGCAGTTGGGCGATGACCTGCTCCAGCGCCTCGGCGCGCGAATGCAGGGTGCGGAGCGTGGTGTAGGTGCGGAGCTGCGTCGGTGGCGGAATCGTCACGGGTCTCCTTCGGTGCCCGCCGCTATCGACCGTCGGGAAAGCCCGCACGAAGCGCAGCTGCCACGGATCGAAGGGGCTGGCCGAAGGCCCGATCGCACCGGACGAGCCGCACCTCGATCAGCTCCCGAAGCGGAAGCGCACGATCGCCAGCACCGCCGCGAACGCGTCGCGCAGGCCGATCTTCTTGCCGTCGGCGTAGCGGCGGCCGCGGTAGCGGATCGGCACTTCGTTGATGCGCACCGGCAGCCGCGCCACCTTGGCGGTGAACTCCGGTTCGACGGTGAAGCCGCGGCTCTGGATGTCGAGCTGGGCCACCACCTCGCGGCGGCAGGCCTTGTAGCACGTCTCCATGTCGGTCAGGTTCAGCCCGGTGAACAGGTTGCTGAGGAACGTCAGCCCGCGGTTGCCGAGGTAGTGCAGGAAGCCGTCGCGCTCGCGCGACGGATCGGCCGGATCGACGAGGTAGCGCGAGCCGTAGACGACGTCGGCGACTCCCGCACGAATTGGCGCCAGCAGCTCCGGATACTGCGCCGGGTCGTACTCGAGGTCGGCGTCCTGCACGACGACGACGTCGCCGCGCGCCGCCGCGAAGCCGGTGCGCAGTGCGGCGCCCTTGCCGCGGTTCTGCTCGTGCACGAGCACGCGCACGTGCGGCCGCTGCGCCAGTTCGGCGAGGATCGCGCGGCTCTGGTCGCGGCTGCCGTCGTCGACCAGGATCAGTTCCTTCCGGATCGGCACCGCCAGCACCGCGTCGACGATGGCGCGCAGCGTGCGCTCCTCGTTGTAGACGGGCATCACGACGCTCAGCAGGAAGTCGGCGGGCAGCGCGGTCACGGCGCGCAGTCTGCCACGCGCGGCGGCGGCAGGCACGCGTCGCCTGCGCCGTGCCCGCTTCACGACGCCGGCGGCCAGTTCTGCATCCAGGGCTTCGCCTTGTAGCGATCCCAGGCGTCGCACAGCACGGTGACGACCGGCCCGCACAGGTTGCCGCGCGCCGCGACGCGCACGGCCGCGGCGACGTTGGCGCCGGCCGAGCCGCCGACGAGCATGCCCTCTTCGCGCACCAGCCGCTGCACCATCGCGAAGCTCTCGGCGTCGCTCACGGTCACCGCGTCGTCGAGTACCTCGCGGTGCAGGTTCGCCGGCACCTTGCTGCTGCCGATGCCCTCGAGCTCGTAGCTGCCGTCGGGGCCGAGTTCGCCGGTGCGCACCCAGTGCGCGAGGCCCGAGCCGACCGGGTCGGC
>JBILEY010000311.1:0-6477 GCA_044351865.1 Planctomycetota bacterium | reverse complement strand
CGGCGGCGGTTCGGCCGGCGCGCGGCACGCGCACGGCAACAGGCAGACGGCGAAGGCGACGGCGCGGGCGACGGTCGGCATGGCGAGCGCACTAGTATGGCTCTGGGGATAGGCAGAACAAGCAGCGGTCCCGGACCACCCGGAACCCATCCGCGCCATCCTGCCGCCCCCGCGCGCCCTCGTACAGCCGGTCCCCCACCCTCGTCTGCACCCCTTCGCAGCCGACTTCGCGCCCACCGGGCAGACCGCTCCCCCGCCGCGACCTCCGCGAGGCCACCGCACTGCCCTCCCGTCACTCCGCGACACCGTCGTCGCCGCCCTCACCAAAAGCCCCACCGCCCGGCGGTGCGCGGCACGCCGCCAACTCCGGCACTTCCGCGGACAGCCCCAGCGCACCGAGCACCTTGCGAACCGACTCCGGGTCGTGGATCGCCGCCAGCACGCGCCGCGTTCCCGAGCAGTGCGGGCACAGCAGCACGTCGATCCCGAACATCCGCATCAGCAGCCACGCCCATGGATAGCGCCGCCGGCCAGCGCGTCGCTTCCCACCACCATGCGGAACCCGCAGCCGTTCGCTCAGTCGCCGCTGCAGTTGCCGGCGACGGAACGCCGCGTCCTCGCCGTTCGCCGCCACCGGCCCAGGCTCAGCCGATGCAACCCCCGCCGCTCCGTGATTGCAGCCTTCGCCGTCACCGTCCTCCTCCACCCGCCTCGGCACCACCCGCGAACGCAACCCCGCCGCCGGGGCCAGCGCCCCGTGATATGTCACCAGATGTTTGCGCGGCTTCGGCACCAAGGCGCACAGCCGCTCCATCAGCACCTCCTTCGTCATCACCACCGCCGTCGTGCCGTCCTTCCAACGCTTCTTCAGTGAGTACGCAATGCGACCGTCCGGCAGCTCACTGAGCCGCGACTCCGCCACCGCCGGACGCGCCGCATACCGGCACAGCTTCTCCAGCCCTTCGCGATCGCGCGGGCCCACCCACGTGCCCGTCCAGCTGACCAGCCCGCTCGCCCAACGCCGCGCGCCCCTGCACCGCGGCTGCAACCAGACCCGGCAGCAGTTCGCCACCATCGCCGTCGACACCGTCCCCTGTCTCGCCAGGCTCCATCCACTGCCCCGCCTTGCGCAGCGCCCGCCGAACCCGATCGCGGATCCGCTTCACCAGCTGCTGCACGTCGGCATCCGTCACTTCCCGCTGCTCGGCGAACACCGGCGCGCCGCGGCCAGGCTCCCACCCATACACACCATCCAGCCACAGCACGTGGAAGTGGACATTCAGCCGCAGCCCCGAGTCGAAGCGCTGCACGAACGCGATCGCACCTGCGCGCGGTCGCGGCACACCGGCACGACGCGCCGTTCGCTCATAGAAGCCCGACACCGCCCGTACCAACACATTGCGCACCAGCCGGCACGCTGACGCGTCAGCCGCGCGGGAGCCTTGCGAGGGTCACCAGGAGTCGTCGAGCAGCACGTCGGCGAAGGTGCGGCCGCGGATCCGCGCGCCGTCGAAGCGATCGCGGAGCTGCGCTGTGGGAGACGGCCAGGGCAGGTGGTTCACGAGGTCACTGGGCCGTGACCTGGTAACCATCCGTGGTCAGGAGCCCCTGCATCGTGACGCTGACCCCCTGCACGTAGAGCGTCACCGGGCGCACGCTCGGGGGCAGCGGCAGGCTGATCGCCGCGGTTTGCACGACGAGCACGTCGGGCGACGGCAGCAGGAGGCACGGCAGCCCCACGCTCAGTCCGAGGAACGCCGGCTGCGGGGCGAAGCCGAACACGATGACCGCGATGGTGCCCGGTGGCTGAGGCATCACCAGCACGATGCTCCCGTCGAACTGGCGGTTCGCGAAGGGCGGCGGCGGTGGCAGGGTCGGGTTGCAACCCGACACCAAGACCCTCAGGTCGATGCCGTCGTCCGGCTCGATCCACAGGAACAGGTCGTTGAAGACATAGTCCGCCGTGCCGAGCGATGCGTTCAGGACGACGCGCACCTGCAACGGTTGTGGCCCGAGGGAAGCCGACCAATGGGCAGGGTTCAGTGTGGAAAGATTCGTGGCCTCCAGCGTGCCGTCGTTGCCGATGTCCAGATCCATGGCAGGCCACGGGGCGCCGGGCGCCGCCTGCACGATGCGGCTGGCGTTGAGCTTCACTTGCAACGGCGCCGAGGAAGTGAACGTGACCAGGAGCTCGTGCGGGCCGGAGTTCCCGGTTGCGCCGGTGGTGCCCGGCGCGACCGCGACCTGCTGCGTGATCCGCGCCCAGGCGGACACGGCGCCGCCGCCACGCCACTGCACATCGGCGACGACGTTCGGCAGCCAGGCGCGGACTTCGCCCTGATCGGGCAACGGCCCCGTCGGCGACGAACTGTTGACGGTCTGCGGCCCGTCGGTGACGGTGACCGGAAGCGTGTTGATGGCGGACAGGGAAACCCCGACCGACTGTGCGTCGAGTGGGGACATCGCTGCGAGAGCGACAACCAATGCGAGTTCACGCGTGCTCATGATGTTGCCTTGGGATCGGATCTGGGACGTAGGGGTTTGCTGCATGGGATCGGTGGCATCCACCGGATGTGCCATCCGCGAGGTGGCGCGGGACTTCCTTCAACGCAATAGCGTGCATTGGAGCGCCGTGTCCGACGAGCTCAGTAGGCCAAGCGGAATCGCCGCCTCGAGTTGCTGCGCGTCGATCTGCGCCGCCGTCAGCATCGCCACTTGGAGTCGTCCAGGGGGCGCGGCCCGGAACTCCGCGACGCCGTCCGTGCCGGTGCGCGCGACCACGAGGTCGTCGTGCAGCAGCGGATGATCCAGAGCCCGCAGCAGCAACCAGGCGTCGGCGACCGGCGCACCGGACGCAGGCGCCTGCAGCGTGATCCGCACCGGGCGCCGCACCACGCTCGCCACCCCCTCGAGCTGGCCCCCGGCGGCCACCACGAGAGGCCGCGGATCGATGGAGCCGTGGGGGAACGCCCCCGGTACCTCGATGCCGACGAAGTAGGTGTCCGGCGGCAGCCAGTCGCTGCGCACGCGGCCGGCGGCGGCGGCGGTGTAGCGCAGGTGCAAGCGCTCGCTGCGCACCGACACCGTTCCTTGGAACGGCGCGCCGTCGACGAGCAGGCGCAGGTCGAGGCGTCCCGGCAGCCAGCGGCTGCCATCGAGGTGCAGGGCAGCCGGCTGTGGCTCCACTGCGACCGTGAGCGTCGCCAGCGGCCCCAGTCGGGTTCCGTAGCTGGAGCCGTTGCAGCGCGTCGCCACGGCGAGCCACGCCTCGTAGCGGCCCGGCGGCACACCGCCCAGCCGGAACGAGCCATCGCTGCCGAGCAGCGCCGCCAACTCGCGCTGCTCGGCATCGACACGGCGAAGGAGCAGCGACGGATAGTCCTTTGCGAGTTCGGTCTCGTCGACGTGCTGGACGCGGGCTCGTTCTGCCAGCGCGGCCAGTTCCTCCGCAGCGGGGCCGAAGCGGGTGACGAGGTCGATCGGGGTCACCTTGCCGTGCAGCGACGCGGCGCGAGCGACCTCGATCGTCAGGGTCGCGCCGTCTTCCACCACGCTCACGTCATGGCGGATTGCGCCGATGCAGTGCGGCCCCTCCGCCAGCAGCACGAGTCCGGGCAGATCGGGCGGCACCGACAGCTGCACCACCCCGTCGCCGTCGGTGCGACCGCGGGCGACCACCAGCACGTTGGTGCCGGTGCTGTAGGAGAGGTCCTCCCGCCCGCCGGTTAGATCGACCCGGTAAGTCGTGAGCTCGACGTCGGCGTGATCGCGGAGCGGCAACACCCTGGCCAGCGCGATCTCGACCCCGGCGACGCCGGCTCCGCCGCCGACGTCGATCGCCTGCACCCGGCACGCGAGCGGACGCCGCAAGGCGACCTGCAACTCCTGCTGCCCGGGCCGAATCGACACCGATCGTTCGCAGTGTTCCGCGTAGGGTGCTGGCGGAAACACGGACAGGAAGGACGCGCCCGGCAGCAGGTTCGTCAGCGTGCAGACGCCGTCGGGATGCTGGACCCGCGGTGCGGCGGCGAGCCGCGGACCGCCTCCCGTCCCCGCCTCCCAAGGATCGAGCCAGCAAGTGGCGCCGAACGTGGGGACCGGCGCGCCGGTCTCGGCATCGACGCAGCGCACGCGCAGCGTCGCGGTGGCGCGAGTCTGCACGAGAAGGCGCACGTCGTGACTGCCCCAGGCGATCTCGGTGCCCTCACCGAACAATTCCAGTTCCGGCTGCGAAGACCAGAGCGTGATCGGGACCCGCGGTGGCGACAGCTCGGAGCGGACGAACACGAAGCGGCCTTCGAGGTCGGTCTTGCAGGTGTAGTACCCGCCGTAGCGACCGCCGCTGGGCACCCCCAACTCGACCCCGGCGAACGGCAAGCCGTCGGGCCGCACCGCGACGCCGGTGATCGAGCCGGCGCGATCGGGCTCGCCGAGTTCGATCGCGACCTCCAGCGGGCTCGCCTGCAGCGGCACCAGGAATCGTCCCGCGCGTCCAGGAAGCGGTACCCGCACATCGTGCTCGTACGCGCCGGCCGCGATGGTGCCGAGGTCGACACGACCCGCGGCATCGGTGGGCTCGATGCCGAGCCAACTCGACGATTGGTCCTCCCGCCGCAGCCGGAGATCCACGTCGACTCCGGCCAGCGGCCGCCCGGCGCGGCGCAGCTGCAGGACCACCGGCGTGCCGGCGGCGAGCGGGATGGCGCCGAGATCGGCGACGACGCCCTGGCGCAGGGAATCGAAGGAGCGGGACTCCGGCACTCGCCCCGGGGCCACCAACTCGAGCGTCACGAAGCAGTCCGGCGGCGGCACGAAGGCGCATTCGAAGCCGCCGTCGATCGCGGTGCCGCTCGTCGCCGGAACGTCGTGCGCCGCCGCGAGGAGGCGGCCGGCCTTCGGCTGCAACTGCAAGCGCACCTCGACGCCGGCCAGCGGCAGGCCGGTTTCGGCTGCCACCACGGTACCGCGCAGCGAGGTCCGCCGCGGATCGTTCGCGGCGGAGCGACCGTTCGCGACCAGATCCTGCGCGGTGGCGTCGCGTCCGTGTTCCGCATCGCGGGATGCCCCCTGCTCGGCGGCCACCACCGTCGGAGCCGGCGCGGCGATCGGCGCGAACGGGGGCGCGCCGCCGCCACGCCACAGCCCGGCGCCGACCGCGAGCAGCAGCAACACCGCGATGCCGAAGAGCCACAGCCCGCTGAGCGTCGCCGCGACACCACCGCCGGCCGCCGCGAGCACCTTGGCGCGCACCGCCTGCAATCCGTCGTTGGCGCGCAGCGACTCGGCGCCGAGCCAGGCCAGCAGCGCCGGCGTCGCCAGGCCCCGTGGCAATGCAGACCGCAGCAGCTTCAGGCCGCGCGACGCCCGCATACGCACGGTCGCCGGCGCTAGCCCCAGCGAATGCGCGATGTCGACGGCGGCGAGTCCGTGCACGAGCCGCAGCGTCAGCACCTCGCGATACTCGCGCGGCATGCCGGCGAGCGCCTCGCTCACCTGCTGCCGGCACTCGGCATCGGCCGCTAGATCGGGTGGCGTCGCGGCCACCGCGGCGACGCCACGTGCTGCCCCGAATGCCTCGGCGCCGCCTTGTTCGCGACGAACATGTGCGCGGCGGCGCGCATCGATCGCCCGATGCTCGAGCATGCCGAGCAACCAAGGGAGCACCGGCCGGCCGGGCTGGCAGCTACCGGCGTCGCGCAACACCTGCAGGAACACCGTCTGCACCAGGTCCTCGGCCGTCGCGGCATCGCGCACCAGGTGCATCGCCACCAGCAGCAGCCGCGGGGCTGCCGCGTCGAACACCGCCGCCAGCGCCGCGGGGTCGCGCTGCTGTTGGTAAGCACGGAAACTGCTATCGAGTGGGTCCAGGTGCACGTGACCATTGCGATGGCGCCTGCCTCACTGTGACGAGAAATCGCCACTGTGTCGATGGGGCCGGGTGCGGCCCACTAGCCTTCGCGTACCGTGACTTCGGCAGTGAAGACGGGGTGACCGCTGCCGTGCTGGAGCGCTATGGGCAGACGGTGCTGGTGGCTGTGGAGGCGCTGCTCTCAGGCCCGGAGAGCTACGGAGCCAAGCTCGATGCCCTGCTCGGTTCCGGGGGATAGGAAGAACAAGCAGCGGTCCCGGACCACCCGGAACCCATCCGCGCCATCCTGCCGCCCCCGCTCGCCCTCGTCCACCCGGTCCCCCACCCTCGTCTGCACCCCTTCGCAGCCGACTTCGCGCCCACCGGGCACACCGCTTCCCCGCCGCGACCTCCGCGAGGTCACCGCACTGCACTCCCGTCACTCCGCGACACCCTCGTCGCCGCCATCACCACCAGCCCCACCGCCCGGCGGCGCACGGCACGCCGCCAGCTCCGGCACTTCCGCGGACAGCCCCAGCGACCCGAGCACCTTGCGAACCGACTCCGGGTCGTGGATCGCCGCCAGCACGCGACGCGTTCCCGAGCAGTGCGGGCACAGCAGCACGTCG
>JBILEY010000045.1:0-19950 GCA_044351865.1 Planctomycetota bacterium | reverse complement strand
GAGGCGGTCGACGACGGCGCCGCCGGTCTGGTCGCTGCCGGTCACGCGGCAACCGCTGCCGGCCAGCAGCCGCGCGAGGCCGCTCATGCCAGCACCGCCGACGCCGACGAAGTGGAAGCGATCGCTTACGAAACCGGCGGCGAAGCGCGGCGCCGAACGAGCCTGGGCGAGTTCCGGACGGTCGATCACGAAGCACCTCCCGCCACCGTACGAACCACGGACGCCGCCGCGGCCTGCTCGCCCCCGAGGTCCGCGACCCCCATGTCGGCGAGGATCGTCGCCACCGGATCGCCGGTCTGCAGCGCGCGCGCCGCGCGGCCCATCGAAGCCAGCCGCTGCGGATCGGCGAACAGGGCCTGCAGCAGGTCGGCGAGCCGTTCGACGGTCAACTGCGGTTCTTCGACGATGACCGCGGCGCCGGCGCGCGCCAGCACCTCGGCGTTGCGCAGCTGCTGGCGGTCCTTGTGGTGCGGATACGGCACGATCACCGCGGCACGCCCCACCGCGCACAGCTCGGCGACCGTGGTGCCACCGCCGCGGCAGACGACGAGGTCGGCGGCCGCGAACAGGCGCGCCATGTCCTGCGCGACCGGGCGCACCTGCGCCAGCACGTCGCGTTCGCCGCTGGCGTAGGTGCGGCGGACCTCTTCGTCGCGACCGAGTCCGGCCAGGTGCAGCACGTGCAGCGGTCGCTGCGGCAAGCGCGCGGCGATGCGCAGCAGGGCCTTCGGCACGGCCTCGTTGAGCGAACGGGCTCCCTGGCTGCCGCCGGTCACCAGCACGACGCTTGCCTGCAGCGGCAAGCCGAGTTCTTCGCGTGCGACCTGGCGGTCGATGCGGCCGATCTCCGGTCGCAGCGGTGTGCCGGTCAGCAGCGACCGCGCGCCGATGGCGTGCACCGCCGGCAGGCCGTGGTAGATGCGCCGTGCGAACGGCGACAACCAGCGATTGGCGCGGCCGGTGATGGCGTTCTGCTCGAGCAGGAACAGCGGCAAGCCGAGGCTGCGCGCGGCGAGACCGACCGGCACCGACGGGCGCCCACCCGTGCTGACGACGGCGTCGACGTGCTGCTCGCGCAGCAGGCGGCGCGCCGTCGCGGTCGCGCGCAGCAACCACAGCGGCAAGCCGAGGCGCGAGCCGCGCGCCGAGGGCAATTGGCACTCGACGACATCGGGCAACTCACGCCGCAGCAGCTCGCGTTCGACATCGCGACCTTCGGTGACCAGCACCGGATCGTGCCCACGCGCGCGCAGGGCGCGCGCCAGCACCAGCGCGGGCATCAGGTGCCCGCCGGTGCCGCCGCTGACGAGACAGACCCGGCTCACCATGACGGTCCGCGCCTCACTTCTTCGGGAGCTTGATGCGCTGGCCGACGCGCAGGAACAACGGGTCGACGTTCGGGTTCAGTTCGCGGATCTCCTCGACGCGCTTGCTGGACCCGAGCTGCGTCTGCGCGATGCGCCCGAAGGTGTCGCCCTTGCCGACGACATAGGAGCGATCGGCACCGACGTCCTTGCTGGACTGCTTGGCGTCGGCGGTCTTCGATTCGGCGGCCTTCGATTCGGCGGTCTTCGATTCGGCGGTCTTCGATTCGGCGGCCTTGGCCTTGGCGGACGCTTCCTTCGGGGTCGCCGACTTCTTGGCGCTCGCATCGATCACCGGCTCGGTCGCCTTGCCCGCCGGCTTCGCGCCCGGCAGCACCAGTTCCTGGCCGACGCGCATGCGATTCGCCTTCACCGTCGGGTTCAACTTGGCGATCTCGGTCTGACGCTTCGGGTCGCCGAGCTTGCTGCGCGCGATCGACTCGAAGGTGTCGCCGGTCTGGACCTTGTAGGTCGTCGCCTTGGCTTCGCCGACCGGCTCCTTGGTCGTCTCACCGGCCGGGCCCTTCGGCGCGTCGCCCGCCTTCGGCGCATCGGCCACCGGCGCGTTCTTCTTCGGCTCGTTGCCGCGCGCCTCGGGCTGCAGCAGCCCGGTGATGTCGACCACCTTCGGCTCGACGGCGGGCGACGGCGCCGGCGTCGTCGGCGGCGGCGTGACCGGGTTCGGCGCGCGCATCGGCGTCTGCGCCTCCTGCTTGCGCGCCGGCGACGCGGTGTCGCCACCGCCCCACAGCGTCACGCCGAGGATCAAGAAGATCACCAGACACAGAACGTAGAGGCCGTACTTCTCGAGCTGGCCCATCACACCCTCCCAACCATTTGCCGGAACGAAGACAGAAGGAACGAACGACGCCGGGTAACCGCCCGAAGCGTCACGACACAGCGGCCTCGTCGACCGTCGAGAACGAGCCCGAGCGATCCGCTCGCGCCGCGTTGCCGATCAGTCCGACCGCCGCCAGACAGAACATGAGGCTCGTGCCGCCCGTGCTGACGAACGGCAGATCGATGCCTTTGGCAGGAGCCCACCCGCTGACCACGAGCAGGTTCATCGCCGCTTGCATGCAGATCATCAGAGCGTAGCCGCACACCACGTAGCGAAGGAACGGGTCGCGCACCTTGCAGACGAGGCGATAGCAGACGTAGCCGAAGGTCGTGAACGAAGCGAGCACGAACAACGAGCCGACGTAGCCGAACTCCTCGGCGACGATCGCGAACACGAAGTCGTTGTGTGCCTCGGGCACGTAGCTCATCTTCATCCAGCCCTGCCCGAGGCCGCGCCCAGTGAGCCCACCGGAGCCGACGGCGATCAGGCCGAGGCCGACTTGCGAGTCCGGCTTGGTGGCCAGGAAACCCGTCAGTCGATCCCAGACGTAGGCGTGCCGCGTGGCCGCGAATCCCAGGGCGACTAGGCTGAGCAGACCGAGCGGCACGAAGTGCAGGAAGCGCACGCCCGCGACCAACGCCAGCAGGCTCGCCAGCATCAGCACGATCAGCGCGTTGCCGTTGTCCGGCTGCGCCGCCAGCACTGCAGCGAGCAGCGCCGCACAGCCCATCGCCGGCAGGAAGCCGCGGCGGAAACTCGACACGCCGACGCCGGCGCGCGCGAGCAACCACGAGGCGGCCAGGATCAGGCAGAAGCGCGCCGGCTCGACCGGCTGGAACTGGAAGCTGCCGATGTGCACCCAGCGGTGCGCGCCCTTGACGTCGCGCGACACCAGGAGCGGCAGCAGGCAGCACGCGGTGGTCACCACGAACGACGGGATCGCCCAGCGGCGCACGACGCGCATCGGCACCAGCGCCGCGACCAGGAACATCACCAGCCCGGCCAGCAGCTTGCTGCCCTGCAGCTTGATCGCCTGCAGCGGCCCGAAGTCGACCTGCGAGCCGCGCACCGACACCGCCATGACGAGGCCGAGGCAGCACAGCGCCACGGTGACCAGCATCAGCCAGTCGAGTTCACGCAGGCTGGTCTTCTGCCCCGACGCCAGTTCGCGCGATTCGGTGACGGCGGTCATCAGCGCACCTTGAACAGGGCCAGGCTGCACAGGGCGAGCAGCGCCGAGACGACCCAGGTCCGCACGACGACGCGCGTCTCCGGCATGCCGCCGAACTGGAAGTGGTGGTGCAGCGGCGCACACTTGAAGATGCGCTTGCCGCGCAGCTTGAACGACGCCACCTGCAGGATCACCGACAGCGCCTCGACGACGAACACACCGCCGACGACCAGCAGCACCAGTTCGGTGCGGCTGACCAGCGCCGCGTAGCCGAGCGCGCCACCGAGTCCGAGGCTGCCGACGTCGCCCATGAACACCATCGCCGGGGCGGCATTGAACCAAAGGAAGCCGAGCGAGCCGCCTAGCAGCGCCGCCATCATCACCGTCATCTCGGTGGCGCCGGCGACGTGCGGCACCAGCAGGTACTGCGCCCAGTCGACGCGACCGACCGCGTAGGTGATCACGGCGTAGGCGATCGCGGCGGTGACGACGCAGCCGGTGGCGAGCCCGTCGAGCCCGTCGGTCAGGTTCACCGCGTTGGCGGAGCCGGTCAGCACGGCGATGGCGACGAGAAGGAACGGCACGCCGAACCAGACGGCGAGGTCGATCGAGAAATCCTTGACGAACGGCACGTACAGGTGCGGTCCGCCCATCTCGTGCTGCAGGCCCGCGGGCACCAGCAGCCACAAGCCGACCAGCAGCGCCAGCAAGGTCAGCGCCCCCTGCTTCTCGCGCTTGGTGATGCCGCGCTTGCGCGTCTTGTCGGTCAGCTTGACCCAGTCGTCCCACAAGCCGACGGCGGCGAAGCCGGCGACCAGCACGATGCCGGGCAGCGAGAACCGATTGGCGCCATCGAAGCGCATCCACAGCGAGCAGGAGATCAGGATCGCGCCGAGCACGAAAAGCCCGCCCATGGTCGGTGTGCCGGCCTTGTGCGCATGCAGCTCCTCGAGCTTCTTCGAACCGGTATCGTCGGTGCGTTCGCGGATGCCGAGCTGGCGCAACCACGCGATCACGCGCGGCCCGAACAGGATCGCCAACAGGAACGCGGTCACCGCCGCCCCGGCCGCACGCACGGAGACGTAGCCCAGCAGACGGCAGACGTCTTCCGAGAACAGGAACGGAGCGAGCCAGTGGATCATCGTTCAGCTCGTGGTCGCGGCCGCGTCGCCACGCCCGCCAGACGATTCGCCGCCCGACATACTGGCGCCGGAAAGCTCGGCGACCAGGCGGTCGACGAGCTGGTCGAGGGCCACGCGGCGCGAGGCCTTGCACAGCACGCGGTCGCCCGGACGCAACAGGCTGCGCAGCAGCGGCAGCGCCTGCTCCTGGTCGTCGAGGCGGTGCACCGCGGCAGCCGGCATGCCGGCGGCGATGGCGCCGTCGGCGATCGGCGCGGCCCCGGCGCCAACGCACAGCAGCACGTCCTGCCGCGTCGTCGCGACCTCGTGGCCGAGCGTGCGGTGCAACACCTCGCTCTGCGCGCCGAGTTCGCGCATCTCGCCGAACACGACGATGCGGCGACCGCCGCTGCTGAGGCCGGCGAGCGCGTGCAGCGCCGCCGACGCCGACTGCGGGTTCATGTTGTAGGTGTCGTCGAACACGGTGACCCCACCGGCGACCTTGGGCTCGAGCCGGCGCTGCGCCGACGGCACCCTGGCCAGCGCGGTCAGCACGTCCTCCTCGGCGACGCCGAGGTGGCTGGCGGCCGCGATGACCGCGAGGGCGTTGTAGACGTTGTGCGTGCCGAGGCGCGGCAGCGTCACCTGCCGCTTGCCCTGCAGCAGGAATGTCGTACCCATCGCCGTGAAGCGAACGTCGGTGGCGAACCAGTCGGCCTCGCGCTCGACGCGGAACAGTTCGACCTTCGCCTTGGTGACCGCGGCCATCGCGCGGCACGCCGCGTCGTCGCCGTTCAGGATGCAGAGCCCGTCCTCGGGCAGCCCCGCCGGCAGGGACGACTTCTCGCGCGCGACGCCTTCGACCGAGCCGAGGCCTTCGAGGTGCGCTGGCGCCACGCAGGTGACGATGCCGATGTCCGGCCGCGCGACCTGCGTCAGCTGCGCGATCTCGCCGGGCGCGTTGGTGCCGATCTCGACGACCGCAGCGCGCGTGTCCGGCTCGATGGCGAACAGCGTCAACGGCACGCCGATCTGGTTGTTGAACGAGCCCGGGGAACGCACCGCCGGCATCACCGACGCCAGCACCGCGCCGAGCCACTCCTTGGTCGACGTCTTGCCGCACGAGCCGGTGACGCCGATGACCTTGGCGCGATGGCGACGACGGTGCTCGGCGGCGAGGTCCAGCAGCGCCTGTCCGGTATCGGCGACGCGCACCACGAACGGAGCCGGCCGCCCGCTGCTGCGGTCGCCGGGCAACGTCGACGGCGTGGTCGCCACCAGCAGGCCGGCGGCCCCGGCCTGCGCCGCGTTCGCGAGGTAGGCGTGGCCGTCCTGCTTCTCTCCGCGCAGTGCGACGAACAGCTTGCCGAGGCAGTCGGCGCGGCTGTCCGTGGCGACCCCCACAGCGGCATCGCCGCGAAGGACCACTTCGCCGCCGGTGACGCGCGCGACCGCTGCCGCCGTGAGCCACGAGGCACGACCGGAACGCGTGCGCCGGCCACCATTCGCGGCGTCGACTTCACGCTTCTTGTTCATCGGTGCAACCATCCCGCCTCCCTCGCCGCGAGTGCGCGCGCGGCTTCGAGCCGATCGTCGAACGGAACGACGCTGTCCTTGAAGACCTGGTAGGTCTCGTGCCCCTTGCCGGCCACCAGCACCGTGTCGCCGGGCTGGGCAGAGGCCACGGCCGCGCGGATCGCCTCGGCGCGATCGACGATGCGTGTCCACTGGCACGACGCGCCGGCGAGACCCTTCTCGACGTCGTCGAGGATCGCCTCGGGATCCTCGCTGCGCGGGTTGTCGCTGGTCAGGTAGGCGACATGCGCGTGCCGCGCGACAGCCGCAGCCATGGGCGCGCGCTTGCTGCGGTCGCGATCACCGCCGCAGCCGAACACGACGTGCAGGCGACCCTCGGCCAATTCGGCCAGCGTGCCGCACACCTTGTCGAGCGCGTCCGGCGTGTGCGCGTAGTCGACGAACGTGCGCACGCGCGCCGAGCTGCCGACCGCCGTGTCGACCTGCTCGAGTCGGCCGGGCACCGCGCGCGCGTCCTCGAGCGCCGACGCCACGGTGAGCTCGCTGGTGCCGATCGACAGCGCCGCCGCCGCCGCGCCGAGCGCGTTGTGCACGTTGTGCAGGCCGACCAGCCGCAGGAACAGCTCGACGCGGCCGTTCGGCATGACCATCGTGAAGCGCGTGCCGTCCGGGCCGAGCCGCAGGTTCTCGGCGCGCACGTCGGCGTCGGGCGACAGCCCGTACCAGATCGTGCGCACGCCGCGTTGCACTTCCTCGGCCATCGCCACGGCCGCCGGGTCGTCGCGGTTCAACACCGCCGCCGCACCCGACTGCAGGCTGGTGAACAGCCGGGCCTTGGCCTTCTGGTAGGCGGCCATCGTGCCGTGGTAGTCGAGGTGGTCCTGCGTCAGGTTGGTGAACACCGCCGACGCGAAGTGCACGCCGCGCACGCGGTCCTGGTCGAGGCTGTGGCTCGACACTTCCATCACGCACGCGCTGGCGAAACGATCGGCCATCTCGCGCAGGTAGCCCTGGATGCGGATCGGATCCGGCGTGGTGTTGGTCGCCGGGATGCGGCGACCGCCGAACTCGTAGGCGATGGTGCCGAGCAGACCGACCTGCCGGCGATCCGCCTGCAGGCACGCACGCACGAGGTGCGCGGTCGTGGTCTTGCCGTTGGTGCCGGTGATGCCGATCACCGACACCGCGCGCGACGGATCGCGGTAGTAGTAGCGGGCCGCGTCGGCCAGCGCTTCACGCGCATTGGCGACGACGAGCACTGGCACCGGCAACGACAACGGCTCCTCGGCGACGACGGCGGCAGCGCCGCGCGCGACCGCCTGTTGCGCGTAGAGCGAGCCGTCGTTCTTGGCGCCACGGATGGCGAAGAACAGGCTGCCAGCGCGCACCTCGCCGCTGTGGAAGCAGAGGCCGTCGACCGGCACGTCGCGCCAACGCAGGACCTCGCGCGGCTGCAAGCAGTCGCGGAATTCACGCAAATGGACGAGTCCCTGTCCGGACGGCAGTCCGGAGGGATAAGCAACCTCAGTCATCAGCCGCCCTACCGAGTTGTCCCTGGAGCCCCCCGGCCCCAGCCTGAATCACCAGGAGTCACCAGACCGGAGCCGACCTGACCGTCGGCGCCGTTCGAAGCCTCCTGTTGCCAGTACCGCCGCTGCTCCAACTGCTGGCATTGGAGCAACAGCCGCACGACAGGAGGCGCAGCATAGCTGCCACCATAGAAGGTTCCACGACTGTCCCGCTGCAGCACGCACACCGCCAACCAGCGCGGCTGCTCCGCCGGCAGAAAGCCGACGAAGCTCGCGTTGCGCATCTCCACGGTGCCGCCGCCCTTGACACCGACCGAGCTGACGGCGGTTCCGGTCTTGCCACCGATCACGCCGTGGAGATCGATCCCCAGCTCCTTCAACATGCGCGCGTGCATGTGCACGCCCGTGGCGTGGGGATCGTTCGAGACGACGTCCACCATCGCCGCGCGGACCGCGTCGACGACTTCGGGACGGAAGTGCGGGCCGGTGTCGGCTTGCTGCGGCACTGCCTGGTAGCGGCCGTCGACTTCGACGCCGCGGCACAGCCGCAGCTCGGCCGACCGACCGCGGAACAGCCGCAGGTAGGCGCGCGCGATGTGCATCGCCGTGGCCTGCATCTCGTAGCCGAAGCTGAACGAGATCGCGCTGTTGGCGCGGAAGGAGCGCAGCGGCACGTCGGCCGCGAACGATCGCGGGTTGGTGCCGGCGCGCCCTTCGCTCGGCATGGCGAGCCCGAGCGAGCTGCGCAGGCCGTAGAAGTCCATGTAGTCGGCCCACTGCTCGCGCGACAGCAGCAGGCCGGCATAGGCGGCGCCGATGTTCGAGCTGTTGACCAGGATGCCGTGCGGCGTGAGCCGCGAGCAGTCGTGGTCGTCGCGCACCGGGCGGCGGCGGCCGAGGCCGGCGATGCGCTCGCGGTACTCCGACGAACCCGGCGCGCAGTCGAACTCGTGGCCCCAGTCGAGCACGCCCGCCTCGTAGGCGTAGGCGAGCACCAGCGGCTTCACGATCGAGCCGGGCTCGTAGAGCGTCTGGTAGGGCGTGAACGCGACGTTCTCGAGGTTGTCCTCGTCGCGATGCCACGCCGCCGCCGCCATCACGTCGCCGGTCGCGATCTCGACCAGCACCATGGCGCCCCACTTCGGCAGCGCCCCTTTGCCGGTCTGCGGTGCCAGCGTCGCCTGCGCCTTCAGCTCGCGGATGGCGATGCCCTGCAGCTCCAGGTCGATGGTCGTGTGCAGCACGTTCGGCTGCGGCATGTCGAGCACCGGCGACAGGAAGTAGTTGCGACCGACCCCGTCGCGCAGGAAGCCGCGGCTGGTCGACGACTCGGCGGCGAGGATGCGGAAGGTCTCGAGCCCGCAGGCGCCCTGCGTGACGAGCTTCTTCGCGCCGGACGCAGCCTCGACCCAGCTCGTGCGCACGTGACCGACCAGGCCGTGCGTCAGATCGCGCTCCGGATAGCGCCGCTGGAACGAACGCAGGAAGTCGAGCGCGATGTGCTTGTAGCCCTTCTGTGCGACCAGGCGCTGCAGCCCCTCGATCACGGCCAGCGAGTCGACGCCGTTGGCGAGCAGCAGGTCGGCGCGCACCGGGTGCTTCTCCGGCAACGGCCCTTCGGCCGGCAGGTCGGCGAAGGCGAACGCGCGCGCGATGGAGCGTTCGAGCCGCTCGCGGTGCTCCTTGCGCGCCGCTTCGCGATCGGTGAACTCGTCGTCGTTGGCCAACGCGGTCGCCACGCGGTCGACGAACTGCAGCAGCCACAGCCGGAACCTCGCCGCCGAAGCCCGTTCGTCGCGCGGCACCAGCAGGTTCGCGCGCACCTCGTAGCTCTCGCAGTCGAGCGCCAGCAGGGCGCCGTTGCGATCGACGATCGTGCCGCGCGGGGCAGGCAGCGCTTCGGAGCGCTGTGCCTGGCGATCGGCGGTCTCCGGCACGAGGCGCAGCGGCGCGCGACCGCCGCGTTCGATCTCGCCGGCCTGGACCACCTGCAACCAACCGAGCCAGCCCGCGAGGAACACCGGCACGATGCCGAGCCCGGCGAACGCGAGGCGCACCCGGGCCAGCTCGCCGGACTTCATTGGCGCGACTCCGTGGCGCGGTCGAACTCGGCCCGCAGCACGCGCCAGTGGCGCAAGGCGAGCTGCTCCGTCGACGCGACCTCGAGACGACGGACCGACAGACGGCGCAACTCGACGATGCGACCGCCGACCTCGCGATAGGCCTGCTCGACCTGGTGTCGTTGGCACGTGTTCGACGCGCGCAGCGCGGCGGTGCCGATCGCCAGCGACACGGCGAGCGCGAACAGGAGGCCGGCGAGCAACCACCTCATGCGACGTCCTCCCGCCGCACGGCGCAGCGCAGCTTGGCGCTGCGCGAACGCGGATTGTCGCGCACCTCGGCCAGCGTGGCCTCGATCGGCTTCTTCGTCACCACTTCGAACTTCGCGCGCAGGAAGTGCTTCACCGCGCGATCCTCGTGCGAGTGGAACGAGATGACGGCGAGCCGACCGCCAGGGCGCAGGCAGTCGTGCGCAGCCTGCAGGCCACGCGCGAGCTCGCCGAGCTCGTCGTTGACGTGCATGCGGATGGCTTGGAACGTACGAGTTGCCGGGTGGATACGACCACCACGAGCGGCACCGGGAAGGGCATCGACGACGAGGGCTGCGAGCTGGGACGTGCGGACGATCGGCGTGCGGCGGCGGACTTCGACGAGCTTGCGCGCGATCCGCCGACTGTAGCGTTCGTCCCCCAGTTGGAACAACGTGTCGGCGAGCTCCTGCTCGTCGACCGTCGCCAACCAGTCGGCGGCGCTGACCGGCGCATCGGCGTCCATCCGCATGTCGAGTGGCCCGTCGGCCATGAACGAAAAGCCCCGCTCGGGACGGTCCAACTGCAGTGAGCTCACACCGAGGTCGAGCAGCACGCGGTCGCAGCGCGACTGACCGATCGCCGCCAACGCCTCGTGCATCCTCGAGTGAGGAAGGTGGTGCAGCGAGACCCTGACCGCGGCGCCGGCCGCCTTGTCGGTCCCCACCGACAAGGTCGCCCGCGCCGAAGCCAGGATCTCGCTGTCCCGGTCGAGCCCTACCAGCACCCCGTCCGGACCGATGGATTGCACGATTGCCCTCGCGTGCCCACCAGCCCCGACCGTACCATCGACAACCGTCAATCCGGCACGCAGCTCGAGGACAGCCAACACCTCGCCGAGCAGCACCGGACGATGCACGGGTTGCCTAGACCCGTCACCGTCCTCGCCGCCAAGCTTGCTGTCGCCGTCGTTCATGCGCCGCATCCCTCAGACCGCACCGCAGCAGTCGCCGAACGACCCCTCTGACCAAGGGGCGATCAACTCGTGCGTGTCGTGCTCACGGACCGACCGTGGTCACCGATGGTTGGGCAGGACCCATCAAACTGGCAAAGAGCTGCTCTTCGTCGGTGCCCGCTTCGGCCAACGCTTCGTCCAGGTGCTGCGCCGACCAGATCTCGGTGACCCGACCGGTGCCGACCAGAACGACGGGTTGCCCAGGAGCGAGCCCCGCATACTTGAGCAACGGGTCCGGAATGCGAATGCGCCGGTTCCCGTCAGGCTCGACGGCCTCCGAGTGACCGAGAAATCGCCGACACAGAGCGCGGTGAGCGCGGCTGCCAGGCACTGCCCGCCCGATCTTGTCGACGAGTTCACGAAACCCTTCAGCGTCGTGCAGGAGCAGGCAGCGATCGAGCCCGGCGGTCAGGTGGAACTTCCACTGGCTCCTCGGAACCTCGTCCAGGATCCGACCGGGCAGAACGAGTCTGCCCTTGTCGTCCAGGCCGTGCTCCGAGCTGCCCGAGTAAGTGACCATTTGCGCCGGGACCGGGACGCTGCTGCGTCCATGTCGCGTTGCACTGTAGCACGACACCACCCACTGTCAACCACAGCCTCCCACACTCCACCCACCAGAAACCACTAGTCACCACCCCCAGGGCCGGTTACCCCTACCGGCAGGGGCACAACCCGACCCGATCGCCCCAAGGGCTGTGGCGGCAGAAGATCGCCGCCGCCGCACTTTTTTCTGCGACCGATCCCCTTTCCCGCCCCGCACCATGCCCTCCCCCGCCCGCCTCTTGTTCCTGGCCGCCGCTGTCGCCCCCTTCGCCGCCTGCTCGGGCAGCGAGCTGGTCGGCTTCCACGTGACCCTGAAGGGCGGCGGCGCTGCCCAGATCACCACGCGCGCGCTCGTCGACGAGCCGAAGCCCGGCCCCGCCGAAGTGCAGGCCAAGGGCATCCAGTGGAGCGACCGCCACGCCGCCCTCGTGCACAGCCAGGGCACGGTCACCGACCTGAGCGCCGTTCGGTTCGGCGACGACAGCCTCCGCTTCGTGCCGCGGCTCGAAGGCGAAGGGCCGAGCCTGCGCGTCTACCTGCAGCGCGGCCCGGACAAGAAGTGGATCCAATGCTTGGCGCTGCCGAAGTCGTCGCGCACGCCCATGGCGAGCCTCTACGACCCTACGGGCAAGACGTCCGACTTCGCCCAGACCATCCGACTCGAGGTCGAAGGCGCGACCGCGGCGGTCGCCAGCAGCGTGCACCCGAGCGCGCGCGGCGTCGAAGCCGGCCGCGAAGGCAAACGCGCATTCCTGCTCATCCCCGTCGAGACCGCGTTCGAGGCCGGTCCGGAACTGATCTGGCAGATCACCTGGCAGTGACTCCACCGGGCAGTGACTCCTCCAGGCAGTGACTCCAACCGGCAGTGACTCAACCAGGCAGTGGCCAGCCGAACGGCGGATCAGCTGGCTTCGCCGCTGGCCGGTGCCTGACCGATTGCAGCCAGCAGCTCGGCCTTCAGGCCGCCCAGGTCGCTGAGGTCGATGGCCGGCGCGATCAGCACGATCGGGTCCATCTCCTTCTGCTTCGGATCGACCAGCACGAGGTCGGCGCGCTCCTGCTCGGCGGTGCGCGGCGGCACGTTGCGCAGCACGCGCTTGCGCAGCAGCAACAGCGCGCAGAAGTAGCGCAACGAACGCGCCCGATCGTCGTCGACCGTGGCCAGCCGATCGAACAGCGCGCGCAGCGAGTGCAGGTCGAGCACCGGCTCCTTGCTGCCACTCGCCTTGCGCACCGACCGCCAGAAGATCGGCGGCTGCCCCGGCGCACAGTGGCGCTCGTGCTCCTGGAAGCACGCATCGCACATGTCGCTGCGAACGCACTCCGGCCACTGCAGCACCGCGAACCATGCGCGGCTGGTCGGCAACGGACACCCCGGACGCTCACACGCCTTCCGGTCGCGCTGGATCTTCCAGTCTTCAGACATCTTGGTTCTCGGATTTCGGTGCTGCAGACGCCGGCAGACGCTCCGGCATGGTCATGACCAGGCGCTGCCAAGCCTCGGGCGTGCGCAGGCCCCGCTTGCCGGCGAGCACCTGCAGCGCCGCTTGCGCGCTGCGTTCGCCGCTCTCGTCGCGCGCGCGCAGGCAACGCTCGAGGTAGGCGACCAGCGCATCGCCGCTGGCGCGAACCGGGAAGCGACCGAGCTGCTCGGCCGCGACACGCTGCACGAACGGATCCTGGTCGCCGGAAAGGCGCGCGGCCAGGTGGACGATCGCCGGCTCCCCACAACCCGCGAGGCCGCGCAGGGCGTCGGCTCGCACCGTGTAGTCGCCGTCCTCGGCCATTGCGACCAGCACCGGCAGCGCCTGCTCGCTCGCACCGACACGACCGAGCGCGCGCGCCGCAGCGCGCCGTTGCCGCACGTCGCCGCGCGCGGCGACGTCGAGCAGGTCCGGCACGGCCGCCGGGCCGACGACCGCCAGCAGGTCGATGCCGAGTTCGCGCGGCAGCGTGCCCTCGTGCAGAAGCAGGTCGCCGATCAGCAGCGGCACGGCCTTCACGCCGATGTGCCGGATCTCGTTGGTCGCGCGCACGCCGACCGGATCGGCCCCTTCGACCGCCCGCACGACGATCTCCTCGCCGCCGGTCGGAGCCAGCGGTCGCTCGCGTACCCGGACCAGGTCGCGCACGAACATGCGCACCAGCCACGCCGTCGCCACCGGATCCTCCATCACCCGCGCGCGCAGCACTGGGTAGTCGGGGGCGTCCTTGCGGTAGGAGGCTTCGGCCTTGCGCATCAATTCCATCTGGTCCGCCGACAGCGGCCCTGGCTGGAAGTGGACCGGCGGGGTCGCGCAGGCGGCGAAGCACGCCGCGAGGAGGAGGGCACTGGCGTGCCGCTGGCGCGTGGCGAGGCCCGGATGCATCCCCTAACGTCTATCCGGATGACCGCCCCCGCAAAAGACCTGCGCGCCGCCGTCGAGATCCGCACCGAGACGAATCCGGGCCGCTTCCTCGACCTGCAGCGCGAGTTCTACCGCGGCGACCGGAACTTCGTGCCGCCGCTGGCCGCCGGCGAGAAGTGGCAGCTGCAGCCGCACCGCAATCCGTTCTTCCAGCACGCCGAGCTCGGCCTGTTCACCGCGTGGCGGAATGGCAAGCTGGTCGGCCGCGTCAGCGCCTGCCGCGATCGCCTCAACGACGAGTTCCACGGCGACCGCGTCGGCTTCTTCGGACACTTCGAAGCGAGCGACGCCGAAACAGCCGCGAGTCTCGTCGAGCACGCCGGCCAATGGTGCCGGCAGCGCGGCGCCACCGAGCTGCGTGGCCCGGTCGACCTGTCGACCAACTACCGCTGCGGCCTGCTGGTCGAAGGCGATCCCGGCACGCCGGTGATGATGATGCCGCACAACCCGCCGCACTACGCCGGCTGGCTCGAAGCGACCGGATTGCAGAAGGCCAAGGACCTCGTCGCGCTGCACGGCACCAAGGAGGGCATCGACCGCAAGCGCATGGCGCGCATCGCCGAGCACCTGCAGAAGCGCAATGCCGCCCAGCTGCGCCAGGTCGACATGCGCCGCTTCACCGACGACGTGCGCACGATGTGGCGGCTCTACGAGAGCATCTGGGACCGCAACTGGGGTTTCGCGCCGATGCCCGAGGCCGAGTTCCTGGCGCAGGCGCGCGACCTGAAGAAGATCGCGCACCCGGCCCTGCTGCAGATCGCCGAGGTCGAGGGCAAGCCCGTCGGCTTCATCGTCGCCCTGCCCGACGTGAACAAGGCGGTGCACGCCTGCAACGGCCGGCTGCTGCCGTTCGGCTGGTGGAAGTTCCTGCGCACCCTGCGTGCGACCCGCTCGATCCGCGTGCTGACCATGGGCGTGACCCGCGAATACCGCCGCGCCGGCGTCGACGTGATGATGATGCAGCGCGTCATGGAGGACGGCATCGCCGCGGGCTTCGACGCCTGCGAAGCCGGCTGGATCCTCGAGGACAACGACGACATGCTGAGCCCGTTGGCGACGATGGGCCTGCGCCTCTACCGCCGCTACCGCATCTACTCGAAGAGCCTCCGCTGATGGACTTCCAACTGGGTCGTGGCATGCCCGGCATGCCGCAGGTGCCGCAACAACTGCCGACGCTGCTGTTCGTGATCGGCGCCGCCGCCGTTGGCTTCGGCTTCGCCGTGCTGATCTACGAATGGCTGCTGCGCTGGCTGGTCGCCGGCGTGTTCGTGCTGCTCGGCGTCGTGCTGCTGGCGACCGCGGCGCGCGCGAAGCGCATGCTCGGCTGATCGCCCCATCGCTCCGTGCAGCGCGCGCGCCGCATCACCGTCAGCGCAACTGCATCTCGTCGAGCCGGTAGAGACGTGCGTCGACGCAAGCGAACACGTCGTCGTGGCGTTCGAGCACCCTGCCGGTGCTGCGTTCGCACCGCACGACCTGCGCCGGGGATTCGCCCATGCCCACAAGGTGCACCGACAGATCGAGCGCGTTCTCGGCGAACGCCACCGCGCCGCGCGGCTTCCAGCCCTGCCCGTCGAGCTCGTGGTTCAGGGACACGATGTCCTCCGGCTGCAGCGCACCGGAACCGAGTCCGAAGCCCGGGCGCCGCAGGCCGCGCAACGTGAACGCGCCGAGGAACAGACTCATGCCACCGCAGCACCCGTAGAACGCGCGCAACGACTGCGGTAGCGGTGTACCGAGCTGACGTTCCAGGTGCGCCAGCCGCTCGCCGCGCAGCTGGGGAAACACGACGTGCATCCAGACCGAAGCGTCCTCGTCGGGCACGCGGCCGATCAGTTCGACGCCGTTGCGCAGACGAAGCGAACCGAGGGCGCGCCAGTCCTCGAGCAGGTCCTGGATGCGCACGATGTGCTGCAGGGCGTTCATGGCGATGCCGACCTTTCGCGCCGAAGCCGCCGCGCACTCGATCGGGAATTCCCCGCACCTCCGAAAGCCGTAGTGCCACAGAAGGCGCCGCGGACCGAGACCGATGCACGCTGCAACGGTGCCCCCCACTCGTACCGCTGGCGCTACTCGACCACCGCCAGCGTCGCCGCCGGCGCGTAGCCGATGCGATCGCCGATTGCGACGCGCAGCCACGAGCCACCCAGGCTGCCGTGGACCTCGACGGCGACACCGGGACGCACGGTCGCCAGCGACGGCAGATCGGCGCGAGGTTCGGCGCGTAGCTCGAGGCGCTCCAGCGCGATCGCCACCGGCGGCCGGTTCGGCGCCAGCCACAGCAACTCGACGGCGAACACGGCCCCGGTGGCGCCGAACAGCAACCCGAGCGTGCGGGCGACCGGCCGGCGCCAGCCGAGCAACAGCAGAGCGGCGGCGAGCGTCATGCAAGTGGCACACACCAACAGCTGCTCGTTCGCCGTCAGCCGGTGCAGCGCGCGCACGAACGCAGCGACCATGCCGTCGGGCGCGTCGGAAAGCTCGAGCCGTTGCCGCACGAAGCGCACGTTGCCAGCGAGCTCGGTGTCGCGCGGCAGCCCGAGACGCGCGCATTCGTAGCACCACAGCGCGCGCGGCAGGTCGGGTGGCTGCATGCGCACGAAGCAGTTGCCGCGGGCTCGCAGCAAGCGGCGGTCGCCGGTGGTGTCGAACGCCTTGGCGAACCCCGCCTCGGCGACGGCGTAGTCCTTCGCGCGATAGGCCGCGACCGCGGCCGCCGCTGGATCGTCTTGCGCCTGCAGCGGCCCGCTGGCCGCCAGCGTCAGGAACAGCGGCAAGAGCCAGAGCGGCAGCAGCCGCGCGACGCCGAATCGCACCGCCTCGAGGGCCGCGACCAGCTCGCGCACGGTGGCAGCGGCGAGCCCGGCTCCGCCTCCGTAGCGCGCGGCGGTGCCCTGCTCGATCGCCGCCACGAGGCGCGCCGCCAGCTCCGGCGCCACTCCCGCCTGCTGCAGGCGCTCGCCGGCATCGGCCGCGATCAGCGCGGCACCCGACACACCGAGGCGATCGCCCAGGTAGTCGGTCAGGACCGCCAGCGGGTCGCCGCCGGCCGCCAGGGCGCGTTCGCACGCACGGGCAGCCGCCCGGGCCCGCTCACCCACCACGTCGCCACGGCGCCGCGCGAGCCAGCGGAACACGAAGCCCGAGCCCAGCAGCAGCAACCACGGCGCCAGCACCGCGAGCCACGGCCCGAGGGTCCCCGGGCGCTCGAAGCGCACCGCCGGGCCGACGAGGTCGGGCAGGTCGAACACCTGGTCGACCCCGAACACGACCGGGGCCGCGTTCGCATCGGGCGACGGCGCCAGCGACTCGCGGTCGGGCAGATCCTGCACCAGCAATGGCACCGGCTTCGTCTGCACGGTGACGAAGCGCTCCACGCCCGGGGTGGTGTCGAAGTAGTTCCAGTCGATCGCAGGCACCGCCTGCACGTCGGCCGACTTCGGCATCAGGTCGTAGGTGACGGACGCCCGCTCGGGGCTGCGTTCGATCGCCGTCTGGCCGAACTTGTGGAAGCCCGGCAACGCGTCGAACTTGGGCAGACGCAGGAACCCGAAGTTGCCCTGCCCACGCACGGTCAGCGTCAGCTTCACCGAGTTGCCGACCTTGACCTGCTCGCGATCGACGGCGGCGTCGACCGTGAAGCGGCCGACCGCGCCGTACCACGGACTGGGACGCCCGACCTCCGGGATCGGCAGCACCTCGACCGACAGCGGCTTGCCGTAGACGAAGAAGTTCTCCGACAGCCCGCCGCGCTGCAGCCCGAACACGTCGCGGCTCTCGTTGCGCAAGACGTGGAAGCGGAACGTCGGCGCCGCCAGTTCGAGCCGGCCGGGTTTCGTCGGCAGCAGCGCGCGATCGAAGGTGAAGCGCAGCCAGCTGCTGCCGTCGCGCACGAATGCCGGATCGTGCCCGACGACCATCAGGTTGTTGCCACCGCGCACGATCAGCGCCGTGTTGCCCGCAGGGTCGGGCGAGGCGATCGACTCGACGCCGGCCATCGGTTCGAGCCACGTCGCCTGCACCTCGACGTCGGCATACGGCTGGCCATTGCTGGCGCGCCCGCGCACGAGCCGCACGGTCGGCAGCACGCCGGCCTCGACGTGGATGCGCACCGGTTCGTGCTCGTAGACGCGCAGCGTCGGCGTGGTGACGTCGATCCACGCCAACTGCTCGGCGCGCACGTCGCGCCGAGCCTCGACGCGCAGCTCCGCGGTGCGCTGTTCGCGCGAACCCGTCCACACCGCGAACGACGGCAGCACGAACGTGCCCTCGCGCAGCGGCAGCACCTCGACCTGGTAGAAGACCTGCACGCCGCGCTGCACGCGGCCATTGACGCTGACGATGCTCTCGCGCTGCGACGGGCCGTGCAGCCGCAGGCTCAGACCCTCGACCTGTGGCAGCACGAGGTCGCGCAACGAACCGCCCGGATCGTGGATGCACAACTGCACGCGCGCCGCTTCGCCGAGGCGCACGAGTGCGGGCTCCGGGCCTTGGACCTCGAGCCGTTCCTGGGCCGCGGCGGCGAGTGCGAGCGACAACAGGGCCGCGAGCGACGACGTTCCTCGGGATCGGCTCACCGGTCGCGCTCCACCGGCGGTCGGCCGGACCGGGCGCGCGCACGGGCCGCGCGCAGCCGTTCGTCGAGCTTCTGCAGGCGCTCCATCAGTTGCTGCGCCTGCTCGGGCGTCAGTTCGGTGGCGGGCTTCGGCTCGCCGGCCGCGCCCTTGGCATCCTCGGGCTTGGCACCGGCTGGCGGCGCCGACGCACCGTCCTTGCCGTCCTTGCCATCCTCCGGCGGCTGCTGGCCCTTCTGCTCCTGGTCCGGCTGCTTCTGGTCGCCGCCGTTGCCCTGCGGCTCCGGCGGCTGCTCGGACTTGTCGCCGGCCCCCTGCTGCTGCTCGGACTTGCCGTCCTGCGGCTTCGGCTCGCCCTTCGGCTCCTCGCCGGGCTTCTTCTGCTCGGGCTCGCCCTTCTGCTCCTGCTCGGACTTCTCCTGCTTCTCGTCCTTCTCGTCCTCCTGCTTCTTGTCGTCGTCCTTCTTGTCGTCGGGCTTCTTCTCGTCGTCCTTGTTCTTCTCGTCGGGCTTCTTGTCGCCCTGGTCCTTCTGCTGCGGATCCTTCTCCTTGTCCTCCGACTGCTGCTGCTCGCGCTGCTTCTTCAGCTCGTCGATGCGCGCGGCAAGCGCCTGTTGCAGTCGCTGCGAACGCTCCAGGTTGCGCAACAGTTCGGGCGCAGGCTGCGCCGCGGCGGCGCGTTCGTAGTAGTCGCCGGCGTCCTTCGCCTTCGCCAACGCCTGCTCGAGCTGCGGCAGCGGATCCGCCGGCGACTCGACTGCCTGTGGATCGACTGCCTGTGGATCGACTGCCTGTGGATCGCCTGCCTGTGGATCGCCTGCCTTTGGCGCCGGCGGCGTCTCCGCCGCGGCAGCGAGCGTCTTCGCCTGCGCATGGCGAACGGCACCGAGCATGCCGAGGTGCAGGTCGGCGCGCGTGTCCTTGGCGAGCGCTGCGTACTTCTCCGCCGCGACCTCCGCCGCCTCGAGATCGCCGGCGGCGAAGCTGGCGCGCGCCAGGTTCCACTGCAGTTCGGCCGAGTCGCCGTCCTGCGCGATCGCCGCGCGGAACGCCGCCGCCGCCTCGGCGAACTTGCCATCGCGGTAGAGCTGCAGGCCGCGCTCGTGCTCGCCACCGAGCGCCAACAACAGCATCGGGATGATCGCCAACCTGTTCATCGTCGTCCTCCGGCCATGGCCAGGTCCCACAGCATCAGCAACAGCAGCGGCAGCAGCACCCACTGATAGCGGGCCTGCTTCTGCGTGGCGGCTCCCGCTTCGTAGGAGCGTTTCTGCATCGGCAACAGGCGCTTCTCGTACAGCTCGTTCAGCGGCAACGGCAGCGCCTCGGCGCGCACGAACTCGCCGCCGGTCGCCGCCGCCAGCTTGCGCAGGCTCTCGGGGTCCATGCGCGAGACGACCTCCTGGCCGGCCTTGTCGCGCAGGAACTCCTGCTGGCCCTGCTGCACGACGGGGATCTTGCTGCCGAGCGCGCTGCCATAGCCGACCGCGTGCACGACGAGCCCCGCGTCCTTCAGTTCGCCCGCCGCCTGCCGCCCTG